>JAVBSI010000041.1:0-61101 GCA_031556815.1 Eubacteriales bacterium | reverse complement strand
TGGAAACCTCGGCTTTTTCCAGGGGTTTGTAGAACACGATGTCGTCGATGCGGTTAAGAAACTCTGGCCGAAACTGAGTTTGCAACAGCTTCATGACGCTGCTTCGGGTTTCCTCGGGGATCGCGCCGTTCTTCATCCCCTCCAGCAGCAGGGGGCTACCCAGGTTGCTGGTCATGATGATGATGGTGTTTTTGAAATCCACGGTGCGGCCCTGGCTATCGGTGATGCGGCCGTCATCCAGTACCTGCAGCAAGATGTTGAACACATCCGGATGGGCTTTTTCCACCTCGTCCAGAAGGACAACGCAGTAGGGCTTGCGGCGTACGGCTTCGGTAAGCTGGCCCCCCTCTTCAAAGCCCACATAGCCTGGAGGCGCGCCTACCAGGCGGCTGACGGAATGTTTTTCCATATACTCGCTCATATCGATACGGATCATATTCTTTTCATCATCAAAGAGGCTTTGGGCCAAGGCTTTGGCCAGCTCGGTCTTGCCCACGCCGGTGGGGCCCAAGAAAAGAAAGCTGCCAATGGGCCGGTTCTCGTCGGCGATACCCGCCCGGCTGCGCAAGATGGCTTCGCTAACCTTCTGCACCGCTTCGTCCTGGCCGATGACCCGGTGGTGAAGTTCATCCGGTAAAGTGAGCAGCTTCTCCCGCTCGCTTTCTTTCAGTTTGGTGACGGGGATGCCAGTCCAGCGGCTGACGATGCGGCCGATCTCCTCCTCGGTAACCTTGTCTCGCAGCAGGCTGCTGCTGCCCTGCTCCTTCTCCGCCTGTTCCTCTCCCTGCTTCAGTTCCTCCTGGAGCTTGGGGAGTTGGCCATATTTCAGCTCGGCGGCCTTGCCCAGGTCGTAGTTACGCTCCGCCAGCTGAATCTCCGCGTTCACCTGCTCGATGTCCTCCCGGAGCTTTTGGACCTTTTGGATAGCGGCTTTTTCGTTCTCCCAGCGCACCTTCATCGCGGAGAAATCCTCCCGCAGGCGGGTAAGCTCGTTTTCCAGGGTTTGCAGGCGGCGCTTGCTTTCGCCGTCCTCTTCCTTTTTCAGGGCGGCCTGTTCGATCTCCAGCTGCATGATCCGGCGGCTCACCTCATCCAGCTCGGCGGGCAGGCTGTCAATTTCCGTGCGGATCATGGCGCAGGCTTCGTCCATCAAATCGATGGCCTTGTCCGGCAAAAAGCGGTCGCTGATGTAGCGGTGGGACAGGATGGCGGCGGCGATCAATGCGCTATCCTGAATCTTCACGCCATGGAACACTTCGTAGCGTTCCTTCAAGCCCCGCAGGATGGAGATCGTGTCCGGCACGGTGGGCTCGGTGACCAGCACCGGTTGGAAGCGGCGTTCCAGGGCCGCGTCCTTTTCAATGTACTTGCGGTATTCGTCCAAGGTGGTGGCGCCGATCAAGTGCAGCTCGCCCCGGGCCAGCATGGGCTTTAGCAAATTGCCCGCATCCATGGAGCCCTCGGTCTTGCCCGCGCCTACGATGGTGTGCAGCTCGTCGATGAACAGCAAAATGCGGCCTTCGCTCTTTTTGATCTCCGCCAGCACGGCCTTGAGCCGCTCTTCAAACTCGCCCCGATACTTAGCCCCGGCGATCAGCGCGCCCATGTCCAGGCAAAACACCTGGTGGTCTTTTAGGCTGTCGGGGACATCGCCCCGCACAATGCGCAGGGCTAAACCCTCGGCGATAGCGGTCTTGCCCACGCCGGGCTCGCCGATCAGGACCGGGTTGTTTTTGGTCTTTCGGGTGAGGATGCGGATGACGCTACGGATCTCATGATCCCGGCCGATCACTGGGTCCAGCTTCTGCTGGCGCGCCAAAGCCACCAGGTCTTGGCCATATTTGGTGAGCACGTCATAGGTGTCCTCCGGGGTTTCGCTGGTGACGCGGGTATTGCCCCGCACGCTTTGCAGCACAGGTAAAAAGGCCGTCTCGGTGAGGCCGATGCCTGACCATACCTCTTGCATGGGACGGGTGGCCTTGGCCAGAAGGCCCATGAACAGGTGCTCCACACTGATATACTCATCCTTCATACGCTCGGCCTGTTCTCGGGCGGTGACAATGGCACGTTCCACATCGGAGGAAATATAGATTTTGTCCGGCTCACGGCCCGCGCCGGTTACCTTGGGCAGGCGAGTGAGCATGGTCTCAACGCGGTTCCGAAGCTGATCCGTGTTTTTGCCCATTTTGGTGAGCAGCTGGGAGATCAGCCCCTGGGGGTCATGGAGCAAGGCATAGGTCAAATGCTCCTGGGAGACTTCCTGGTTTTGGTATTCCACGGTGAGCTGCTGCGCAAAGGCAAGCGCGGCGCGGCTTTTTTCTGTAAATTCTTGCATGGTCATGATGGCCTCCAATCTTGGGCGGAAAGGGCCCAGCGATGATTTTTGCTGAAAGGAAAAGGCTCAGAGATGTATCTGACTTTCTTTGACCTTCAAAAACATCATACCGCTTTTTGCCCCGGCTGTCAAGGGTTTTTGCAAAAAATCAGCACCGTTTTGGGGATGCGCCCATGGATCCGCTGCTCAAGAAAAGCTGAGAACCGGTGGCCATGCAAAAGTGGGTTTCGCCAGCGCGGAGGGAGCGGTCTACAGGTGGTTTGCAAAGGGTTATCCCATAGGGTATAATGGTTTGGGCTAAATCATCGACCCATGTTTGTTTGGAAAGGCGGCAGAGCATGGACATCCTACGATATTTACAGGAGGCCAGTACGAAGCACGGGCCCAGCGGCTATGAAGGCGAGGTGGCGGCTTGGCTGGCAGAGCAGTTTCGCCCTTTGGTGGACAGCGTTCACATCGATCCGCTACAAAACGTGATTGCCGTGAAAAAGGCCACCCAAGAAGGGGAAAAGGCCCCATGCCGGGTGATGCTCTGCGCCCATCAGGATGAGATCGCCCTGATGGTGGCGGACATTTTGCCCGATGGCACATTGCGCATGGGCCAGGTGGGGGGCGTGGATCCCCGCATACTGCCCGCAGCCGTGGTGACGGTCCACGGGAAGGACGGGGGAGGCCAAGCGGTAAAGCTCACCGGCGTGGTGGGCGCCAAACCGCCGCACCTGCTGGATGGCGCGGAGCAAAAGAAGAATTACAGGCTGGACAATCTGTTTGTCGATGTGGGGCTGCCGGTAGAAAAGGTGCGCACGCTGGTACACATCGGCGATTTGATCACCTTGCGCGGGGAGACCCTTTCGTTGCTGGGAGGCCGCGCCGCAGGGAAAGCCATGGATGACAGGGCCTGCATCGGCGCGATGCTGGACGCGGCGGAGCGGCTTCAGGGCATGCGTCATGAGGCGGATTTGTACTTTGTCTGTACGTCCCAGGAGGAAGTGGGGGCCCGGGGCGCCCAGGTGGCAGCCTATACCATCGACCCTGACATGGCCGTGGTGTTGGACGTGAGCCATGCCCCCTTGCCCCAAAGCAAACCGGACACCACCATCCCCTTGGATGCTCCCGCCGTCACCTATGGCCCGCTCATTCAGCACAAGCTGGTGGACCGGCTGAAGGCCACGGCGAAAGCCCATGGGATCAAGCTGAACGCCGAGCATGCGGAAAGCCGCACCGGCACCGATGCGGACACGGTGCAAATCGCCAGGGAAGGCATCCCCTGCCTGCTGATGGATTTGCCCCTGAAGTACATGCACACCACCGTGGAGTTGTTGGACACGGCGGTGATTGCGGAATGCGGCAGGCTGTTGGCGCATTTTTTGGCCGAATTGGGCCAGGGCTGGGAGGAAGAGCTATGGAACTGAAGACCTTTTGCCAGTTGCCGGGCGTCAGCGGGCGGGAGGAGCCTGTGCGCCGGGCGGTATACTCTGCCTGTATGGCGGCTTTGGGCCAGGCGCAGGTATCCATCGATAAGGCGGGCAACGTGATCGCGCAGAAGCCCGGGAAGGATGCCACTGCGCCGCATATCATGCTTTGCGCCCACATGGACGAGGTGGGGCTGATGGTGGTTTCCGCCACGGATGAGGGTCTGTTGCGGGTACGTGGCATTGGTGGGATCGACCCACGGGTGCTGGTGAGCAAGCGGGTGAAGGTGGGTTATGATGCCCCTGCTGCCGACGGCGCGCCCGAAAAGAAAGCCATCGACGGGATCATTGGGGCCATGGCCATCCACCAGCAAAGCCCGGAGGATCGCAAGGCCGTGCTGGACATTGACCAGCTGTTTGTGGATATTGGCGCCAAGGACAAGGACGAGGCCTTGGCCTCCGCACCCCTGGGCACGCCGGTAACCTTTGCCACCGCCTATCAGACCTTTGGGGAGGATTTGATTTTGGCCAAGGCCATCGATGACCGGGTGGGGGTGTATAACCTGCTGCGGCTGCTGGAAGCGGATTGCGCCGGCAAAACCAGTTTTGTCTTTACCTGCCAGGAGGAGGTAGGCTGCCGCGGAGCTGCCGGTGCGGCGTTTCGCCTGATGCCGGATGTGGGCATCATTCTGGAAGGCACCACTGCCAACGATACCGGGGATGTTCCCAAAACCCAGCAAGTGTGCCGGGTGGGCGGCGGCGTGGCCGTCAGCTTTATGGACAACGCCTCCATTGCTCATCCGCAGCTGTTTGCAGAGGTGTTGGCCCTGGCAAAGGAAAAGGAAATTCCTCATCAGGTAAAGATGAGCGTCAGCGGAGGCAACGAGGGTGGCGTGCTGCAACATGCCGGCCTGGGAGCGAAGACTTGCGTGCTCAGCGTGCCTTGCCGCTACATTCATAGCCCCTCATCGGTTTGCGCCCAAGGGGATGTGCAAGCCCAGTACCTGCTGGCCAAAGCATTGATTGAAAGAGGTGGAAGCCATGTTTGAACTGATTGAGCAAATGGTGAATCTCTATGGGGCCACAGGCCATGAAGGCCTGGTGGCGGACACGGTGGAAAAGCTGCTCCAGGGCAAGGTAGACAGCTTCCGCCGGGATGCCCTGGGCAACCTGATTGCCGAAAAAAAAGGCACGGATCCGCAGGGCAAACGCATCATGCTGTCCGCCCATATGGATCACATCGGTTTTGTGGTGGTGGCGGCGGAGGAGGAAGGCTTCTTGAGGGTGATGCCCGTGGGCGGTATCAATTTGGCGGTGAGCAAAACCCGGCATGTGTCCTTTGAAAACGGGGTACAAGGCGTGCTGGTGCAGCAGCCCGTCCGGGAGGGGGAAAACCCCGTGATGAAGCATATGTTCCTGGATATCGGCGCTGAGGATCAACAAGAGGCGCTGGCCATGGTTAGCCTGGGAGACGTAGCCGTATACAGCAACGATTGCTTTCGCCTGGGCAAGCACCGGGTGGTGGCTCCTGCCATGGACGATCGGGTGGCATGCGCTTTGCTGGTGGCGGTCATGCGGGAACTTGGCCCTTGCAAAAACACCCTCATCGCGGTATTTTCCACCCAGGAAGAAGTGGGCTGCCGGGGAGCGCGAACCGCAGCCTACAGCGCGGAGCCGGATGTGGGCATTGCATTGGATGTGTCCGCCCATGGCGACACCCCAGAGACAAAGCTGCCTGCCCTCAAGTTGGGGGAGGGCGTGGCCATCAAGATCATGGACCAGGGCAGCATCAGCCATCCCCAGGTGGTGGAAGCGTTGTTGGCCGCAGGAAAGCGTACCGGGGTGAAGACCCAGCGGGAAGTGCTGCCTTACGGCGGCACGGATGCCCAGGCGATGCAGATGTCCAGGGGGGGCATGCCCGTTGGCACGGTCAGCATTCCCTGCCGGTATGTGCATAGCGCTTGTGAGGTCATCGACCTGCGGGACGTGGAGGCGGCCAAAGCGCTGCTGCTGGACTATTTGGCGCAGTAGGCTTTGATGAAAAGATTTCTAGGAAATTCTGAGCTTGGGACTATTGCTATTCCCATGGGATTCTGATAGGATATTTGTGTAGCATTCCCTAGACAGGGAATGGAAACTGAGATTAAAGGAGCCGTCATCATGAAAAAAATTGTTTCCCTCATTCTCGTAGTTGCCCTGTTGTCCCTGAGCGCCATCGCGCTGGCTGATACCTACGGTCTGGGCCTTGTGTTCGCCATCAGCGGCGCGCACAGCAAGGATGCCGCCGCGGATGCGGATGGCACCATCGAAGTGAACACCACCGGATGCGCGCTGACCTTGGGCGCCGATGGCAAAATCGTCGCCATTAGCTTTGATGTCGCGCAGGCCAAGGGCACCTTCACTGCTGCTGGCGTGATTACCAGCGAAAAGGACGTCGCTCTGCGCACCAAGAAGGAACTGGGCGATGATTATGGCATGCGTGCAGCTTCCCCCATCGGCAAGGAAGTGGGCGAGCAGATCGATGCCCTGGAAGCCTGGTGCATCGGCAAGACCCCTGACGAAGTGGCCTCCGGCGCTGCAGACGATGCAGATCTGAAGGCTGGCTGCACCATCCATGTGGACGATTTCCTGGCTGCTTTGGCCAAGGCTGCCGCCAACGCCAAGTAAGAATCCCTGGGTTTTTGATCATCGGCGCAACGTATGTTGCGCCGATGATTTTTGTGCGGAGAAAACCCCCGGCTATGCCGGGGGATCATTATTATGCCTATCGCTTTGCCAGGGGGGGTCACCCCATCTTTCCAATCCGCTTGACAGCTTCCTGTGTTTTTTCCAGCGTATTAAAGGCGGTCAGGCGGAAGTACCCCTCGCCGCAGGGCCCAAAGCCCGCGCCGGGGGTGCCCACCACGCCCACGGTCTGCATCAGTTGGTCAAAGAAACGCCAGCTGTCCACGCCGTCGGGGGTACGCATCCAGATATAGGGGGCGTCCACCCCGCCGAAAACCGTATATCCAGATTTTTCTAACCCCTGTCGGATGATTGTTGCGTTATTTGCGTAATAGTCGATATTGGCTTGGCACTGGGCCCAGCCCTGCTGGCTGTACACGGCCGCGGCGGCCCGCTGCACCGGGTAACTGACCCCGTTGAACTTGCTGCCCATGCGGCGCTTCCACAGGGCGTTAAGCTCCACGGGCTGGCCGGAGGCGCCCAAGGCCTTCACCTGGTGAGGGATGACCGTCCAGGCGCAGCGGGTACCCGTAAATCCAGCGGTTTTGCTGAAGCTGCAACACTCGATGGCCACGTCCTTGGCGCCTTCCACCTCATAGATGCTGTGAGGGGCATCGGTGTGGATGAACGCTTTGTAGGCGGCATCATAGACGATCAGGCTGCCATGCTGCCTGGCATAGTCCACAAAGGTTTTAAGCTGCGCTTTGGATAGGGTGGTTCCCGTGGGGTTGTTGGGGTAACAGAGGTAGATCACATCCACGGGGCGGTCCGGCAACGGGGGCACAAAGCCGTTGTCCCCATGACAGGGCAAGTAACAGAGCTTGTCCCAGCGATCCTTGCCATAATGGCCAATGCGGCCTGCCATGGCGTTGCTGTCCACATACACCGGATACACCGGGTCGGTAACGGCGATGGCGGAGTCCGGGGAGAATAACTCTTGCAGATTGGCAACATCGCTCTTGGCTCCATCGGAGATGAAAACCTCATCATAAGCGACCTCAACGCCGCGGGCGTGATAATCGTTTTCAATGATGGCGTTTACCAAAAAATCGTAACCATAGTCCGGGCCATAGCCGTGGAAGGTCTCTGCACGGCCCATTTCATCCACGGCCTTGTGCATCGCGTCGATGACCGCCGGGGCTAAGGGACGGGTCACGTCGCCAATGCCCAGGCGGATCAGATCTTTGTCAGGGTTTTGGGCGGTGTATTGCTGAATGCGCCTTGCAATCTCCGCAAACAAATAACTGCCGGGGAGCCGTTCAAAATAGGGGTTGGATTTGAGCATGGGGGTCCTCCTCACTTACAAGTCCGCAGACGCGGGCGGCTTATCGCAGCCACTGGCCGTCGTACACAAAGGCGGCGGGGCCAGTCATGTAAACATGATTATCCTGCTCGTTCCATTCCACCCGTATGGTGCCGCCGGGCAACAGGATGTCCGCGGCCCGATCCGTCAGATCGTTCAGCACGGCCGCCACCAGCGTGGCGCAAGCCCCGGTGCCGCAGGCCAGCGTCTCTCCGGTGCCCCTCTCCCATACCCACATCATGATATGGCTGCGGTCGATGGCGTGGGCAAACTCGATGTTGGCGCGTTCCGGGAAGACGGGATGCCTCTCCAGGGAGGGTCCGGCCCGGCGCATGGTATCCCTGGGATTTTTCACAAAGGTGACGGCGTGGGGGTTGCCCACGTTGACCAAGGTGACGGGAAAGGTTTGGCTGGCGGTCTGCAAGGGATGCCCGATCACCGGATTGCCTTCGATGGTGCTGGGGATATGCTTGCCATCCAGCACTGGCTCTCCCATGTCCACCCGCACGGTTTCCACCTGACCATCCTTAATCGCGCAGACCAGATGATTGATCCCCACGGCGGTCTCCACATCAAATTCAGTCTTGGAGGTTAGGCCCCTGTCGTAGCAATACTTGGCAACGCAACGGATGCCGTTGCCACACATCAGCCCTTCACTGCCATCGTTGTTAAACATCTGCATGCGAAAATCGGCTTTGTCGCTGGGCAAAATCAGGATTAACCCGTCCGCGCCACAGCCAAAGTGGGGGTGACTCATTTGGATGCTCAGGGCGGAGGGATCCTCCACGGTTTCCTGGAACCCGTTGATGTAGAGGTAATCGTTGCCCGAGCCTTCCATCTTGGTAAAACGCATGGAAGCACCTTCCTTTCCGCCAAAAAACCCATTGCTTAGTATACCAAAAAAGAGAGGGAATTACCAGTTTTGAAGGACAGATCCAAAAGCCCATTATGGATTGACGGCAATGTCATAAGGGGTTCCGGGTACAGGGATGGTGGCGATGACTTGGTTGCTGTTTCCGTCGATCACGGAAACGGTATTTGCGCTGGAATTGGTGACGTAAATCCGGTTGGTCAGCGGATTGACAGCGATATTGCGGGGATTTGTCCCTACGGGAATCGAGGCGATGACCGTTTGATCAGCGCCGCGGATGACGGACACCGTGGCGCTGCCATAATTGGCCACATAGATCCGGTTGGTTACGGGGTTCACGCCGCAGCCCAGGGGATTGGCGCCAATACCGGCGGTGATGGTGGCCAGCACAGCATTGGTTTTTCCGTCAACAACAGTCACGTTGTTGCTTCGAAAACCGGGGACATACACCAGCCCTGTGCGGGGATTTACCCCCACGGCGCCTGGATCCAAACCCATGGGCAGGGTCGCCAACAATGTATTGGTTACGCCGTTTAGAATGCTCAAGCTGTTGCTGGGCGAGCCGTTGGAGGAATATACCTGGTTCAGCACCGGGTCCGCGCCAACGCCGCCGGGAAAGGAACCCACGCTTACGGTGCGCACCAGGTTGTTACTCAGGCCATCGATCACAAAGAGTTGGCTCGAAACGCCCTCGGATACATAAACCAAATCCGTGGCGGTGTTGACCGCCGCCAGAAACGGCAGCGGGCCGGTGGAAACGGACGCCAGCTCCATGAGGGCGGTAGCGTCATAAATGTGTGTGAGCCCATTGGTATAATTAAGCACATAGAGTTTATTAACGTTGGGGTTATAGCTGATGCCACGGACGCTGGCGGATACGGGCACCGTGCTGACCACCGTGGCGGTTTCTCCATCAATGACAGAAAAGGAGCCGATGCTTTGCTGGGTCACATATACCAGGTTGTTGCTGACCGTGCCGGGGCCAGGCGGGCCTTGGGGACCTTGAGGGCCTTGCGGTCCGGGAGGTCCGGCTGGCCCTGGAGCGCCTGGAGCGCCTGGAGCGCCGGCAGGACCCGCAGGACCCGCAGGACCGGGAGGCCCTGGACGATCGGGAGGGCAAAAGGGATAACATGGAGGCAAGGGATCACATCTGCCGCAAGGCTGCGGCCCGAGGTGAGGCATAGGGACACCCTCTTTCCAGGGGATTTCGTGCCATCCTATGCAAAAAACCTTGCTTGGGTGCCATGCAGGGCTGCTACCGGATGTGTTTGGACTGGTATGCAGTCAGGTGTTGGCTGTATTTCTGGCCGGTGATGCGGGAGTAAATGTGGAAAGCCCCCCAAACGAGCCCCAGCGCCACCAACGCAACGACCAGGAAGAGGAGCCATGCCCATGGGTTGCCCAAGGGGAACCAGGTGAACGCGTAGGCAAAGGCCGCCAGGACGAGAAGCATCACCGCTCCAAAGAGCAACAACCGATGAGCGGGACGCATTTTGGGCAGCAGGGCTGTGGAGAAGAAGACAAAATGAGCCGACGCGACGATGAGGCACAGCGCCAGGGCTTGCCAGAGATAAGCAATGGGCACAGCGTCGTACCCCAGCAGCATACGCGCCAGCGCCAGCAATACGATCTCTCCCGACAATACAAGCGCGGCCGTGCTTTTGACGGCCATCAGCGTTTCCAAAAACCGTTTCATACGCGGGCACCTCACATTTTTAGAATCGATTTGAGATGTGCTGCAAACTGCCGTGAAACAGTAAGTTTTTCACCGTTTTGCAGCGTCACTTCCAGGCGGCCGCCAAAGTCAGGCATGATGGTTTTGATCTTGGCGATGTTGATGATCGCAGATTTGGAGGCGCGGAAAAACTGCCGAACGCTCAAACGCTCTTCCAATTCAAAGAGACGCAAGCCGGATTCGTAGACATCACCCACGGTGTACAGGAAGGTCCGCCGGTCTACAGTGTCCATATAGAGGATATCGGACGGCTCCAGCAGATGAGACTTGCCCTCTTTGCGCCCCAGCAGCTTGACCCCGGTCTGATCCAGCTCTCGCAGCGCGGCAAGAATGCGCAGGATTTCTTGATCCACTTGCTTGCAGCGAATCAGAACCTCCGTCTCTTCCCACTGGGCATTTTCTTGGATGGTGATTTTCATGGGATGTTGTTCTCCTTCTCCTGGGCGACACAGGAACAGTATAATTCAATGGAAAGGGTACCACAAGGAACTCCGCCTATCCTGCTGAAAAAAGCAGCTGAGCTGCCAAAAGACGGCCCCAGCTGAGTGTGCTCTTTCATTCTTATAATGATGGGAAGAAACAAGAGAGCGAGCGAAGGGCATAGCCCTTAGATGGAAGGTTCCATTGAAACATTTCGGGTGCTTTTCAATCGGAGGGAAAGGGAGGACAAACCGCTTTTCAATTGACATCCAACCGCCCCTGCCTTATACTGAATTTGGAAATTTCAAAAGGTTGACAGCCTGCTCCCGCTCCGGCGGAAGCATAGAATAAAACCCTTTATGGGACTGCCGGTGCAGGCGGGCGGGTCGTGGCGCAAAGCGCCGTCTGTTTTCCTTATCCAAGAGGAGGCGGATTTTTTATGGAGGAGCAAGCTGTTTTCAAAACGCCGCTATATGAGAAACATGTGGAGCACGGCGGTAAGATCGTGCCCTTTGCGGGGTATTACCTGCCGGTGCAATACGCTTCCGGGGTCATCGCCGAGCATAAGGCTGTGCGGGAAAGCGTGGGTCTGTTTGACGTGAGCCACATGGGTGAAGTGATGTTTGTGGGTCCGGACGCGCTGGCCAACCTACAACACTTACTATGCAACGATTTTATGAGCCTACAGGTGGGCCGGGTGCGCTATAGCCCGATGCTGAACGATCAGGGCGGCGTGGTGGACGATGTGCTGGTGTACCGTTTGGCGGATGAAACCTTCATGGTTGTGGTGAATGCCAGCAACCGTCATAAGGATGTCAACCATATGTTGGCCCATCAGTTTGGAGAAGTAGCCATCACCGATGTATCCGACCAATACTGCCAGCTGGCCCTTCAGGGCCCCAAGGCGGAGGCTGTGCTGCAAACGCTGGTCAGTCAGGAGTGCATTCCACAAAAGTACTACAGCTTTTTGCAGCAGGTGCCTGTAGCGGGCATCCCCTGCCTGGTGAGCCGCACCGGGTATACCGGGGAGGATGGCTTTGAGCTGTATGCCGCCGCCGAGGATGCCCCAAAGCTGTTTGACGCGCTGGTGGAAGCGGGCAGGGGTTTTGGCCTGCGGCTCTGCGGCCTGGGCTGCCGGG
The DNA here is from genome assembly GCA_031556815.1 of Eubacteriales bacterium. Lineage (GTDB taxonomy): Bacteria > Bacillota > Clostridia > Christensenellales > Aristaeellaceae > Limiplasma. The sequence continues at coordinate 49,162 of JAVBSI010000041.1, read as the reverse complement.
ACACGCTACGCATGGAGGCTGCTATGCCGCTGTACGGCCACGAGATGGATGACGCCATTTCGCCGCTGGAGACGGGTCTGGCAAGCTTTGTGAAGCTAGAGAAAGTGGATTTCATAGGCAAAGCGGCGCTGGTGGCCGCCGGGCAACCGACGCGCGCGCGCGTCGGCCTGAAAATCACCGGCAGGGGCATCGCCCGGGAACAATACCCCGTGCTGGACGGAAGCAGCCAGGTGGGAAGCACCACCAGCGGCACCTTCATTCCCACCTTAGACGCGCCGGTGGCGATGGCGTTGGTGGAGGTGGCCTACGCGGCGCCGGGCAGCAAGCTCTTTGTGGACATTCGCGGCAAGGCCGTGGAGGCGGAGGTTGTGCCCCTGCCCTTCTACAGCCGCAAAAAATAAGAAGGCGAAAAGCCGGGGAGAGAATGATATGGAAATCAAGAAAGACCGCATGTACAGCGAAAGCCATGAGTGGGTTCTGTTTGAAAACGACACCACCGCTACGGTGGGCCTCACCGATTATGCCCAGAGCGAACTGGGCGACCTGGTCTTTGTCAACCTGCCCCAGGAGGGAGACAACGCCGCCAAGGGCGTGCCGTTGGCCGATGTGGAAAGCGTGAAGGCGGTCAGCGATGTGTACAGCCCCGTCACCGGCACCGTGGCAGCCATCAATGAGGAACTGCTGGACGCGCCGGAAAAGATCAACGCCGCTCCCTATGACGCTTGGCTGTGCCGCATTGAGGGCATCACCGGAAAAGACGGCCTGATGAGCGCCGAGGAATACACGGCCTTTTTGGAGCACCAATAATTGGGAGGCCAAGGGCTGAACACCTTGAAGCTTGTGAAAAAGGGACCATAGGAGGAAGCGCCATGGGTCACTACCTGCCCCATACGGATGCCGAGCGGGAGGAAATGCTTGCCGCTCTGGGGCTGCATCAAATGAAGGATCTTTTTGCCGACATCCCAGGCAGCGTTTTGTTGCAGGGGCCGGTGGACATGGCCCAGGGCCTTAGCCAGATGGAGACCCTGGCGGCCATGCAGGAGCTTGCCGGCCAGAACCAAAGCTATCGGCTGACGCTCAGAGGCGCGGGCTGCTATGACCATTTCATCCCGCCCGTGGTAAGCCGGGTGGCCACCAAGGAGGAGTTTGTTACCGCCTATACTCCCTACCAGGCGGAGATGTCCCAAGGGATTTTGCAGTCCATTTTTGAGTTTCAAAGCCTGATGTGCGAGTTGACCCAGATGGAAGCCAGTAACGCCTCCGTCTACGATGGAGCCACCGCCGCCGCCGAGGCTGCAGTCATGTGCCGGGAGCGGAAGCGTACCGTGACGCTGGTCAGCGCCACCGCCCACCGGGACACCATCGCCACCATGGAAACCTATTGCTATGGCACCGGGGACGAGATCCGCGTCGTGCCCACGAAAAACGGCGTCACCGACGGGGAAGCCCTGCGGGAGATGCTGGCCAAGGACGATGTGGCCTGCCTGTACGTGCAGCAGCCCAACTTCTATGGCCTGCTGGAAAACGTGGAGGGCATGTTCCACAAAGCCAAGGAGGCCGGGGTGAAGTGCATCCTGGGGGTCAACCCCATGACGCTAGCCCTGCTGCCGGGAGGCAAAGAGGTAGGCGCGGATATCGTGTGCGGCGACGCACAGCCTTTTGGCTTGCCCATGGCCTTTGGCGGGCCTAGCTTGGGGTTCATCACCACCACGGCGGCGCTGCAGCGCAGGCTGCCCGGCCGCATTGTGGGCCAAACCACGGACAGTGAAGGCCGCCGTGCCTTCGTGCTCACCCTACAAGCCCGGGAGCAGCACATCCGCCGGGAGAAAGCCTCCAGCAACATTTGCAGCAACCAGGCCCATTGCGCCCTCACCGCCGGGGCGTACCTGACCTACTTGGGCGCCAGAGGCTTGACCCAGGTGGCGGAAAACAGTTTGAGCAAGGCGCATTACCTGGCGCAGGAGCTGTGCAAGATCAAAGGCGTAACGCTTCGCCATGAGGGAGCCTTTTTCCATGAGTTTGTCACCGCCCTGCCTGTGCCCGCCGAAAGCATTGAAAAGTCATTGGAAAAAGAGGGCGTGCTCTCCGGCTTGCCCTTGCCCGGTGGCGACATGCTCTGGTGTGTAACGGAAAAGGCCACCAAGGCCGAGTTGGACAAAGTGGCGGCACGGGTGAAGGAGGTGTGCGGGAAATGAACGAAACCGTATTGCTGAACTACGAACGCAGCGTGCCTGGCCGATACAGCGATGTGATCCCAGCCTGCGATGTGCCTGTTCGCGCGCTGCCGAGCGCTTTTTGCCGCAAGGTTGCCCCGGTGCTGCCCGAGCTCACCGAATGTGATGTGGCGCGCCATTACACAGCCTTGGCCCAGCGGGCCCACGGCGTGAACAACGGCTTTTATCCCCTGGGCAGTTGTACCATGAAGTACAACCCCGCCATCAACGAGCAGGCGGCCGCCCTCTTTGGGCAGGTGCACCCCTTGGCCCCTGTCCATGCCACACAGGGGTGCCGCGCTGTGATGGAGGAGCTTTCCAAGGATTTGTGCGAGATCACCGGCATGGATGCCTTCAGCCTTCAGCCTGCCGCTGGCGCCCATGGAGAGCTGCTGGGCATGCTGTGCATCAAGGGCTATCACGAGGCGAGAAATGACCTCAAGCGCACCAAGATTCTGGTGCCGGACAGCGCCCATGGCACCAACCCGGCCAGCGCCACCATGGCGGGGTATACCGTGGTGAACGTGCCCAGCCGCGGGGACGGCTGTGTGGATCTGGAAGCGCTCAAAAACCTGTTGTCCGATGAAACCGCGGGGATCATGCTTACCAACCCCAACACCCTGGGCTTGTTTGAAAAGGACATCTTGCAGATTGCGGATTTGGTGCATGGCGCGGGAGGGCTGCTGTATTACGATGGAGCCAACTTGAACGCCATTTTGGGCGTGGCCCGTCCTGGGGATATGGGCTTTGACGTGACCCATCTGAACCTGCACAAGACGTTCTCCACCCCTCACGGCGGCGGTGGTCCGGGAAGCGGGCCCGTGGGCGTCAAAAAAGCGCTGATTCCCTATCTGCCTGGCGTGGCCAGCGCGGGGACGCCGGGAAAGCTACAAATGAAAGCCTTCTACGGCAATTTTTCCGTGATGGTGCGGGCCCTGTGCTATCTCAAAGCCCTGGGAGCGGACAACCTGCGCTCCGTGGGGGAACATGCGGTGCTAAACGCCAACTATCTGATGCGCCGCTTGGTGGACATCGGCTATACCCCCGCCAAGGACGCGCTTTGCATGCACGAGTTCGTGCTCAGCCTGGAGGATATCAAGGAAAAGTTCGATGTGAGCGCGCTGGACGTGGCCAAGGCGCTTATCGACCATGGGATCCATCCGCCCACCATGTACTTCCCCTTGATCGTTCATGAAGCCCTGATGTTTGAGCCCACGGAGACCGAAAGCCGCGAAACCATCGATCAGGCGGCGGAGGTTATGAAAACCATTCTGGAGGAACTGCAACAAGACCCCCAAAGCATGCACCATACCCCTCACCATGCCGTCATCGGCAGGCCCGATGAAGTGGCCGCTGCCCGCAACCCTGTGTTGCGGTTCTCCCCCCACGACTTATGATGTCCTAAAGCATGATCAGACGCACCGCCTGTCTCATCGCACGGGGAACGGACCCGTATCATAACTTGGCCGTAGAAAAGCACCTTATGGATACTTTGCCTGAGGACACGGCCATTTTATATCTGTGGCAGAACCAGCATACGGTGGTCATCGGCCGCAACCAAAACCCCTGGTACGAGTGCCGGGTGGAGGAATTTTTGCAGTCTGGCGGACGGATTGCCCGGCGGCTCAGCGGCGGCGGCGCGGTGTATCATGACCTGGGAAACCTGAACTTTACCTTCATTTTGCCCAAGGCGGAATTTGATATTGGAAAGCAGCTTTCCGTGCTGAAAATGGCGGTGAGCGCCTTTGGCGTCCAGGCGGAGGCCAGCGGCCGCAACGACTTGCAGGCAGCAGGGCGAAAGTTCAATGGCAATGCCTTCTACAAGGCGGGCAGCAGCGCCTTTCATCATGGCACCCTTTTGGTGGACTGCAACATGGATGTGATGGCGCAATACCTGGCCGGGGATGAGCAAAAGTTGCAACAGCAAGGCGTGAAGAGCGTGACCTCCCGGGTGGTGAACCTGAAGACCTTTTGTGAGGACATGACCATTCGGGACATGCAGGAGGCTTTGTTTTTTGCCTTTGCCAGGGTATACAAAAAGGAACAGCCGGCGGTTCTGGATGAGTACATGCTGGATGGGCCTACCCTGGAGCGGATCTCCCAGCAGTTTGAGGACGAAAAATGGATCTATCCCGCCGCGCTTCCCTACGGGTTCACCGTCAGCGAGCATTTCCCCTGGGGAGGCGTCACGGTGAAGCTGCTGGTGGAGGGGGGCATTATCCGATCGGCGAAGATTTTTACCGATGCCATGGAGGCCAGCCTTTTTACCCGCATTGAGCAGGCCCTCACCGGCTCGCCGTATTTGATCTCCGCCATTGGCAGCCGCTTTGAGCAAAAGCTGGAGCTGCTCACCGACCCCACTTTGCTGCAAATGGCCGGGGACGTGTGCGCGTTGATTTGCGGGAAGATGAAGGCCATGGACCGGAGCAACGAAAGTCCCCTGGAGGGTAACGAAAGCTAGCTGGATAGCGGCAAAGGAGTCAAAGCATGATGCATTATGACCTGATTGTCATTGGCGGCGGGCCGGGAGGCTATGCCGCTGCGGTCCATGCCTCCAAGCATGGCATGAATGTGGCCTTGGTGGAAAAGGACCGGCTGGGGGGCACCTGTTTGCAGAGGGGCTGTGTGCCCACCAAGGCCTACCTCCATGCCACCGAAAGCGCGCTGGCGGCATTGACCTTTGCGCCACGGGCGGTGGCGGAGTTTGACCGCCGGGCCATGTGGCAACATAAGAACGAGATGGTGGAGCAGCTGACCCAGGGCCTGCATCAGCTGATGAAAACGCACAAGATCGCTGTGCTGGAGGGCTTGGGCACGCTGCTTTCCCAAAAAGCGCCCTTCACGGTGCGGGTGGCCAAGGACGGCGAGAGTGAAAGGTTCACCGCGGACAAGGTGCTGCTGGCTACAGGCGGCAGGCCCGCCCGTCTGCCCCTGCCCGGCTGTAATGACCCCAGCCTGTGGACCAGCGATGATTTGTTGGGTGAAAAAGGAACGAGAGACTTTTCCTCGCTGCTGATCGTAGGCGGCGGGGTGATTGGCGTGGAAATGGCGTGTATCTACGCGCGGTTGGGGGTCTTGGTGACCATCGTTGAGGCGGAAAAAAGCTGCCTGCCTATGATGGATCGGGAACTGGGCCGCAGTGCGGAGATCATGCTCAAAGCCATGGGCGTGGCGGTGCTCACCGATGCCCGGCTACAAGTTGTGGCCAAGGAAAAGGGCAGCTTTGTGGTGACGGTGGAAAAGGACGGGATGCAGAGCATCCCCTGCGACAGGGTGCTGCTGGCCACCGGGCGCAAGCCGGTTACCCAGGGCCTGTTTGCTGAGGACATGGAACCGGAGATGGACCGGGGAGCCGTGAAAGTAAACCCAAGCTTTGAAACCAGCATTCCAGGGGTGTACGCCATTGGCGATATGAACGGCTTATGCGCGCTGGCTCATGCTGCCCATGCCCAGGGGCTGGCGGCGGTGAGCCACATGCTGGGCCTGGAAGCCCCCATCAACACGGCGTTGGTGCCCAGCTGCGTATATACCGTCCCGGAGATTGCTTCCGTGGGGCTCACCCAAGAGGAAGCCAAGAAGCGGGGCATGGAGGTGTCGGTGGGCAAAGTCCTTACCACCCAAAATGCCCGCAGCCTGATCGAAGGGCTGGGCAGGGGGTTCGTCAAGCTGGTGGTGGACAAGAACACCAAGCAGGTCTTGGGGGCGCAGCTCTTTTGCGGCAGGGCCACAGACCTGCTGGGGGAGTTGACGCTGGCCATCCAGCGCGGTTTATCCGCCACGGAGTTGCTGCGGCCCCTGCGGGCGCATCCCACCTTTTACGAGGCGGTCACCGAGGCGGTGGAAGCCGCCATGAAATAACCGGCGGGGTAGCATGTGGATGGAAGGAAAGCAAGCATGGGACGAACGGTGATCATCGGCGGCGGCATGGCGGGTATGGCGGCGGCCGTCGGGGCGGCGCAACGGGGCCAAAGCGTTACAGTGCTGGAGCGCAATGATAAGACCCTTAAAAAACTTGGAGTGACCGGCAATGGGAGGGGAAACCTCCTCAATGCCGGAACTCCGCTTTATTATGGGGATGCGGCCTTTGCGCAAAAGGTATTGGGATACATGCCCTACCAGCGGCTGGCCGCGTTTTGGGAGAGCCTAGGCGTGCCCCTGCGCATGGAGGAGGAGGGCCGCTGCTATCCCGCGGCCTTGCAGGCCGCCGTGGCCGTGGATGCGTTGCGGCTGCGCGCCAGGCAATTGGGGGTACAGGTATGCCTTCGTACCCGGGTGATGGGGCTCCTGTTTCAGGAAGGGAGCTATTGGCTGGAGGCGGAGGAGGGCGTGGCCGCCCCGCCCTTGGGCAAAGGGAAAAAGCCGATTTCGCAAGAAGTGCTGGCCCGCAAATACAAGGCGGATCGGGTGATCGTGGCGACGGGGGGCGCGGCAGCGCCGGCCCATGGCACCGACGGAAGCGCCTATGGCTTGCTCACCGCCTTTGGGCATTGCTGTACCCCGTTGCGCCCTGCCTTGTGCGCGCTTGTTACCGACAAGCGGCGCATGGCCGGGCTGATGGGTCAGCGGGTTCGCGCCGCGCTGACCTTGCGGGATTCATCCGGCAAGGCGCTACGCCAGAGCCGAGGGGAGGCCCTTTTCGCCCAGGATGGTGTCAGCGGCATCGCAGCGATGCAGCTGGCGCGCTTTGTAAGTGACAATTGCACGCTGCATATGGACATGCGCGAAGAACTGGGCCAAGAGGAATGGAGCCAGGCCGAGCTATGCGGGCGCTTGCAGGCCGTGGCCGAAAACCGGAAAGAGTTGCCCCTGTCGGAACTGTTCACGGGCATGCTGATGCCCCAGGTGAGCCGGGCGGTGCTGGTCGCCGCAGGATGCAAGGACCTGCAGCAAGGGTTGGCCTATGTGCCCGCAGGAAGGATACGCGCTATTTGTGCGGCCCTGATGGATTTTTCCCTTCCCGTGAAGGGGGTGCGAGGCATGGGCAGCGCTCAGGTGACCGCCGGGGGCGTGGATACCAAGGACTTTGACCCAGCCACGCTGGAAAGCAAGCTGCAAAAAGGGCTCTATGCCGCGGGGGAAATTTTGAACGTGGATGGGGACTGCGGCGGGTTCAACCTGATGTTTGCCCTTGCCAGCGGGCTTTTGGCGGGCGGGAGCGGTTGACAAGCTTTTGTCAACCCTATATAATAGAAACGTTGGAGATTTTCGCCTCATAGCGAGTGCTTGATGGCCCAAGAATGACTGTAACAGGTCAAAGCAGATGGCTTTCAGAGATAAATGATAGGAGGGACCCCCATGGCTACCAAGATGACCGTTGACGGTAACACCGCTGTAAGCCATGTCGCGTATGCATTTAGCGACGTGGCCGCCATTTACCCCATCACCCCCTCTTCCCCCATGGCGGAAGTGGTGGACGAGTGGGCCGCGAAAGGCGCCAAAAATCTTTTCGGCCAGACCGTCCATGTGAGTGAGATGCAAAGCGAGGCGGGCGCGGCGGGCGCCGTGCATGGCAGCTTGGCCGCCGGCGCGCTGACCACGACCTTCACCGCCAGCCAGGGTCTGCTGCTGATGATCCCAAACATGTACAAGATCAGCGGCGAGCTGTTGCCCAGCGTGTTCCACGTCAGCGCCCGGGCGCTGGCCGCCCATGCGCTGTCGATCTTCGGCGACCATAGCGACGTGATGAGCTGCCGGCAGACTGGTTTTGCCATGCTGTCCAGCAACAGTGTGCAGGAGGCCATGGATATGGCTTTGGTAGCGCATTTGTCCACGCTGGAGACCAGCGTGCCCTTCCTCCACTTTTTCGACGGTTTCCGTACCAGCCATGAAGTGCAAAAGATCGACGCGGTGGATTACAAGGACATCGAGACGTTGATGCCCTGGGACAAGGTGAAGGCGTTCCGTGCTCGCGCGTTGAACCCCGAGCATCCCCATCAGCAGGGTACCGCCCAGAACCCGGACGTTTATTTCCAGAACCGCGAAGCCGCCAATAAGTTCTATGACGCCGCCCCGGACATCGTGGATGGCGTGATGAAGAAGGTTAGCAAGCTGGTGGGCCGCAAGTATGAGCTGTTCAACTACGTGGGCGCGCCTGACGCGGACCGGGTGGTCATTGCCATGGGCAGCGGCTGCGAAGCCCTGGAGGAGACCATCAACCTGCTGAACAAGCAAGGCGCCAAGCTGGGCCTGATCAAGGTGCGCCTGTACAGGCCCTTCAGTGCCAAGCATTTCCTTTCCGCCATTCCCGCCAGTTGCAAGCAGCTCACCGTGCTGGATCGCACCAAGGAGCCCGGTAGCCTGGGCGAGCCCCTGTACATCGACGTTTGCACAGCCCTGATGGAAGCCGGCAAGACGAACATCCAAGTGCTGGGCGGCCGTTATGGCTTGGGCAGCAAGGAGTTTAACCCCACCATGGTGAAGGCCGTGTATGACAACATGACCGGCGCGAAGAAAAATCACTTCACCGTTGGCATCGAGGATGATGTGACCGGCCTGAGCCTGCCTTTGGGCGAGCAGATCATCGCTGCGCCGGAAGGCACAGTATGCTGCAAGTTTTACGGCTTGGGCAGTGACGGCACCGTGGGCGCCAACAAAAACAGCATCAAGATCATTGGCGATCACACCGATATGTACGCCCAGGGGTATTTCTCCTATGACAGCAAAAAGTCGGGCGGTATCACGGTGAGCCACTTGCGCTTTGGCAAGGCCCCCATCCAGAGCACCTATCTCATCGATGCGGCGGATTTTGTGGCCTGCCACAACCAGAGCTATGTGACCCGCTATGACATGGTCTCCAGCCTGAAAGAGGGCGGCGTATTCTTGCTGAATAGCCAGTGGACCGCCGAGGAAATGAACGATCAGCTGCCCGCTAAGATGAAGCGCTTGCTGGCCAAGAAAAAGGCTCGTTTCTACAACATCAACGCCGTGGACTTGGCCCTGAAAGTGGGAATGGGCAACCGGATCAATACCATTATGCAGGCGGCGTTCTTCAAGCTGGCGGATGTGATCCCCTACGACAAGGCCGACGATTACATGAAGGACTATGCGAAAAAAACCTATGGCAACAAGGGCGATGCCATTGTGAAGAAGAATTGGGAAGCCATCGACATTGCCATTAGTGGGCTGCAAAAGATCGACGTACCCGCCGATTGGGCTAACGCCACCACAGGCGCGGAGCCTGTGAAAATCAAGTCCACGAAGTATTTTGAGGAGTTTGTCGCCCCGGTGTTGGCCCAGGAAGGGGACAGCCTGCCCGTTAGCGCCTTTGATCCAGGCGGCGTGGTGCCTACCGCCACAACCCGGTTTGAAAAGCGCGGCATCGCCGTCACCGTACCCAAGTGGTTGGACGACAAGTGCATCCAGTGCGGCAACTGCTCTCTGGCGTGCCCCCATGCGGTGATTCGCCCCATCTATACCGATGAGGAGTGGACCCGTAAAGCGCCCCAGGGATACACCACCAAGAACGCCACGGGCAAGGAGTTTGCAGGCATGCAATACCGCCTGCAGATCAGCCCGTTGGATTGCACGGGCTGCGGCAACTGCGTGCAGGTTTGCCCGGCCAAGGAAAAGGCCCTGGAAATGAAGCCCTTGGACGAGCAAGTGGCGTCCGAGGAAAAGAACTGGGAGTTCGCCATGACCGTACCCGAAGTGAAGGGCCTTGGGACCGTGAACAACGTGAAAAATAGCCAGGCGCTGAAGCCGCTGTTCGAGTTCAGTGGCGCATGCGCGGGCTGCGGCGAGACCCCATATGTGAAGCTGGTCAGCCAGCTGTTTGGCGATCGGATGATCGTGGCCAATGCCACGGGTTGCTCCTCCATCTATGGCGGCAGCGCGCCTACCTGCCCCTACACCGTCAATGATGAAGGCAAAGGCCCCGCCTGGGCGAACAGCCTCTTTGAGGACAACGCAGAGTTTGGCTTTGGCATGAACCTGGCCTACAACCAGCGCCGCGCCAGGTTGGCCGAGAACGTACAGGCCTTTGCCAGCAAGGCCAACAATGAAGAAGTCAACGCAATCTGCAAGGCGTGGCTGGACTGCATGCAAGACGGTGCTGCCAGCAAGGCAGCTTCCGCCAAGCTGCTGGAAATGGTGAACGGCTGCAAGGACTGCGGATGTGATTGCGACGCGCTGGCCAAGGCCATTGCGGATGACGCGGACATTATGATCAAAAAGTCTTTCTGGATCTTTGGCGGCGACGGCTGGGCGTATGACATCGGCTTCGGCGGCGTGGATCACGTGCTGGCCCAAAACGAGGACGTGAACATTTTGGTGATGGATACCGAGGTGTATTCAAACACCGGCGGGCAGTCCTCCAAGGCGACCCCCACCGGCTCCATCGCCAAGTTCGCCGCGGCGGGCAAACGCACCAAGAAAAAAGATCTGGGCATGATGGCCATGAGCTATGGCTATGTGTACGTGGCCAGCGTGGCCATGGGCGCAAACCCCGCCCAGCTGCTCAAGGCCATGACCGAGGCGGAGGCCTATCACGGGCCCTCCATCATCATCGCCTATGCGCCCTGCATCAACCATGGCATCAACATGGGGCTTTCCCAGCTGGAAGCCAAGAAAGCCGTGGAATGCGGCTACTGGCCCCTGTACCGCTACAACCCCTTGTTGGCAGAGGAAGGCAAGAACCCCCTCACACTGGACAGCAAGGAACCGGCTGGCGACTACCAGGCCTTCATCCAAGGCGAGGTACGCTACGCTTCCCTGTCCAAGCTTTTCCCCGATGTGGCCAAGACCCTCTTCGCCAAGAACGAGGAGGACGCCATGGAGAAATACGCCAAGTACAAGAAGCTGGCGGAGTAACGACCTGCAAAGCAAGGGCCGCGCAAACGCGCGGCCCTTTAGCTTGCTGAAAAAGCCCCTCTCGCATTGTCAGCAGCGGCGGCAAAGGGGAATCGCGTAGGTCCGTGTACGCTCATCCCCCTATGTCGACTTGCTTTCGCGCGATAGGCACTTTTTGAGCAAGCGCTCATCCCGCTTCCAAACAGCGTTTGTCAGCGGTCTGAAGGGCCGCGCAAACGCGCGGCCCTTGCTTTTTTGCATCAAAAGGGAAAACATAGCCTATGCCCGGCTCGGTTGCATGACGTCGGCAGATAGGGGAGGGCTACGGCAGGTCATCCTCCAGCGACACCTCACACCCGCGTTCAGCCGAGAGATAGAACGCCTCAATGATGCGGCTTACCACATATTCCTGCTCCGGCGTGACCACGGGCGGGGAGCCTTCGGCCACAGCCGCAAGCCAGCTGGCCATCTCGCGGCGGGAGGCCTCCACAAGCACCTCGTTTTGCGACACGCCTCCAAGGAAGCGGTTCATTTCGGCGTAATCCGGGTGGATGGTCACCAGATCGCCATGTTTCACAGTATCGATGCGATACTTAAAAACAGAGGTTCCGTTTTCGTTGCGCTGCACGTATTGGGTGGCGCCGCCCAGCGTGCCATAGATGGAGGTCACGGCTTCCTGAGGGGAGGGGGCATGGATGGCCCAGGCGGACTCCAGGTAAACAGCGCGGCCGCTTTTCATGCGCACAAGGCCAAAGGCGCTGTCCTCCACATCAAAGGCCTTCGGGTCCCATGGCCCAAAGAGATTGCCCTCAGGGTGGTTTTTCATCTGCCCAAAGCAGACGGCGCTGACGGAGCGCACATCGTAATCATTCAGATGCCACAGGGCCAGGTCCAGCGCATGGGTACCGATGTCAATCAGGGCGCCTCCACCCTGGGAGGCCTTATGGGTGAAGGAACCCCAGGTAGGCACGCCCATACGCCGCAAGGCATGGGCTTTGGCATAATACATCTGGCCGAGCTCGCCGTTTTGGCAATAGCGGTGTACGGCAAGGGAGTCCTTTCGGAAGCGGTTTTGGCAACCCACGGTTAGAAGGCGCCCCGTGGCGCGGGCGACATCGCATAGTCTTTTGGCCGCGGCAGCCGTGTCCGTAAAGGGTTTTTCACACATCACGTGCTTGCCTGCCTCCAGGGCAGCGATGGTCAGCGCCTCATGGGTACTGTTGGGCGTGCAGATGTACACCACTTGGATATCGCCGTTGGAAAGAATATCGGCGGGATTGTCCGTCACCAGCACGTCGGACCTACCGTATTCCGCCGCAAGGGCTTGGGCACCCGATAGATGCCTGTTACAAAACCCCAACACTTCCACCTTGTCGGCATGAAACAGAAAAGCGGGAAGATACTTTTCCCGAGCGATTTTGCCGCAACCGATGATGGCGGCCTTGAGTAGTTCAGCCATATTTAACCTCCTTTACCGGTTGGGAAGGACGGCCCCTTTATCGGCCGATTCTGCCAGACGCGCGTACAGCCGCAGGTAGCCGGAGGGCACATCGCGCTTGGGCGGGCGGACGGATTGGAGCCTGGCGGCGATTTCGTCTTCCGGCACGTGGAGGGTAATCTCGCCCTTGGGGATGTCGATGGTGATGGTATCGCCATCCTGCACGGCCGCGATGGGGCCGCCCTCGGCGGCTTCAGGGGAAATATGCCCCACAAAGCAGCCGTTGTTGGTACCTGAGAAGCGGCCGTCGGTGATGAGCGCCACGCTTTGGGCAAGGCCCTGGCCATAAATGACTTTCATGATGCGTACCAGCTCCCGCATGCCGGGGCAGCCCTTGGGGCCCTCATAGCGAATCACAATCACCATGCCGGGCTTGATGAGATGCTCTGCCAGGGCCTGGGCCGCGTCGTCCTCACAGTCAAAGCAGATGGCGTTTCCGGTAAAAACCAGCATATGGGAGGCGATGGAGACAGGCTTTGTGACACCCCCGTTAGGCGCCAAATTGCCCTTCACCACGCCGATGCTGCCCCAAGGATGCCAAGGGTTGTCCAGGGGGCGGATCACGTCGTTGTGGGCGTAAGGGACTTTCTCCAGCAAGCTGGCCCAGCTTTGGCCAGCGCAGCTAAGGGCCTGGGCATGCAGGTTGGGCAACAGATGCTTCATCACGGCCAGCACCCCGCCGGCCTGCTCAAAATCGATGACGTTCAAATCGCCCGCCGGATGGATTTTGGCCAAGTGCGGCGTAGCGCGGGAGATGCGGTCCAGGTCATCGAGGGTAAAATCACATTCGGCTTCATAGGCGATGGCGGGCAGATGCAGCGCCATATTGGTGGAACCGCCAATGGCCATGCCCAGCATGGCCGCGTTTTCAAGCCCCTCTTTGTTGATAAGCTTGCGGGCGGATAGGCCCTCCTGCACCATGGCCACCATGCGCCGCCCGGCGGCCTGTGCCACGCGCAGCCTCTCGGCCATCACGGCGGGCACCATGGCGCTTCCTGGCAGGCACATTCCCATGGCTTCCGCCACCGCACTCATGGTGTTGGCAGTGCCCAAAAAGGAACAGGAGCCGCAGCCAACGCAGGCCACGTCCTCCAGGTGGTGGTATTCCGCCTCGCTGATCATGCCATTTTGCAGCATACCCAGGCCTTCCAACAAGCTTCCGTTATCGGCGGCCCGGCCGTCAAACACCAGGCTGCTGCCTAGCATCGGCCCGCTGTTGACCAAAACTGCCGGGATATCTAACCTGGCGGCCGCCATCAGCAGGCCGGGCACCACTTTATCGCAGGAGCCCAGCAGCACGACGCCGTCCAGGTTGTTGATGTGCGCCATGGTTTCCACTTCGTTGGCGATCAGATCCCGCGCAGGCAAGCAATAGCGCATGCCGGGATTGCCATTGCCCATGCCGTCGCAAGGGCCGATGACGCCAAATTCCACGGGGGTGCCCCCGGCTTGCAAAATGCCTTGCTTCACATAATCCGCGATCTTGTCAAGGTTGCAATGCCCCGGCGATGTGGTGCTAAAAGAATTGGCGACGCCGATAATGGGGCGGCCATCCAGGTCAAAGTCGCTGTAGCCCATGGCTTTGTACAGCGAGCGGATCGTGGACCAAAGCGGCCGCTTAAGGACTTTTTGGCTTTTCAGTTCCTTGCTTTCCATAGACGCCTCCCAATAGGATTTTAATCAAAGGGGACGGTAGCGGTCATGTCCCACGGTGAGGATGGCATGGCCTGGTCCCTCTAAGGCGGGGACAAAGTTGACCACGGTGGCGTAGGGCAAAATCAATACATCCCGGGGCGCGTCGCCCAGCTCGCTCAGGACGGTATCCCAGCTCTTTGCCCAATGAAAGCGGGGGTCGTCAGGGTCAAAATGGTATTGCAAAGACGTGGCCCTATCGATATGCTGCGAAAAGGCGAAGTAGCGGCCCACATGGCGCGGGATGGCGGCTTCGCCTGCGTAGGCAAGGCCGCCAACGCCCCCCTCGCCCCATTTGCCAAACAGATAATGGGCAGCCGCCCCGTTGGGAGAATGAGCCGCCACCACCAGATCGCCGCCCGGTTTCACCAAGGAAAAAAACTCGGGATAGCAGCACGCCACACCGGCTTCGGTGGGCTTAAAATAATTGTTTGCGATGACAAGATCGGCGGGAGCGGGTCGCTGCGTATGAAAAAAGTCGCAGATTTCCTGATAATTCCGCTCGATATTGTCTTGGCAGCTGCCCACATACAGGTGGGCGATCTCGCCTTTGCCGTTCAGCAACGCATCAAGCTTGCAATCAAGCCCCAGCAGCCGCGCGGCATCCAACGTGATTTGACGGGCGTTTACGTCCAAACTCCAGCGGTCGGCAGGCTGAGTATGGTATCGACGGATGGTCTCGGTGGAGGCGATCCCAGGCACGATCAGCTTGGCCCCGCCGGACAGCCCGGTGTTGGGATGGGCAAAGATGGACCCGATGCCGATTTTATAATCGGCGCGCACGCAGTCCACATTGAGCTCGATGGGGATGCCGGCGCGGGAGACACCCACCTGCATATTATTAAAAAATGGGTTATGGCTGTAGGTGCGAAAGTCGCTGACGAGATCTTCGCCCAATTTGCGCACAAACTCTTCCCTGGCCATGGCCCGGTGCAGGCCCACGGCAGCCATAAAGTGGATGCCTTGGCGGGGAACGCCGGCTTCCTCCAGCTGCTCTATGACCGCTTTGGCCAATGCCTCCATCGGCGTGGGGCGGGAGATGTCGTCGATGATGATGACGGCGGTTTTGCAGCCCTTCGCGCCTTCCCGGATGGGCGCAACGCCCATGGGAGCATTCAGCCGGTCCCTGATCTGGGCGGGAGAGAGACCGGGAGCAGTTTCCCCCGCGTAGGAATGCATATGAACCCGCCATTGGTCCGGCAGGCGGATGGGAACAGGCTGGTTGCCATATAGGTTGTTTGCGGGAAGGTCAAAGTTCATAACATCCTCCTATTGCTTTTCCGTGGGGAGAGGTTGCCTGGGGTTGCCATCATCATAGCACACATCCAGCACTTTTGTGGGATGCTGGTTGTTGGAGGGCAAAAGCGGCGCTATGCCGCCCACGAGCTCCGCTTTTACGGGCCTGCCCTGAAGCACATGGCGCACTTCCTGGAAAAGCAGGTCAAGCATGTCATCCCACCGCGCGTCCCCATCCAACAAAGGCGCCGCGGAAAAATCAATGTCCCCGGCCATGTCCTGGTAGGTCTTGGCGTTTCCCGTGATTTTGAACACCGGGCAAAGGGGGTTGCCCGCCACATGCCCTAGACCACTGGTCAGAAAGATCAGCTGGCATCCCGCCGCGGCAAGATTCATCATCGCGCTGGCGTCTCCGCCATGGAAAAAGGATGTTTCCGGATGATAGTCCGGACAAACGTCCAGCAGCCAAACACCCGGCTTGGACGGCTTCTGGGCTACCTTAAGCACGCCCGCGATGGGCCGGCAGCCGGTTTTGGCAACGGCTCCCATGCTTTTTTCCTCGATGGTGGTGAGGCCGCCTTCGTGGTTGCCGGGAGAGATGGAAAAATGCCCGCGGGCCTTGCAAAAGCGCAGCATCTTTTCATAGGTGAGGGCAATATCGCGTTGGGCCGAAGCATCCGCCCCCCGGGACACAAGATACTCCTTAAGACCCACGGCCTCATGCAGCTCCTCCGCCACGGCGATGCCGCCCAAGTCGGACAACCAATCGAAAAAACAACCGACCAATGGGTTTGCCGCAAGCCCGGAAGTGTAATCCGATCCGCCGCACTCCGCGCCTACCACCAAGTCGCAGGCATACAGAGGCGTGCGCGGCACGGCGTCCAGTTCAGGGGCCAGCTGGTGGATCCGTTGAAGCCCAAGGGCGATGGCTTCCTCGCTGCCTTTTGAGGATTGGATGGTGAGGCTGCAGGCAGGCCGACCACTTTCGCGGGCGAAAGCAGCGATGCGTTCGGCTGAAAGCGTTTCACAGCCCATGCCCACGGCCAGCACGGCGCCTACGTTGGGGTGCGTGGCAAAGCGCAGCAGCTGGCGCAGCACCACCTGGTTGCCCGCACAATCCTCGCTGCCAACCAGGGCTGCATCTACGGGGGAATCCGTTGCAATTTGATGGGCAACATGCCGGGCGCACTCTACTGTGTACAGAACCAACAGGCGGTTGCGAATGCCTTTTGTGCCGTCGGCGCGCAGATATGCTTCGGCCAATGGAGTGTTACGGTTCATCTAATACACCTTGTATTCAAGCTCGTGGGTAGGGGCGCTCTGCCCGCCATCGTCCGGGTCGGCGGCATGGTTTCCCCGCAGGTTATGGCTGTGCACCAATCCACCCATGGGGATAGCGGCTGTTACCGTGCCGATGATCGCGCCATATTTGCGCAGGGGGGCGCCCACCGCAAGATCACGCAGGGCGAGTTTGTGGCCCTTTTGCACCGCTTGCACAGCGGAAAGCTGGGGAAAAGGCGCTGCACACACCAGGGCCACGGGCCCCGGCAAAAGATCCTCCAGTGCGGTGGCAACGTCGTCCTGCGACTGGATCACAAACGCTCGCTGCATTAGCCTTTCACCGCCCCAGACACAACGCCCTTGATAATGGATTTTTGGAACAGAAGGAAAATAATGGCAGGCGGAAGGATGCCAAGCAACGCGGAAGCCGCCACAATATGGTAGAGAATGGTGGTGTCGGTCAGCTGGCTGTACAGAAGCAACGTAATGGTATAGGTGTTCTTGCTCGACAGCATAAACAGTGGCGTGATGAAATCGTTATAACTGTTGATAAAGACGAAGATCGCGCCTACGGCAATGCCCGGGCCGCTGATGGGAACCACCACGCGCAGCAATAAATCCAGGTAAGAGCATCCGTCCAGGTAAGCGGCTTCTTCGATTTCCCGGGGAAGCGTGCAGAAAAAGCCGTATAGCAGCCATACCACAAGAGCGAGGTTGAGCCCCACAACGACCAGTATAAAGCTTGAGGGCGTACCAATGACGCCCACCTGGGTAAACACTTTATACAGCGAAGGCAGTACAATGATCCCGGAGATCATTTGGGTGAGCAGCAAGCCAAAGAGGATGCCCTTTTTCGCCTTAAAGTCATATCGCGCCAGCACGTAGGCGGCCGGTATCGAAATGAGGATGGTGAAGAATACGGCGGCCAGCGCATAGCCAAGGCTGTTGGCAATGCCGTAGAAATTCTTTTGGAAGGCTTCCACAAAGTTGCCAAAAGCCCAGTATTTGGGGAACAGTTGGGGCTGAAGCATGTTGGAAAGCGGGGTGAGCGCCACAATCAGCACCGCGTAAATCGGAATCACCGCGAATATGGCCATCATGATGCGGAAGAACCATTTGGCAACCGTGCCCAGGGGAGTGGATTGATCAAGTCTGCTACGCATTGTCTTGTTGCCCTCCCCCAAACAATTTCCAATATATGGCCGTGATGACAAGCAAAATGGTAATGGCAATCATCGACCAAGCCGATGCCGCGCCCATATCCTTCATGTTGAAGAGCTCGCGATAAATGCGCACGGGAATGATGTTGGTAGCGTCCACAGGGCCGCCCCCGGTCATTCCGTAGATGATGTCAAATACGAGGAAGGTCCATACGGTTAGCACAATGGTAGTGGTAAAGGCGATGGACCGCAAGTTCGGCAAAGTGATGCGGACCAGTTGTTGAAAAGGGGTAGCGCCGTCCACGCTAGCAGCTTCGTAATACTCCGTTGGGATGGAGGTAAGCGCGGCGTAAAAGTTGATAAAGGCAAAGGGCATTGCGCGCCAGATACGCGCCACGATGACCGATGTAAGAGCCCTGCCGTATTGGAAAAAATGGATGGGCTTTTCAATGATGTTCAGCTCGGTAAGCGCCACATTGATCAGGCCGAAGTTTTGATTGTACATGTAGGTCCAGCAGGCCGCCACAATGATCAGCGGGATGGCATAGGGCAACAAGTTAAGCGTTAGGAACAGGTTTTTCCCACGGAAGGAACGCACAAACAAAAGCGCGGTACCAAGGCCCAAGAGCACGGCGGGGATGACCGACCCAAAGGTCCAGATGAGGGTGATGCGCAGGGTATGGGGGATGTCTTTTTGGATTTGACGGAAGTTATCCAAACCCACAAATTGACCCGCCGTCTTGCCGGTGAAGCCCTGAAACGCACTGATAGACGTATTGACAAGGGGCAGAAGATAGATGATCAGGATAACGATGGTGAGCGGCAATAGGGAAAAAACAATCCTTTTCCACTGTGCGGCCTTGCTCATATTGTACCTCACCTTCATACAGCGTGGGGCATCGTTGCCCCCTTTAGGCTGTGCACATGCGAATCGCGCTTTACGCGCGATTCGCATGTGCCAAAAGGGTTATAACGCACGTGGCGCTATCTAGAACGGGTTAGATCCCCTGCCGCTCGTTGATGGCGTTGATCGCGGCAACGGCCTCATCGATGGTCCCTTGCGGATCCAGCTGTCCCACCATGAACTTCTGCCAAACCTGCTCAAGCTCGGTATAGAAGGCAGAAGGGGTGGGGTGGAATTTGCCGATCATGCCATACATGGTGTAATTGGCGGCCATGTCAAGGTAACTCTTGTATTCGGGGTTTGCGAAGGAGGGTTCCACCTCCAGCTCGGCGGGAAGCAGCGGAGCCAGGCCATAGGTGGTGTGGTGGAAGGCTTCCTGCTCGGGCTGCATCAGATAAGAGATAAGCTTGCAGCTCGCCTCGGCGGTGGACTCACGGGTGGCGACCCAACCGTTGGTGCCGGTCCACACGATCTTCTTGCCACTGGGCGGCAGGGGCGGCTCTGCGAAGCGAATGGGGCCGAAGCCGCCTTCATAGGCGCCGCGATAGGTGGGCAGCGAGTTGGCCAGTTCCCAAATCATGGCCACATCGCCGTTCATCAGAGAGGTGCGAAGATCGCCGCGGGTGGCTTCCGTTGCGCTTTCCGGGACATACGCCCACAGCTTTTGCAGGAACTCAAACGCCGCTAGGCCTTCGGGGGTGTTAAAGGTGGGTTGGTTGTTGGCATCCACCATATCATTGTCGATGCTCTGGCAGACAAAGTGGGCCACAAACTCCTGCAAGGTTTCCATGCCGGCCTTGCCGGGTACGCCGATGGGCTGAATGCCAACCTTTGTCTTGATGGCTTCACAGGCGGCCAGCAATTCGTCCCAGGTCTTGGGCGGATTGTCGGGATCCAGCCCCGCAGCCGTGAACACATCGGCATTGTACTGCAACGCGAAGTTATCCACCGTGCCGGGGATGTAGTACACTTCATCCGGATTGCCGCTGACGTTGGTCATTGCCAATACGCTTGCGGGGACAGAATCAAACACGCTTTGGTCGATGTATTTCTTCAGGTTCACAAGATGCGGTTTTGCGGAAGCGTCATTTTGCTTGTTGTCCCACCACCAGATCACGTCGGGCTGGGTGTCGGACTCGAAATAGGTGGGGAAGGTTTGGATCCATCCACCCCAACCTTCATACATGATCTCCACTTCGATGTCGGGATTGGCGGCCATAAATTTTTCGACCATGGGGACCATCAGCGCTTCTACTTTTTCAGCATCACCGGGGCGCAGCACTTTAATTTTGGTTTTTCCCTCAGAAGCGGAAGCTGAGGCACCAACGGCAGCCATGCCCAGAAGCAGCACGAGGACAAGTGATAACGCAATTGCCTTTTTCATAACTTCCTCACTTTCTCCATTTCCGGATGTGGATTCCACTTCGTTCCAATCGATCCTTGTTTTCTTAGTATCCGTACTCCTTTAGTGTGGCCACAAGCCGCTGGCGCACATCTTCGGGAAGACCCAATGCAGGCTTTCTGGGAATGCCGGCATTGACGCCGCGCAGCTTCATGCCTTCCTTGATGACGGCCAGCCAGGGGCAGGGCAGTCCGGCTGCGGTGGGCTTGGTGAACAGGGGCAGATAGGGACGGATTTTTTCGAAATGATACTTTTTGGCCTCGGCAATTTTGCCCTCGCTGGCAAGCTGATACACCTTCACGTTTTCAGCGGGGAACAGGTTGCCTGTGCCGCAAACCCATCCATCGGCCCACATGGCCAGGCTCTCCACCGGGCAGATATCGTAGCCGTAGAAGATACCAAAACCATCGTTGGTGAGCGCGCGCAGGTTTTGCTGGCGGTACACGTCGGCTTGGCGCTCTTTCACAGCGTCAATGAGGCCGTCGTTGTACAGCTTTGCCATGAAGTCGTCAGTCATCAGGCAAGTAGAGTAGTAGGGGTTATGGTACATCATGATAGGAATCTTGATCGCTTGGCGAATGGCCTTGAAATGCTCATACAGTTCGGCCTCGTTAGGGGCCATATACCAAGGGGTGACCACCATTACGCCGTCCGCGCCAGCGTCTTCAGCCGCTTTGGAAAGGGCGATGGCATCCCTGGTGCGGTACGCGCCGGTGGAACAAAACACTTCGATGCGGCCATTTGCTTGTTTGCAAACCGTCTCATTCACTTGTTTTTGTTCTTCTAGGCTCATGGCGATGAATTCGCCCGTGCTGCCGCTGGGAATGACGCCCGTGACGCCGTTGCTGGCAAGAAAATCTACCACTGCCTTCAAGCCATCGAAATCGATCGATTCATCCGATGCCTTGAAGGGAGTGACCATGGGAATGAAGATACCACCTAGTGCTTTTTGAGACATGGTTCTCTCCTTCACTTATGCCGCCTCGCAGGCTGTTTTGTTTCTGACGATTCTTTTTTGGAATGGCCATTCCGTATTTTTAATCTTATCACAATTTTTTCGGATTTCAATAGTTATTTTGTACAAATTTTTCCGGCAAAAAGTAACAACGGTGTTTTTCTTATGTTTGCATGCTAACAATCTCCGATCAATAAATTTCCCATTGACTAAAAAAATACCACAAGTATACTATAAGTGGAAGAGTGTAGGGTGCTGAGACCCAAAGAATGGAATCCCGTTTTCAATATTGATTTTCTAGCAGAGGTGACCCAACATGGAAGGACAGGTAGCGGGGACCATCAAAGCGTTGGATAGGGCTTTGGCGGTTTTGGATGTATTGATGTCGTCAAGACAGCCCATGGGCGTCAATGAGATCGCCAAGGTTTGTCAAGTGAATTTGTCAACCACGTTTCGCATTTTGAAAACCCTGGAAGCGGGCGGATGGGTGTACCAGTGTATGGACGACCGGTACATCATTGGCGGCAAAGTGAGCTTTATGACGGAAAAAGATAGTTTTTACTTGGCGCTGAAGGAAGTATCCTATTATATCATGAACCGCCTGAGCGAGATGGAAGGTCAGGCGCTTAACTTGGTGGTGCGCCAAAACGATAAATGCCTTATCATTCAGCAGTCGCGCACCAACCGACTTATCGATTTGGTGCCGCCGATTGGCACGTTCTTGCCGATACATGGGTCGGCTGCCGGGAAAGTCCTGATTTGTGAACTGCCCCCCAAATTGCTTTCGGAGGTGTTGGAGGGCTTACGCTTTGAGCTGTTAACGCCCTATACCATCGTGCGCAGGAATGAGTTCATCGCCGAGTTGGAAAAGGTGCGCCAGCAGCAGTATGCCTTTGACTACAACGAGTCGATGGAGAGCAGCTGCTGTGTGGGCGTGCCTGTGCGCAATAGCAGCGGCGATGTGATTGCGGCCCTTTCTTTTTCTGGGATCCTGGGCGTTACCTCGCCCCGCCAGTTGCAGCAGTACCTGCCGAAACTGCAGAACGCCGCCCTGGAGATCACCCAAAAGCTCTATGGCACCTTTGGCGAGTATGAGCAGCAGGCTGTTCCGTAACGCCAGGCCAGCCTCTCCAAAACCATACGGAAAAAGAGGCCTTCAAAAGCGCAACGCGGCTTCCATAGCCGTCGCGTTTTTTTTGGGCCTTTTTTCCATCCTGTTTATGATTTGAATAGGCGCATCCATCTCTTCGGTCAGATGGGCCAAACGCTACAAAAGGGCTTTTGGGTCACGTTGTGGACGCCCGGTCTACGGGTTTTGTGACAATGGCCTTATGACCGCTTCCGCAGACGTTTTCAAGGACCACTTGGCCTATGGCAACGGGGGCCTGAAGGCGCACCTGTTTGATCTGGTCCATGAAGGTAAAGATACAATGTTTGGGGATGGGGCCATCCAACCGTACGGAGGTAAGGGGTAACTCGCCGCCCTCTACCAGCACGGAGGTGGCAACGGTGCGTTGCGGATTCGTCAGCTCTCCCTGCACATAGTCCGTGCCGCGCTTGCAAGCGGCGCCGCGCACCTGCACCAGTTTCTCGTTTTCGATGTCGGCTTCCAGATCACAGCCGTTGGGACAGATAATGCATACAAAACGCCTCGTCATACCACGTTCACCTCGATTGTCTCGCCTGGGCGGAGATTGTCGGTGGGAATGACCACCTGGATCATTTCTGCGGGGATGGCCTTGGGAAGCTTTTGGGTTTTCAACGTTCGCCCTCCCTGGCATACCGTAAGCACACATTTTTTCATCGGCCTTTTAACCCGTAGGGAAAGCTTGAACTCATGCATTCCGCTGACTTTTTGAGGAATCACATGCCCAACGTTCGGCCCGGCTTGTACCGCGGCATCCGCTTGGGGCAGGCCACCGGAGCGCAGATAGTGAGTGGCGGCGTCCGCCAGCTCCTCCGCTTCGATGGAAACGAAATCCACAAGATCGTGTACATGCAGAACATTGCCGGCGGCAAAGACACCGGGGCAGGTGGTTTGCAGCCCATCGTCCACCAGGGGGCCCTGGGTTTTTTCGTCTAAGACCACGCCAGCCAAAAGCGACAGCTCATTTTCCGGGATGAGGCCCACCGACAGCACCAACGTGTCGCATGGGTAGTATGTCTCGGTCCCTTCGATGGGGCGCATGGATTCATCCACCCGCGACACGGTAACGCCCTCCACCCGGGCGTCGCCATGGACACGGGTAACGGTATGGCTCAAAAAAAGCGGGATTCCGTAATCGTTAAGGCATTGCTCAATGTTGCGCGGCAAGCCGCTGGCATAGGGCAAAACCTCAAACACGGCCCGTACCTTTGCGCCCTCCAAGGAGAAGCGCCGGGCCATGATCATCCCAATGTCCCCCGAGCCAAGGATGATGACTTCCTTGCCCACCATGGTATTGTGCAAGTTGATGTAGCTTTGGGCTACGCCCGCGTTGTAAATGCCCGCCGGGCGCGTACCGGGGATGCCGATCGCTCCGCGGGTACGCTCGCGGCAGCCCATGGTCAACACCAAGGCTTTTGCGCGGTACAGTTGCAATCCATCCCGGCTGACGGCGGTGACGATTTTGTTCGGCGTTATGTCCACCACCGACGTATCGGTGAGCATTTCAATGTGGAGGGCGCGGGCTTCGTCGATGAAGCGCTGGGAATACTCCGGCCCGCTTAAGGAAATGCCGAACCGCGTTAGGCCAAAGCCATCGTGAATGCATTGGCGCAAAATACCGCCTAAATGCTTCTCCCGCTCCACAAGCAAGATATCCTCCACGCCGTTGCGTTTCAGCCGTACGGCGGCGGCAAGGCCCGCCGGGCCTCCACCTACGATGACGACCTGTTTATCGATGATCTTCATGGCCGACGCACCTCCCCCGTGAACATGTAGGAGCCTTCATTGGCAAAGCGCACATCCGTGGCGGGGATCCCCAGCTCCTCGCGAATGATATCGGTGATGCGCGTTTCGCAATAGCCGCCCTGGCAGCGCCCCATGGTGGCGCGGGTACGGTACTTGACGCCTGTAACGGTGGCAACGCCAAGGGGATTGCGCAGTGCTTGAAGAATCTCCGCCTTGGAGACGCGCTCACAACGGCAGATCAGCTCGCCATAGTCCGGGTTCTCAGCGATGAGCCGCGCTTGGACTTCGGCGGATTGCTCCGCAAAGGGCAGGATCCCTTTACGGATGGGATTGAAGCCATCCTTTTTGCTGAGGTGTTCAGCCTGGGCAATCATGTCGGCCACCCGGCGGCCAATGGGATAGGCGCTGGTAAGGCCGGGGGAATTGATGCCTACCAAGAGGATAGCGTTGCGTCCGGGCAAGGACTCAATGACAAAGTCTGTCTCTTTGCCTGTGGCGGTGTCAATCCCATGGGGAAAAACGCCGGAAAACCCACGTATGACCCAGGAAGACTTGAGATGGTCAAACAGTTGGCCCCCGTTTTTGACGAGCAGCAACTGCTCTTGACGAGTGGTTTCAAAATCCGCCTGTTGGATTTCATCGTCCACTGTGGGCCCAACCAGCACGTTGCCATCCAGGGTCGGGGTAACGTGGATGTCATAGACCCAGTTTTCGTCCGGGCAGGGATAGACGGGCCGGGTGAGATACGCACCCGCTTTTTTGTCTAACAGCAGGTACTCGCCCCGCACCATGCGCAACCGGTAGCCCTCTGCGCCCAAGAGAGCCGACACTTCAGCACTTGCCAGCCCCGCCGCGTTAACCACCCACTTTGCCGAGAAACGTCCGCCTGTGGTTTCCAACTGCCAACCGCCCCCGGGCGAAACCATGGCCACGGTTACCTTGCAGCTGAGATGATAGTCCACGCCGTTGGCCGCGGCGTTTTCGGCCAGGGCAATGGTATATTGGTAAGGAGATAGCAGGGCGCTGGTGCGGGAATAGAGAGCAAACTCGCCTTGCACGTGAGGCTCCATCGCCCGCAGCGCATCTCGATCAATCATTTCCATGCCGGGCACATGGTTCAGCTTTCCCCGTTCCATCAGCGCCAGCAATCGCTGGTATTCTTCCGGGGTAGAGCCAACGGTCAGCTTCCCGGTTCGGCGCAAGGGCACATCCAATTCCTCCGCCAACGCATCATAGGCGGCATTGCCTTCCACGGCATATTGCGCTTTAAGCGATCCCGGCTGATACATAAAGCCCGCGTGCAAAAGGCCGGTATTTCGGCCGCTGTTACCGCAGCATACATCGGCGTTTTGCTCCAAAACCGCTACTTTGACATGATAGCGAGCCAGTTCCCGGGCAATCGCGCTTCCCACCACGCCGCCTCCGATGATCAGTACATCGTAGATCATACAAAAGCTCCTTGCAAAAAATTGGAATGACCATTCCGAAAATATTGTATCATATTCATAAAAAAATGCAATCATTGATTTTGCATAGCCTCAAGGCATCTATGGGTCTGGCGAGGGGATTGGACAGCTATCTTTGCCTGTTTCCCACTTTTTCTCAGATACATCCTGCGGTTTTTTCATCGTTTTCTCATGAAGCTATCACACATTCCTCAAGCATCTCATCTTCCTTTGCGATATGATGGGGTTGTTGAAAGCAATCATCGCCCACGAAAGCACAAAGTACCAAAAATTGAAGGAGGAACCCATCCATGAGCGAAACCAACAACACCCCCTATACCCAAGAGAGCAAGACCGGCGGCTTCTTCACAAAACTCTACCGTGCAAGGATCAGAATTGCGAAGGGGAATGTGACCATCCTGAATCTGTCCGCGCTGTTCTCCATCATCGCGCTGCTGTGCGCTCCCTGGCTGGTTATGATTGGCGCGGTGGTAGCCCTGATCCTGGGCTACAAGTTCTCCATAAGCCGCAACGATGGCAATTTTTCGGAAGACTGGAACAACATGGTCCATCGGGCGGCTGGCAATGTTAAAAACGTGGTGGACAGCATCGGCACGGAGCATCCCCCGGAGATCCGCCAGGAAGAAGAGGGAACGCAAGGGCAATAGCAGACAGTGGTCCCGACGAAAAAGCAACGCGGATGGCGTTGCTTTTTTGCTGGCGCGTTTTGGAACGTGAATTTACATATTTCGGCGGGGAATGTATTTGTTTTTGACGGAACCCTATGCTATAATAAAGCGGTCGTTTTCGGCATGTTTTTGTGTACCGCAAAGAAAGCCGATGCGATAGGGGACCCGGCGGCATGGCCGCGCATGGGTAGACCCCGCTAAGCAAGGAGGACTCCGGTTTTGAAAAAATCTCAACGCGGGTTGATGGGATACGTGGTGCTTGTCGCAACCTTTATCATGATCGCCGTGATTTTGAACGGCGGTTTTGGGACGGCGGTGAACCGCCGCATCGAATACCCGGCTTTGTTGGCAGCCATCAAGGAAGATCAGGTGCAGGCGGTGGCGATCCGTGGCACCTCCTTGGTGGGGCTCAAACGGGGGACCACCGTTGCGGCTACGGATTTCCCGGAGCGGAATTACGATTTTGAGACCACCATTGGTTCTGATTTTATCGACACAGCGCGCCAGATGGCCGCCACCAAGAAAGGCGTCCCTGTGGAGGAGGTCAGCGTTAGCGACCTTTCTTTCACCGTGGAATATCGCCCCCCGGTGGTTACCCCCTGGTATATGGAGTTTTTGCCCTTCCTGCTCATCATCGGCGTCACCATGCTGCTGTGGTATTTCATCATGGCAAGGCAGGGCGGCGGCAACAGCAAGGTGATGAACTTTGGCAAGAGCCGCGCCCGCATAAGCGATCCTACCAAGAATACCATAACCTTTAAGGATGTAGCCGGCGCTAAGGAAGAAAAAGAAGAATTGCAGGAAATGGTGGATTTTTTGAAGAATCCAAAAGCCTATACGGAGATGGGCGCCCGCATCCCCAAGGGTGTGTTGTTGGTGGGCCCTCCGGGTACCGGTAAAACGCTGCTGGCAAAGGCCGTGGCCGGTGAAGCCAACGCGCCCTTTTTCAGCATCAGCGGCTCGGACTTCGTGGAGATGTTCGTGGGCGTTGGCGCCAGCCGGGTCAGGGATCTGTTTGACCAAGCCAAGAAGGCGGCTCCTTCCATTGTGTTCATCGATGAGATCGACGCTGTGGGCCGTCATCGTGGCGCGGGCCTGGGCGGCGGCCACGATGAGCGGGAGCAGACCTTAAACCAGCTGCTGGTGGAGATGGATGGTTTCGCTGTGAACGAGGGCGTTATCGTGATGGCGGCCACCAACCGCCGGGATATTTTGGATCCGGCCCTGCTGCGTCCCGGCCGCTTTGACCGCCAGGTGACCGTGCATTACCCCGATCTGGAAGGCCGGGTGGAGATCCTGAAGGTGCACAGCCGCGGCAAGCCCTTGGACAAAGATATTGATTTTGAGAACGTGGCCAAGCGTATGCCCTTCAGTACCGGCGCGGATCTGGAAAATGTAATGAACGAGTCTGCCATTTTGGCTGTGCGGGAAAAGCATAAGAAGATCACCCAGCAAAACCTGGTGGACGCCATTGCCCGGGTGCAGATGGGGCCCGAAAAACGGAGCCACAAAGTAACGGAGAAAGATCGCCTTACCGTGGCATACCACGAGGCCGGTCATGCGTTGGTGGGGCATCTGTTGCCGGAATGTGACGAGGTGCATTTGATCACCATCGTGCCCCGGGGCATGGCGGCAGGCCATACCCTCAGCTTACCCGCCGAAGAAAACGACAATGTGAGCCGTAAATACCTGCTGGGCGAAATCGCCATGGCGCTGGGGGGTCATGCGGCGGAGAAGGTGGCCCTGGACGATATCTATACCGGCTCCAGCAGCGATTTGAAGCGCGCCACCGAGCTGTGCCACCGGATGGTGACCCAGTTTGGCATGAGCGATGAGATCGGCACCGTATACCTCAGCAGCGACCAGGAAGTCTTTGTGGGCATGGAGTTTGGCCATAGCCGCGAATACAGCGAGCAAAGCGCCGCCGCCATTGATGTGGAGGTGAAGCGCATGTTGGATGAAAGCTATAAGAGCGTCCTGAAGCTCATCGGCGATAACCGGGAGAAGCTGGATGCGGTCGTGTCCGCGCTGTTGGAGCGGGAGACCCTGAGCCGTACCGATTTTGTGACCATTATGGAAGGCAAGAAATTGCCGCCCATGTCCGAGACGGAGAAGCTGCGTCCGGCCGAAGTGCCGCCGGGAAGCGACCCCATTGCCGATGACCAGAGGGAGCAAAACCGAGAAGCGGCGGTGGAATTGGATACCCGCGGTGGGATCCTGACCTTTCTCACCGGGGATGGGGAGGACAAGGAGCCCTTCTTGGACCCCAAGGAATGAGGCCCATCAGGGCGGATTTGCACCTGCACAGCACCTATAGCGACGGGCAGTTTTCGCCTATGGAGCTGTGCCGACAGGCGCAAACGGCCGGCCTGACCCATGCGGCCCTATGCGATCATGACACGTTGGTGGGCCTCGGCCCCATGCAAGAAGCGAGCCAGGGGATGGACTCCGGTTCAGGTGGGAAACGGCAAGCCGTGGTGTGGATTCCTTCCATTGAGCTCAGCGCCGGGCCGGATGGTCAAACCCATGTGTTGGGCTATGGCGCGGATCCCGCAAACGCCGAGTTGCAGGGACACCTGCAAGCAGCCAAAGCGCGTCGGCTGGAACGTTTCCGCGAGATGCTGCGAAAGCTAGGTTCCCTGGGCGTGGAGGTCCCCGCTGCGCTTTTGCCGCAAGACCTGGACAGACCGCTGGGACGGGCTCATATCGCCCGGGCATTGATCCGCATGGGCGCTGTGAACACCATGGGCCAAGCTTTTGACCGTTTTCTCGCGGAAGGCAAGCCCGCCTACGTGCCCTACGCGCGCCTGGGCGCCCTTCAAGCGGTGGATCTGCTTTACCGGGTCGGGGCAGTGCCCGTGCTGGCCCATCCTTGCCGCAAGAGAATGGAGGAGCAAGCCTTGTTTGGATTGGTAACAGCCATGCAAGAGGCGGGTCTCCAGGGGCTGGAGGTGTATCACCCCTCCGCGGCTCATAGGCAAGTGCGAAGTCTGGAAGTGTTTGCCCGTAAACAAAACCTATTGGTGACAGGCGGCAGTGATTATCATGGTGATCTAGGCTCCTGGGTAGCGCTGGGCAAACTCCCCCTGGGCTGGCCACGGCAGCAAGAGGATGTCCCTGCGCTGCTGACGCGCATGGCGGACCGCCGTCATGCGTAAACAATATACCAAAGACCCCAAAGGAGATCATGCATGTACGACCAAGGCTATCCGCCCGGAAACGGACAGCAGCCCTATGAAGGCTATGGACAATACAATCCATATCAGGGCTATTCCCCATACCCGCAAAACAACGGGTGGTATCCCCAGGCGCCCATGATGGAGCCGCAGGTTATGCCAATGCCCAAGGCCAAGAGCAAGGGTGGAAAAGGCAAGGGCGGCAGCCGCGGCGCGGGCAAGCCCAGGAGGGGAAAGAGCCTGAAATGGCAGCTTATCAAGCTTTTGCTGATTTTGGTGACATTGGCTGGCGTGGTTGTGGGCGGGTATGTGCTTAAGGTACAATCGGATGTACGGCCCTATGTGAAGGTTTTTTTGGATAATGTGAGCGTGGATGGCATTGATTTGAGCGGCATGACCTGGGAAGAGGGGGGCAACGCTGTGTGGGCGCAGGCCCAGGCCAAGCAGGCAAGCTGGTCCGTTCGGCTTAAGACCCCCACAGGCAATTATAAAGATATTACGGCGGAAACCCTGGGCATCGCTTTTGACCCTTCCGCAGCCCTGGAGCAGGCGTGGGCCATAGGTCACGATACCAGCAGAACGGAACGCAAAACCATTTTCGAGCTGCAGCTGGAAATCGATCGCATGAAGGAGTCCAAGGCGGAGTTTTTTAGCGCGGAGCAAAGCGCCAATACAGCCACCATCGACAGCATTTTGGAAAATGCGGCCAAGGACGCTTATCGAGAGCCCCGGGACGCAACCATCACCGGGTATGACCCAAACAATACCGGCAACCCGTTCAGCTTCACACCAGAAGTTGCGGGGCAGGAGTTGGACACCGCCGCCATCAAAGACCAGATTATGACCATGGTGCAGACATTCCAAAGCGGGGAGCTGGTGCTGCAGCCGACGGTTTTGGCCCCCCAGGTCACGGTGGCGCAATTGCAGGAGAACTTGAGCCTGCGAGCCAGGGTGGTCACCCCCATCGACAAGCATTCCACAGAGGAACGTAACAACAACATCCGCAATGCCTTTTCAAAGATCAACGGCATGGTGATCAACGATGGCGGTAAGTTTAGCTTCAATAAAGTCGTGGGGAAGCGGACCATTAACAATGGGTTTTTTGAGGCTTTCGAGTATAACTATGGCGAAAAAGTCACGGGTGTGGGCGGCGGCGTATGTCAGGCCAGCACCACAGTGTATTTGGCGGCAGTCCAGGCCGGCATGTCCATCACCGGCCGTAAAGCGCACGGGACGCCCGTCAGCTATACGGATCTAGGCAAGGACGCAACGGTGAGCGATACCAAAGGCCGTGAGATCGACTTTACCTTTAAAAACGACTCTGGTAGCAAGGTGTTTTTGGCTGCCCATGTGATTGCCGATCCGGCCAACCAAAAGAGGCTCCTATGCGAGGTGCGTGTTTACGGGAAAGCCTTGGGCAATGTGCGTTATGAACTGGAAGCGGAAATCATTGAACGGTTGCCTATGCCCACAGAGCCCGAGTATGTGGAAGACACCAAGGGCAGATACACCACCTTCTTCGGGGAAGAAGTAACGGTGATTGAGGCCAGCGAAGGCTTTGTGGTAGACAGCTATTTGTGCACCATCGTGGACGGAGTGCAGACAGAGCGCAAGAAAATGGGCCGGGATACCTACCCCAACCGGCCGGCCCGGATTTATGTAGGCGTGCTGCAATGAAAACGACGCTGGGATGCATCCGCCGGGCAGACCAGGATTTCGGGCTGGTCCAGGCGGGAGATCATATCGCAATCGGGCTGTCCGGAGGAAAGGACAGCCTGCTGCTTTTGCACGCCCTTTCCCTGTACCGCAAGGTGCGCCATGGAGACTTCACCCTACAGGCCATCATGCTCACTATGGGCAAGGAGGCGCCGGATACCTCTGCCATCCAGGCGTTATGCCGGAAGCTGGATGTACCGCTGACCTTGCGGCATACGGAGCTGTATCAGATTCTTTTCCAGGTCCGCCAGGAGGAGAACCCCTGCGCCCTTTGTGCCAAAATGCGCCGGGGCATGCTGTGTGATCTGTGCCGGGAAATAGGTTGTAACAAGCTGGCTTTGGGCCACCAGCGGGAGGATGCCCTGGAGACTTTGCTGATGAGCCTGATTTTTGAGGGCAGGCTTCACCCCTTTCACCCCAAGACCTGGCTGAGCCGTAGCGACATCACGGTGATCCGGCCCATGGTGTATCTGCCGGAAAAGCATGTGCTGCATATGAAAAAAGAGCTGAAATTGCCCATTTTGGTGAACCCCTGCCCAGCCAACGGGCATACCAAGCGACAGGAAATGAAAGAGTTGCTGGCAGAGCTGACAAAGCGCTATCCAGAGGTAAAAGATCAGATGCTCTCGGCCCTGCGCAACGATCGGCAATATGGGCTGTGGGAAAAAGACGGCTGAGCTGCGCGCATGGCGCTGTGGTTTGCGCGCTTGCCTCATCCCCCCATTTCCGGTCGGTTGCCGCTTTGCGGCGCGTCCCACTGGGCAGACGTTTTCCGCCGCCGCCACTGGCCGCTCCCTTCCCTCCGGCGCATTTCCCTTCGCGCCCTTCACAGGCCCTCTATGGAAACACCCATAAAATGGGCATTTCAATAGAAGTTAGCCCGCGCTTGCCATGGCAAGCGCGGGCTTTTCCCTACCTATTAGGAACTTATCCCTCCAGCTCGGAATCCAGACACCGCAGTGCCTCCCCCACCTGGTATACAAAGGGCTCGGTTGCCTCCACCCGCTGCTCCTTGGGCAGGGACAGGTAATCGTGGAGCAGGGAGGTGAGGCTCTGCCACTGGCCTTGATAGCGGGTCTCGGTATCCTCCAGGCGCATTTTCAGCAAATCCACCTGAACCTTGAGCCGGTCCGCCTCCTTGCGGGCTTCCAACCATCGGGAGGGCCCAACGGCCATGGCTTCCTCCTCTTCGACTGCCAGGGCATCATCCACATCCAGCTCTGGACCGCGTAGATCCGTTAAGGTGATGGCCAGATCCGGCGTGGCTTGGAGATGACTCTCGTTGGGCTTATGGTCTTCGGCCAGGAGAGATTCTCGTTGTTCCGCCTCCCGCAGACGGCGCAACAATCCCAATACGCGCTCCAATAGCAGCGGCAGCAGGTCTTCGCCCATCTCCTGGCTCAGGCGAGAGGCTTCTTCAAACAGGGTATCAACCTCATCACCACCCTCTGCGTAACGTCGTAAATGCGAGATATAGGCGGGGCAAGGCTTGCCCTCGGCGCGCAGTTCCCCGGCGATGGACTCCAGCAACTCTGGACGGTTTTTTAAAATGGAACGGTATTTGTTCTGATAGCGCAGCATTTTGGCGCGATCACCCTCAGCCAGCCTGGTGACGCAGGCGCGGACGCTCTCCCCGTTGCCCCGGGCTATCAGCACGTTGCGCAGAAGGTCGTGCAGCTCCTCCTGGGTGAAGGTGCGAAAGGGAGCCTTGCGCTGCTGCACATCCGGCAGCTCCCGTACGCGGGAATAATAAAAGTTGCGGATGCTGTTAGGCTTGCGCTGCAAGGCGTCCGCCACCTGGGCAAACACGTCCCGCAAAGCGCGCCCGCTTTGGGAGGCCTCTTGTACGGCCTCAAATAGCATCTGGACCTCTTCCTGTTGCCAGCCACTGTGAGGGTGTACCAATGGGGTATGCATCATGCTGATCTCCTCCGATGGGTAATTTGCATCCTTGTATGAAAATAGTATGGTTGCAAAGTGGCAGTTTATACAGGCAATAAAGGCGACTTACAATTTATCGGAGGCGCAGCAAGGTTTCCACCGGGTCCTGGAGACGGGTGAAGGCGTCCAAGCAGAGGGCATGCAGCTCTTGCAGGCGATACTCAAACGCGTTGGGCAGCAAAGGGTTGGCGGCATACAAAGTCACCAGCTGAGCATAGAGGGCATCGCCTCCAGGAAAAGAGACGATGGGCGAGGCGGGCAACAGGCCTTGGGCATATAGACCCTCCGCGGCGGCAGGGGAAAGAAGGTAGGTCACAAAGGAACGAGATAGGGAGTTATCTTTGCAAAGGCCTACAAATAGCGCATGCTCCGTGGTGGCCGGCGTCATGGCAAAAGGCAACAGCGCCTGGCCGGATGCCTCAGCGGAGCGGTAGGCAGCCAGGGACAGCACGCGGGTGATGGCGGTGGGCGTTGCCCCGGCCGACCGGGATGCACCCCGGACCTGG
Source organism: Eubacteriales bacterium (assembly GCA_031556815.1). Classification (GTDB taxonomy): domain Bacteria; phylum Bacillota; class Clostridia; order Christensenellales; family Aristaeellaceae; genus Limiplasma. The sequence goes on along the minus strand of JAVBSI010000041.1, from coordinate 15,668 downwards.
GCGGAAGGCGCGGCGCTAGGGGTGGGCAGGGCAGGGGCAGGCTGCGCTGTCAACGCCCGCACCAGCGCCTCCCGCTTGGGGAGCGGACACATGGAAAGCAGCTGTTGCAGCGCTACGCCCTGGGGCAAGGCCAGGGCGCCTTGGGTCACAAAAATCTCCCAGGGCAGGGAGGAAGTGTCCGGCAGGGCGGGAACCTCTTGGGTTTGCGGAGCGTCTGCCTGTGGAAGGGGGGTGCTTAAGGCAAAGAAAGAGCTGGCGGTGGGCTGGGGGGTGGCGACGAGGGCCGGGGGCAACAGGCTGCTGGGCACGGCCAATAGGTTGGGAGAAAACCACAGGGGCAGGGCATACTGAGTAAGCGCGCTTTGCCCGGCCAGCAGCAGGGCGGGGCTGAGGCTATGGGTGGCGACCAAGGGTAGAAGGACTTGCCCGGGGCTGAGGAGGTCGCCGGGGGCAAAAAGAACAACATCCGGCAAGACCGCGTTTTCGGCCAGCAGATCCTGGGCATCGCCGTTGCGCAAAAAGACCCGCGCCGATGGGTTGGCCTGCTCAAACAGGGCGATTTGTTTGCGCAGATGCTTGCCGCTGTCCGTAGGGTCGCGGAGCAGCCAAATCACCAGGGGTTGCGCTTTGGAGGGGCGCAGCCGGGGGGACATTCGCTGTCCATCCTGCTGGGACAGGGAGGACAGCAGCCCAGGCATGGCGGCCAGCAATGCCGCTGTCAGCAAAAGGCAACAAAGCGTAGTGGTTCGTTGGTTCAAGGCCGCGCCTCCTTTCTGAAGTTATCCAAGGGTATGCGGCAAGAAGGGGGGACTTGCTTTGCATTTGCAAAGATTGGAAAAATCAACTATAATATCAGGTAGAAAGGGACAAAGAAGAGCAGGAGCCTGTTTTGAAAACCAAAGGGGAAGGGGGGCTTTGCTATGGATTATCGGCAGAATTATCAGGCATGGATGCGGGATTTTGCACAGGATAAGGCCACAATGCAGGAGCTGAATGCCATTCGAGGGGATGAAAAAGAAATAGAGGATCGCTTTTATCGCAATCTAAGCTTTGGTACCGCGGGCATGCGGGGGGTATTGGGCGCGGGGATGAACCGGATGAATCTGTATACCGTGCGCCGCGCTACCCAAGGCCTGGCGGATTTTTTCATAGGGCAAGGCGCGACGCGGCGCGGCGTAGTGATCGCCTATGACAGCCGCCGCATGAGCCTGGAATTTGCAAAGGAAACCGCGCTGACGCTGTGCGCTAACGGTATCCCCGCCTATCTTTTTGATGCGTTGCGGCCAGTGGCGTTGCTGTCTTTTGGGGTGCGGTATCTGAAGGCCGTTGCCGGGGTGGTCATCACCGCCAGCCACAACCCGCCCCAGTACAACGGCTATAAGGTCTATGGCGAGGACGGGGCGCAAATTGGTCCGGAGACTGCTGATGCAGTCACCGCTGCCATTGGGGCCCTGGGCTTTACCGACGCCAAGCGGATGGAGGAGGCTGACGCCTTGGCAAGCGGCTTGCTGCGGATCATAGGGGACAAGGATGTGGATGACGAGTACATCCGCAGGGTCAAGACGCTGTCCATTTTTCCCCAGGTGGCGCGGGAGGCGGGCAAAAACCTGAAAATCGTTTATACGCCGCTGCATGGCAGTGGCAATGTGCCGGTACGGCGCATTTTGAGGGAGATCGGCATCACCAGTGTCAGCGTGGTGAAGGAGCAGGAAAACCCGGATCCCAATTTTTCCACCATTAAGGTGCCCAACCCCGAGGACCCCGAGGCTTTTACGCTGGCCATTCAGCTGGCCGATCAGGTGGGCGCGGCGGCCATCTTCGGAACGGATCCAGACTGCGACCGCCTGGGCGTTGCCGTTCGGGAGAAGAATGGCCAGTTCCGTTTGCTTACAGGGAATCAAATCGGCTGTCTGATGCTCTATTACATCCTCAGCGGGAAGCAGGCCCAGGGTAACTTGCCCAAGAACGGCGCGGTGGTGAAGAGCATCGTCTCCACCGAACTGGCCCAGGCCATTTGCGATCATTTTGGCGTGACGCTGTACAACACGCTGACGGGCTTCAAGTTTATCGGTGAAAAGATCCAGCAGTTTGAAGATACCGGGGAAAAGAGCTTTCTGTTTGGCTTTGAGGAGAGCTATGGCTATCTGAGCGGCACTTTTGTGCGGGACAAGGACGGCGTAAATGCGTCCATGCTCCTCGCCGAGGCGGCAGCCTATTATGGTACCCAGGGCAAAACCCTCAGCGAGGTGATGGATGAAATTTTTCAGACATTTGGGTTCTACCTGGAGGCGGTGGTCTCCATCCCGCTGCCGGGCATCGACGGCCTAAAGGTGATGGGGGAAATCATGGCCCGTATCAGACAGAATCCGCCCAGGGACATTGGCGGGGCTAAGGTGCAGCGCGTGCTGGACGTGCTGGCCGGCACGGAGGTGAACCTGGAAAGCAACCAAACCGTTCCGTTGGAGTACCCCCAAAGCGACGTGTTGTACTTTGCCTTGGAGGGCGGCCACTTCGTATGCGTGCGGCCCAGCGGTACCGAACCCAAAATCAAGCTGTACATCAATGTGAACGCCAAAGACGAAGCCAAAGCCAAGGAACTGTTAGGCCGGCTGGAGGCTCAGGCAACAAAGCTGTTGCAATAAGGCATTGCCCCGGCGCATAGCCGGGAGTGCCTGTGGCATAAAAGGTCTCCTGTCTGTTCAATCAAACAAACAGGAGACCTTTTTGAATGCGCGCTTTTTGCAGGCGCCGCTCAGGTGGCGGCAATGCCTATTGGGCGGGATGCTTTTCGGGTTTGACCCTACGCGTTGGGGTTGGGCAGGGCTTTCAAAAACGCGGCAAGGCGGTCCACATCCCCGTCTGCAAAGCAGTATCCCTCCAGACCAAAGGCTTTGGCGCCGTCGATGTTCACTTGCCGATCATCCACAAACAGGCATTCCTCAGGGATCAGGGAGAACTTCTCACACAGGCGGCGGTAAATGGCGGCACTCGGCTTGAGCAGCTTCTCTTCCGAGGAGATCAGGAAGCCGTCAAACAGCGGGTAGCCAGGCAAACGCTGGATGTATTGGTAAATGCGCGCCCCTGCGTTGGTGAGCAAGTATAGGCCAAAACCCTTGTCATGCGCCAGGCTTACCACCGCTTCCATGCCGGGCAAGGGAAAGAGGGAGTCCTGGTGGTACTGCGCATAGGCGCGGGCGGCCAAATCCTTCTGGGCCTGGGTGGCGAGGCGGTCTTGGGCAATGCGCAGCATTTCTTCTTCTGGGAACAGGCCACCGTCCAGCTCATTCTCCCACTCCGGCGCTGAGAACAAGGTCTCATAAATCAACTGAGCATCCTGGGGGGTAGAAGCCAGGCGACGGCAGGTGATGAGGGGATCATACGACAACAAAACGCCGCCCATGTCAAAAACGATGGATCGAATCATGGAAAACCTCCTTACAATCCTAGGGCTGTTAGGAAGCCTTGCGGCCCAGCGCTTTTCGCGCCAGACCCAGGGCCTGTCCCTTCAGGTAGTCAAACTCCTTCTGGCGATGGAAAACCAGGCAGAACACCGCGTTGGGCGCCAACAGGCATAGGACGGCCATGGCGATGAACCCGCCCGCTGTGACGGTGGGGAAAAGCCAACCCTGGAGGGCTTTGAGCCCAAGGCCTGAAAGCGTCACCAAGGCCACCACCAACAGCGTTTGTAGAAAATAGCCCTTCACGCTGGTGCGCAAGGCATAGCGGTGCACCATCCACGGGTCAAACCACCAGGTGGTCACCAGGCGGCTGACGATCGTGGCGGCCAGCACACCGGCGATGCCCCAAAGATGGACCCACCAGAGGCTAAAAAGAATGTTCAGCCCGGCGGAGAACACCGGCCGGAAGCGTCCCTGCCAAAACAGACCGCAGGCGTCCTTATGCATGATGGTATTTTCCAGCAAACCGCTGGTCAAAAAGTTTGTGGCGATGATGGGGACAACCAAGGGATCGGCAAACAGCCAGCTTTGCCCAAAAAACAGGGCCACAAAGGGGTCCAGCAGCACCAGCAAGCACACCGCGGCAACGCCGTACAGCCAGCCGTCCAGCAGGTTTAGGCAGCGGAAGATGAAGCGGCGGCGCTCCAACGCGCCGGTGACGTGCAGGTTGCCCACGCTGGCGGTGAAGCTTTGAAACAGCAGCGTGAGCACCGTGGTGACGGCGGTGATCACAAACAGGTAGTTGCTGTATAGGCCCATGATGCCTAGCCCAATAAATTTTACCAAAACCAGGCTGTCCGTGGCGTTTAGCACCGTGCCGCTGAGGCGGTACAAGCTTAGCCCAAACAGGTTTTTGAAGATGCTTCTGCGCTCGGCTTTGGGGAGGGCCAGCTCGTCATCCTCACCATCCTGCAGGCGGGTGATATGCCGCAGGTAAGGATAGTCCCGGTCGGCGCTGCGGGCGATGAGTAGGTTTTTGGCAATGGCGGCGACGGCGTACACCGCCACATAGGCATAGTAGTTGCGCCAGAGCACCAACGAGAGGATCTGCAACACCGAGGACAGGAACGCTACCAGCAGCCCCACTGCATGGATGCGGGATTGCCGCTGATCCGCGGTAAAGATGGCGGACTTGTACCCCAAAAACAGGTAGCTGCACACGGACTGGGCCAGAAACATCAGATAGACCGTGGGCAGGTCCACCAGCTGCGTCTGTTGATTGACCAGCACGGGCAAAAAAGGCAACAGCGCTAACCCCAGCCCCAGCACCACCAAGCCGACGATCCGATAGGCTTTGCGCAGCATGCGCAGGGTGGCGCGGATGCGGGGCTGGTCCCCGGTGGCCAGGGGCTTGTACAAGCTCACCACGATGGCGGTGCCGATGCCAAGCTCGCTGATGTTCAGTACGGACAGGATGTTGGAAAACCAGCCGGAGATGCCCAGATAGTCCTTGGTAAGCGCCTGCACAAAAAACAGGCGTACCACAAAGGCCAGCGCCATGGCCAGGAACTGGCAAAGGATGCCCACGGTTGCGTTGCGGGCGCTATGTTGGGTGCGGGACGCGCTTTGGCTCATGGAAGCACCTCCTGAGGGGAGGGGGCGTGCACGGCGGAAGGATCCGGCTCGTCCAGGGGAAGGCGAAGCAGCTCCCGGGTGAGCCGCGCCATGATGGCGTCATGGTCCTCCCGGATCAGCTGGGACTGAGAGGCCAGGATGAAAGGATCCACCGGGGCGCGCCGCACGCTGTCCAGAAGAAACTTCAGGCCGTCGGGGCTCTCCAAGGTGGGCAGCAGATTGCGGGCTTTGGCGGTGAGGCTGCCCTTCCAGGCGATGCCGTCCGGATAGGGGCTGAAGATCAGCTTACGCCCGGCCAAGATGGCGCTTTCCGCCAAGCTGCTAAAATCGGAGATCACAATATCGCAGGCAACCAAATAAGGCAGAAAATCTTCCTTTGGGCTGCGCACCAACATGCCGCGGTCGCGCTGGGCTTCCACCCGTTGGCCCATGGGCAGGAGGACCGGGTCATAAGCGCTGTATTCATTGGGGTGGATGCTGAAAAGGAACTGATAACCCTGCCCCAGCAGGCTATGACAGGCGTCAAAAATGCCCTCGCCCAGGGCGTGGAACAGGCTGTTTTCCCGCCAGGATCCAAACAGCCCTACCAGGCAGGTATCTGGAGATACCCTCAGCAGACGGCGGTATTCCTCCCGGCGACGGAGGGCGGCCTGGGTCTGGGCGGCAAACTTGAAACCCGTGTGCACCATGGTCTTGGCCATATCCGGATCAGCCTCTTTCATGGCTTCCATGATCACGGCATTGCTTTCGCACATCTTGGTGAACTTGGGCTTGCCGTCCTCCCCATGGGCATACGCCCCGTAGCAGTACAGGGTCTGGCCGCCATCCATGGAAATGATGTGCAGCCCGTGGTTTACATACAGCAGCGGCGTGGTTTTGCGAGTGAAACTGGCCGGGGTGCGCATGTCCGCGCAGACGATTAAATCCCAGGCATGGCGGCCTGGGCGGGGGCATAAAGGAATGCGGTTGTGAAGGATGAACTGCTGAAACTCATTCTTGGGGTCGTCCTTTGTGGGAAAGCCGGGGTCGCAAAGAAAAAAGCGGTAGCCGGGGGTGGACAAAAGCGGTTGGGCATACCGTTGGATATGGGAGGCCATGGCGTCGGTGTTCACGTAGAGCAAAAGATGCTTTTGACGGGTCAACCACCACCGCAACCGAGGGAAAAGCCGATAATACAGATTACGGCAGGGCCGCAGAGGGATCTTGAGCAGGGAGAACAGCTTGTTCATGGCGGCTTACCCGATTTCTTCCGTGTAGTGGGCAACCAGGGCCGCGATGGCGGCCTGCAATGGGTCATGGAGGGTGACGGTCAGCTTGCGGGTCAGCGCGCCCAGGGCGTCCCGCAGGATGGGGAACTCCGTACAGCCCAGCACCACATCAGGGCAGGGCTGCGCGTTGGCCAGGGCGATAAAGCGATCCAACACCTCGGGGCGGACCCGGTTTTGCTTTGCGGCCTCAATCAAGAAACGAAGCTGGGGATAGGTTTGAGGGCCTACGCTTTGCACCGCCACGCCGTATTCCGTCAATATGGCAGGGTAGATGCCGGCGTCAAGGGTACCCTCCGTGGCGATGAGGCTGACCTGCCGCACGCTCTGGGCCTGGAGGGATTCTCCCAAAAGGCGGATGATGTGGCGCAGATGGAAAGCCTTGCCGCCGGTCATTTCATCCACCAGGGGCAACACCTGGGGCAGAAACACATGGGAGGTGTTGCAGCATAGCAGCAGATCCGTGCAGCCCAGCTGAACCAGCCCGGCCATGTGGGAGGCCAGCTGCCCTACCAGTTCTCCGCTCTTTTCACCGTACAGCAAAGCCCGGACACGGCTGGGCATTTGGCAGGCGTTGTCCACCACGATGCGGGGCCGGTCCCATTCTTTGTCGGCGGGAAAGGCCCGCACCAGCGCCGAGAAAAAGCCGGCGGTAGCGATGGAGCCCATGCCGCCTACGATGCCGATGGCGTCTTTTCCTTGCTGGATGCGGTTCATAGCGGCCTCCTTACAAACAACTCAAAATGCCGCGCCCTGGGCAATGGCCAGGTCGTGCTCGTCATCCACTTCATACCAGCGGCTTGCCGGAATGGGCACCGCCCGGATGTCGTTGTTGCGGTAGTAGATGAGCGCGCCGATCACCAGCTCATAGTAGCTGTTGACCCCCTGGGTCTCCACATAGGTGGCCAGATTGGGCATCAGCACGTCCACCGCGAAGGCCTGTTTGAAAAAATACGCGTTGACGGTTTTCAGCGCCCGGGAATAGTCAAAGCCCTCCCCCTGATCCCGCTTGATGACCAGCGATTGGCAGCGGTCCTCTTCATCGGCAAAGACCACCGAGCCGTTCATGGTGGCCCCGTCAAAAGGGCTGACCAGGATGTTGCAATCCCCTTGGCCGCAGAGCAAGGTGGAGATCAGATCGTCGGTATAGTAAATGTCGCATTCCAGCAACAGGCAATCCTCCCGTACATAGGGGCCTGCAAGCGCCAAGGAATAGACGTTGTTGGTGGTCTCATAAAGGGGGTTTTCCACATACAGCACCGGGATGCCCTGATAGGAAGCGCCTACCGCATCCTTGATGTCCTGCATCCGGTGGCCCACCACCAGCAGGATTTCATCGATCTTTCCAGTGCGGGCCAAGCAATCCAAGGCGTGAATCAGCAGGGGCGTACCCTTGACGGGCACCAACGCCTTTGGCATGCTGTCGGTGAGGGGGCGCAGGCGTTTGCCAAAACCTGCCGCCAGAAGAATGGCTTGCATATGGACTTCCTTTCTGCTGCCACAGGCAAAAACGCCGGGCAACCTACCTTTTAGTGTACCAGAAAACAGGGCGCCTTTCAAGCAAGTGCCGACGGAGAAAAACGCCCGCATATAGCTAGAAGGGGCAGGGAAGGCAAGCCGTGGGCTTTCAAGGAAAAAAGGAGTTCCGAGGGTGGAGAACGAATGTAAGTTGGTTGTAGGATTGGATCGGGGATGCCTTTTGGGCATAGGAGGAGGAGTTTGATGAAGAAGACGGTTGGGCGGCTTGGCGGCTTGGTGCTTGCCCTGGGCATGCTTTTTGGCTGCGTCGGTGCTTTGGCCACGCAGGTTCAGGTCGCTGATTTCTTAAAAAATGATTTTTACGCGGCCTATGTGGAGGGGGCGGAACCTTCCTATGCCACCAGCGCCGCCGCTATGGGGGACATCCTATACATCCTCACCCAACGGGAGCTGGTACAATGGAAGCCCGGCATGACCGAGCCGGAGACATTGATCCCCTTCCCGCAGGAGGAGGACCCCCAGCCTGCTAGCACCGCCCCTGAAGGCTTGGATGAATTTTTGGTGACAGAGGAGCAGGAGACGCAGGCCGCTCCCCCGCAAGAGGAGGGCGAAGCGGCTCCCGTTGCTGATGAGGCGCTGCGAGATCTGGCCAAGCTGACCCGCTCGGGGTATTTGCAGCTGTTTGCCGACGGGAACAATTTGTACGGCGTCGCCTTTGATACCGGCCTGGTGATGAAGCTGGTGGATGAGACCGGCAAACCGGCCCCCCAGGTACAATGCACCCTGGATATTACGGATTTCACAGACCAGCAGGAGGACTACAGCTACGTCCCTGAGGTGTTGGATCTGCTGGCGATGGATGGCACGCTGTATGTGCAGAGCATGGACTATGAACGGGACGGCGTGTCCAGCCTGTACCGTTGGGATCTGCAAACCGGCAAAAAGGGCAAAGTGCTTGCCAAGAACCAGATCACTTCCATGAGCCACTATCAAGAAGGGCTGATCCTGTGCTTGCTGGACATCGGGGGCGAGGCGCCGGGCATGAGCGTCGCCACGCTGGATCCCGCTTCAGGCAAGGTTACCGAGCTGCTAAAGCTGGAGCAGTCGTATTTTTCCGGCATTGATTATAACCCGCAGAACGATACCGCTTATATGGTCAACAGCACCGTAGTATATAGCCTTCCCGGCATGCGGCTCCCCCTGCAAAAATCCGCCTATTTTCCCAATGCCATCTGGGACAACAGCAATGGGTTGCTAGCAAGTGGGTACTACTACTATGCGGGCTATGAGATGGTGTCTGTGCGCAAGTTGGATCTGCCCGGCGCGGCGGAGGGCGCGCTGACCATTTATGGCAGCTATGTAAACGAGGCTCATCGGGCCTTCTCCGCGGAACATCCGGACATTCCCACCATGCTATCCACATCCACTTTCCAAAGCCTGGACGAGTTTACCGCGGGAATGGCCTCCGGCCAGGAGGCGGTGGATGTGCTGTTGATGTCCACCAGCTATACGCCCTTTGACAAGCTGAAAGGGATGGGGAATGCGGCGGATTTGAGCGGCAACCCGGAGATCATGGCCGTCGCCAATGCCATGGATCCCAAGCTGATCGCCTCCTGTCAGCAGGATGGCAAGCTGGTCGCCCTGCCTCAGGACATGGAGGTTTACACCATCGGCTATCGGCCGGAAGCGTTGGAATTGCTGGATCTGACGGTGGATGACCTGCCAAAAAACTGGATGGAGATGCTGGCCTTTGTGAAGGACTGGCAGGCAAATTATGGCGAGGACAACCCGGGTGCGGGGTTGTTTGCCACAGACAGCGCCAAAAGGAGCCTGCTTGGGGAGCTGGTCAGCCAGTATGCTGCCTACAGCAAAAAGACCGCGGGCAGGATTGATTTTGAGAGCCCCCTCTTTGCGACGCTGATGGCCGCTTTTGACGCCATTGATTTTACGCCCATGGAATGGAAAGGCGCCAGCGAGGAAGAGCTGGAAGAGGTTTGGAGTCGGATTAACTTGTTTCAGCTGGGCCAGGGCTTTGCTTTTCAGGGAGGGGGTACCAGCGGAACCACCAGGCCCTTGACCTTGGCCATGGACAGCGGGTTGGAGCCGGTGATTCCCGTGTCCATGTCGGTGATGCTGGTCAATCCCCAAACCGCCCGGATGGATCAGGCCATACTGTATGTGGCCACCTCCGCCAAGAACTATGATGAAACCACCAGCAATATCATGCTTTTCCCCGGGCACAATGATGCCGTGCTCAATCCCCGTTATGAGCTGGACTTGGCTTCCTGGCGGGAGGAACTGAAGGAAAGTCAAAAGCTGTTGGAGACCGCCGACCCCGAAAACCAGGCCAACATCCAGGAGAGCATTGACCATCTGGAAGAATTCATTCAAAATGCCGATCAGAATCGCTACAGCGTGTCCGCGGAGGAGATCGCCGCTTTCCGCACGGACATCGCGCCCTACCTCTATGTGGTGGGGCAGACCCCGCTGGATATCTGGGACAAGAACGGCAATAACGAGCTGGTTTCCCTGATGGAACAGTATGGCCAAGGCGTGATCCCTGTGGATCGCTTCATGAAGGACATGAGCAGCCAGATGCAGAGGATGGAACTGGAAAACCCAAATAAATAGGCGTCGCGCACGCAACGAAAGACAGCCTGGCCCCCAAAGCCCTTGAATTTCTTGAACTCAAGGGCTTTGGGGTATATTTTCGCCTCCCTTCCCGCCAAAGCATAAACCGCCCAGGTCTGGCATATCCTAACAAGGTATGTCCAACGGTAATTGCGTCGCTGATGGGTTCATGGTATGATAGTGCCAGCGGCCAAGGGAGGAAAGAGGATGCTGTTTCACGATTCTCATGATGTTGCCTACCGGGACCCCATCGGAGGCGTCAAGGCGGGAGAGTCCTTGAAGCTTCGTTTTTTGTGTGACGAAAGCGACGCGGTCACCCTGCGTACTTGGGACGGCGGGGAGAGCCGCATCCCCATGCACAAGGTGGGGGATCACTTGTTTGAGGTTAGCCTGTATGTGCCGCAGAGCCCCATGCTCTTTTGGTATGATTTTATCATCCACAAGGCGGAGGGGGAGTTGCGCTACGGCAACGCCCAGGACTTGCTGGGCGGTGAAGGCATGATCCAGCGCGGGCGCATCGACAGCTATCAAATTTCCGTCTATGATCCCACGTTTCAGACCCCGGCCTATCTGCATGAAGGCGTGCTGTATCAGATCTTTCCCGACCGGTTTTTTCAGGATAAAAACGGCATGAAAGGCCGTCTGCGCAAGATCAAGCAGGCTCACCCCGAGGCCACCTTCCACGAGGTCTGGGAGGAGGAGCCCACCCTGAACCTTGACCCGGAAAACGGCGACAACCGTGCCTTGGATTTTTTTGGCGGTACCCTGAGCGGTATCCGCCAAAAGCTGGATTATTTGGCGGCGATGGGGGTCAGCGTGCTGTACATCAATCCCATTTTTCGCGCCCGTACCAACCACCGCTATGATACCGGCAGCTATGAGGAGATTGACCCCATCGTGGGGGATGACGCGGCCTTTGATTCGCTGGTCATTGCGGCGCAGGCCAGGGGATTTAAGATCCTCATGGACGGCGTGTTCAGCCATACCGGCGCGGACAGCCTTTATTTTAACCGCTATGGCCATTATGACAGCCTGGGGGCCTATCAGAGCCAGGAATCCCGGTACTATCCCTGGTATCGTTTTTACGAGTATCCAAACCACTACAACGCCTGGTGGGGAATCTACACTTTACCCGCGGTGGAAAAGGAGAACCGGGAATACCAGGACTATCTGCTCAATGGAGCCACCGGCATTCTCCCCCGCTGGGTGAAGCGGGGGGCCTGCGGCTGGCGGCTGGATGTGGCGGACGAGTTGCCCGTGCCTTTGCTACAGGACATGCGCCAGGCGGTGAAGGCCGCCGACCCGGAGGCCGTGCTGATTGGCGAGGTGTGGGAGGATGCCAGCAACAAGATCGCCTATGGACAGCTGCGCAGTTACTGCCTGGGGGACACGGTGGATGGCGTGATGAATTACCCGCTGCGCCGGGCAGTCATCGATTTTTTTACGGGGCAGGTGGATGCCCGCCACCTTTGCCGGGTGATCTTGCACCAGCGGGAGGTATATCCTGCGCCCTTTTATTATGCCACCATGAACCTGTTGGGCAGCCATGATCGGGTGCGTATCCTCAACGCCATGGCCGGGCATGACCGGGAAGGGGCCGTTCAGCTGCCGCGGGAGGAAGCCCAGAAGATCCGTCTGACCAAGTTGCAGCTGAATCATGCCAAGAAACGGCATTTAGAGGCCTTACGGTTGATTTGCGCCTTGCCGGGCGTGCCAGCCCTGTATTATGGGGATGAGATGGGCATGCAGGGCATGGCGGATCCCTGGAACCGGGCCCCCATGGCGTGGGAGGATGGGGACGCCACCCACTGGAGCGCGGTTTCCGCGTTGCTGAATGAACGCCGGGAAAAGCGGATGCTGCAAACTGGGTTTTTGGACGTGGAGGCTCTCAGTGACGATGCCCTGCGGATCCGTCGCTATGCCGTGGAAGGCCAGGACGTCTTTGGTCAGGAGCTGCCAGAAAAAGACATGGTGATCAAAATTGTTCGCAAGGGATAGGCAGGGCAAAGGATAAAGCACCCTGCCCCACAGGAAAAGAACCCCCACCAAAGAAAGAGAGCGCTGGCATCATGCATTTTACCACGCTTCGGGCGCAGAAGTTTCGCAATTATCCCCTGCTGGAACTGAAACCCTCCCCAGGCACCACGGTGCTGTACGGAGCCAATGGCGCGGGCAAAACCAACGTGCTGGAGGCCATGCACCTGCTGTCTTTGGGCCGCAGCCATCGCACCGCCAGTGACCGGGAGATGATTGCCCAGGGGGAGAGCGTGGCGATGGTGCGGGGCGAGACCCTGCGGCTGGATGGCAAGCATGATGTGGAAGTGCGCCTGTATCCCTTTGAGAAACCGCAAAAACGGGTGCTGCTGTACGGCAAACCCGCTCCGCGCATCGGCGACATGATGGGCCACGCCACCTGCGTGATGTTTTCCCCGGAAGATTTGCGCATCGTGCGGGACGGCCCCGCTGCCAGGCGGCGCTTTGTGGACATGCAGCTTTCCCAGATCCGACCCAGCTATTTGACGGCGCTGAAAAACTATCTGTCCGTTTTGGAAAGCCGCAATGCGCTGCTCAAGGCCCAGCGCTTATCGCCCATGGAGGATTTTGACGCGCAGCTGGAAACCTGGGATGAGCAGCTGGCCGGGGCCGCGGTGCCCGTGGTGGAAACGCGGCGATGGTTTTTGCAGGAGCTGGCGGCCAACGCCTCCCAGCAATATTTCTCCATTGCCCAGGATGACTGCGAGGACTTCACCTTGCGCTATGAAGGCCCTTTGGCCGCCAGCGAGACCCCCTACCGAAGCATGCTGGCAGGGCTGAAACGAGGCCGGAGTGAGGACCTCATGCGGCAATTCACTTCCTTTGGCCCTCACCGGGATGATGTGAGCCTGTTGCTCTGCGGCAAAGACCTGCGGGCCTTTGGCAGCCAGGGACAGCATCGCACGGCGGTGCTGAGCATGAAGCTGGGGGAGATTGCCCTGATCGAGCGGGAGATGGGGGAGCTGCCCGCCTTGCTGCTAGATGACGTGTTCAGCGAGTTGGACGCCAAGCGCCGCAACGCGCTGCTCAAGGCCGCCGAAGGGGTACAAACCTTCCTGACTTGTGCGGATAAGCAGGATACCGCTGGCGCTCATGCAGATGTGTTTTTACGGGTGGGCCAGGATGCGGACGGGAATGCCCAATTGGAAGAAGGATAATCCGACACAACCTATTGTTTTGGACACGGTGCGGGCCGTGTCTTTTTGCAAGATACAATCAAAAAACATGCAAAACAAGGAGGGTTCGTGTATAATGGATCACGAACCGACTTCAATCAGGGAAGGAGCAATGCGGATGAATGAGTATACAGCCAGGGTTCTGGCAGGGCTAAAGGCGCGCAACGCCCATGAGGTGGAATTTTTGCAAGCGGCCACCGAGATTGTAGAGAGCCTAGCCCCTGTGTTTGACAAGCATCCAGAGTATGAGAAGGCTAGCCTGCTGGAACGTTTTATGGAGCCGGAGAGGGTGATTCTTTTCCGGGTGCCCTGGGTGGATGACAGCGGTAAGATCCAGGTAAATCGTGCCTACCGGGTGCAGTTTAACAGCGCTATCGGCCCGTACAAGGGCGGCTTGCGCTTGCACCCTAGCGTCAATTTAGGGATTTTGAAATTTCTGGGGCTGGAGCAGATCCTCAAAAATAGCCTGACCGGGCTGCCCATCGGCGGCGGCAAAGGCGGCTGCGATTTTGATCCTAAAGGCAAGAGCGACAATGAAGTCATGGCCTTTTGCCAGAGCTTTATGACGGAGCTATACCGCCACATCGGCGCGGATGTGGATGTGCCCGCCGGGGATATTGGCACCGGTGCCCGGGAGATTGGCTATTTGTATGGCCAGTACAAGCAGATCACCGGCAAGTATGAGGGCGTACTCACCGGGAAGGGGCTTACCTATGGCGGAAGCCTGTGCCGCAAGGAGGCCACCGGTTATGGCCTGTGCTATTTTGTACAAAACATGCTGGAGAAGAACGGCAAAACCGCCAAGGGCGCCAGGGTGGTGGTAAGCGGCAGCGGTAACGTGGCGATCTACGCCCATGAAAAGATCACCCAAATGGGCGGCAGTGTCGTTGCCATGAGCGACAGCAACGGCTACATTTACGATCCCAAGGGGATCGACCTAGATGTGGTGAAGCAGATCAAGGAAGTGGAGCGGGGACGTATCAAGGAATACGCGGAGCGCGTCAAAGGCAGTGAGTACCATGAGGGCTGCCCGATGATCTGGAACGTGAAATGTGACATCGCCCTGCCCTGTGCCACCCAGAACGAGCTGGACGGCAACGCCGCCCAAACGCTGGTGAAAAACGGTTGCTTTGCCGTGGGCGAAGGCGCCAACATGCCCTGCACCCCGGATGCGGTGGAGATCTTTTTGAAAAACGATGTGCTCTATGGGCCGGGCAAGGCAGCCAATGCCGGGGGCGTGGCCACCAGCGCGCTGGAAATGAGCCAGAACAGCCTGCGCCTTAGCTGGACCTTTGCGGAAGTGGATGAGAAGTTGAGGGGCATCATGGAGGGCATCTTTGTCAAATGCGCTGAAGCAGCCGCCATTTATGCCGAAAAACCCACCAACTATGTGATTGGCGCCAACATCGCGGGTTTCTTGAAGGTGGCTGAGACCATGATGGCCCAGGGATGCGTGTAATCGCCATCATAAAGGCAGGCGGCCGCGATTTGCCTACCTTTCACAAGGAGTTCGCATATGCCACGCTACACCACCGTTTTGTTTGACCTGGACGGAACGCTGCTGGACACGCTGGATGACTTGACCGGCAGCGTCAACTTTGCGTTGGAAAGCGCCGGCTATCCGCTGCGGACCCGGGAGGAAGTGCGCGGTTTTGTGGGTAACGGTGTGGGCGTGCTGATACGCAGGGCCCTGCCACAGGAGGTCCCCCAGGGGGAATGGGCCCGTGCGTTGGCAACGCTGAAATCCCACTATGCACAGCACAGCGCGGACCAAACCCGGCCCTACGAGGGCATACCAGAGTTGCTCCAAACCTTGCGAGACATGGGCTGCAAGCTGGCCATCGCATCCAACAAGAACGATGAAAACGTGAAGGCGCTCTGCAAAGAGCATTTTGGGGACATCCTGGCCCTAGGCGAAGGCCCGGGCATGGCTTGCAAGCCGGCGCCGGATATGATCCGGGCGGCCATGAGCGCCCTGGGGGCAAATCCAGCCCAAACCCTCTATGTGGGCGACTCGGATGTGGATCTGCAAACGGCGCGCAACGCTGGAT
>JAVBSI010000005.1:0-71458 GCA_031556815.1 Eubacteriales bacterium | reverse complement strand
CTCTCTTCTTTTCTCTTCTGGTCCCGGCCCCCCCGGGGGTGTTTTTTTTCTTCTTATCCTGGGGGGGGGGGGGGGGGCCCCACCCCCCCCCCCCCCTTCTTTCAGCAAAGATGGTAAAGACCGGCCGACTGCGGCGCAAGAGCTATTCCCGCTCGCTTTCAAGGCCGCGCGTGGCGCTAACGCTTACGCGCTTGGGAAAGCTCATGCCTTTGCATCCTTTTGCCGAAAGCAAAAAAGCGGCTGAGCCGCCTCCCTGATTGGATGGTTTTGCCGATTATTTTGCGGCCGCCGCGTACACCGCGTTATGCACCAGCCGCCGGATCCGATAGATGGACATATTGTCCCGGCTGGGGCAGATGCGGTTGGTAAGCAGCACCACATACAGTCCGCTTACCGGATCCAGGGCGAAGCTGGTGCCGGTAAAGCCCGTGTGCCCAACGGTTTCCTTGGGGAACAGGTCACCGGTATAGCCGTCATCGTACCAGGGTAAATAGAAGGAGAGCCCCCGGGCCTGTGCCAAGCCCTCGGTGTGGTTGCGAAAGGCCAACCGGATGGTGGCAGGGGACAGGTATCGGGATCCGTCCGGCAGCGATCCTTCCGCCGCCAGCATTTGGAGGAACAGGGCCAGGTCGTCCATGGTGGAGAAGACCCCGGCATTCCCTGCCGCGCCGCCCAGGAACTGGGCGTTTTCATCATGTACGGTACCCTTGAGGCACTCGCCTGCGTCGGTCATCTCCGTGGCGGCGATGTTGTCGCCAGTAGGGACATAGCTGGTTTTGGTCATTTTGAGGGGCCAAAAGACCTCTTGTAGCGCCAGATCCGGCAGCGAGGCGTTATACAGGCATTCCAGCAGCTGCGCCAGCAAGATGAACCCAGCGCAGCAGTACTGCACCCGGGCACCCGGAGGCGTGATCAGCGGCACCTTGAGTAGCACCTCCACGCTGTCCTGGGGGTTTTGGCTCAGCTCCCATAGATGCAGCCCGGAGGGAAAACCCGCCGTGTGGGTGAGGATCTGCCGGATGGTGATGTCCCGCTTGTCTGCCGGTGCGTCAATAAAGGTTCCCAGCTTGTCCCACAGGCAGAGCTTGCCGCTTTCCATGGCACGCAGGGCAAGCATGCCCACCACCAACGGTTTGGTGAGGGATGCCAGGTCATAGCGGGTCTGCTCGTTGGTAGGGTCGCCCTCAAGGTCCAAGCGGCCGTAGGCATGGCGAAACAGCACGCGCTTTGCATGCCCTACCAGCAGCGATGCGGAGGGAAACGCGCCTTCTTCCACCGACTGCCGGACGAGGGCATCGGCATGGGAAAAGTTAATGGCCATGGTTGCCCTCCCCTTTGCCTCTCCAGCGTACGAAAGAGACGCCTTCCAGCGCACGGAGCCTTTGCTTGAGCTTGCAGCGGGCGTTGACTGCCACCTTGTGGGCGCAGGTCTCCAGCATGGGCACATCCCCCGGGCTGTCGCCGTAGGCGTAGGAGGTGTCATAATCCAGCTGGTCGCCGGTAGCGGCCAGGTATTCCGCCAACCGCAAGGGCTTCTGGATGCCGCGGCAGTTGTCGCTGCTCAAACGTCCCGTGGCCATGCCGGTGGGATCGATGTCCACACGGGTACCAATGATGTCCGTAACGCCGTATGCGTCTTTGAAAGGCTCCAAATAAAAAGAGGGCGACGCGGTGATGAACAGCAGCGTATCGCCGTTTTTTCGATGAGTTTCCAGGGCCTTCCCGGCCTGAGGGCGCAGGCGAGGCAGCAGTTTTTTTTCCACAAACGTAAGGGAGAGACTATACAATTCGCTTTGGCTGTGACCGGCCAGAAAGGACAGAGCAAGTTCCTTGCTTTGCTCTGCGGTGCGCATCCCCAGCATGTACAGCAGGCCGGCCCATAGGCAATGGGATAGATGAGACCGGCTACACAGGCCCTGCCGATAGGCAAACCACAGGAAACGCGGCAGCGAATCGCCGGGAAACAAGGTGCCATCTACATCAAAAAGAGCATAGGTCTTTGGCATGGGGTCCGGTTCCGTCCTTTCGCCAAAAGTGTGTATGCCAGTATATCATGCTTTGACAAAAAACGCTATACGCCGGGAGCCATCCCCATGGCGCGTGACAGGAAAGATGGGATGTGCTATGATAGGAAATCAAAACAAAGGGGAGGGGGAATGCCATGCGCATCGCGTTGATTGCGGATTTACATGGCAATTGGCCTGCCACCCAGGCCCTGGCAAAAGATCTGCTGAGCCAGAAACCGGACCGGGTGATCTGCCTGGGAGACATCGTGGGCAAGGGCCCCAGCAGCGATTTGACCTTTGATTGGGCCATGGCGCACTGTGATATCGTGCTGGGCGGGAATTGGGACTATGGTTTGGGGCAGAAGCGTTTCCCCATGGATGGTTTTTACTGGCAGCAATTGGGGGAAAAACGCTTGGAGAGCCTGCGTCAGCTTCCCGTGGAGCATCATCTGCGGCTCAGCGGCCGCAGGATCCGCCTGTTCCATGGACGGCCGGTGATGGAGGATCTGATTACCATCCGAGATGAAGCCGGGCTGATCCAGCCGTTCTTTGTGGGGGAGGATGGCAGCCGCTTTGACGTGGTGGCCTATGGGGATGCCCACCGCCAGGCCTTGCGGACCATGACTCCGGGTCTGTTTTTAAACTGCGGCAGCGTTGGCAACGCGCTGGGAGAACCCCGTTGCTGTTATGCCGTAGTAGAGGGGGAGGAAGAAGGGGAGGCTCCCTTTGAGATCCGCTTGCGAAGCCTGGATTATAACCGCAAGCAAGCGGTGCTGGATGCACAAAAAACAGCGGAGATCCCTCGGATCGATACGTATATCCGAGAAATCGAAACCGGCGTGTATAGCAGAGGATAGCGAGACGGACCAAGCCCGCCTCGCTTTTTGTATGGGTGGATTAGAGCAGCTTCTTTCGTTTGAAAAAAAGCAAACAGCCCACCACTGTAAACAGCGACAGCAAAATCACGAAGGGATAGCCCCATGGCGAGCTGATTTCCGGCATGTGTGTGAAGTTCATGCCATACCAACCCACGATCAGCGTGAGGGGTAAAAAGATACTGGTGATGACGGTGAAGATTTTCATCACGCTATTGAGGCTATAGTCCATGGCTGACTGGTGAGCGGCCCGTAGCGCGTTGAGTTCCTCCATCAGGCGCTGTACCTGATTGTTGAGGCGATCCGCCTTGGCGGAAAACAGCGCAAAATAATGCAACGTGTCCTCGCCAAAGATCTCGTTCTCGTTCTCTTGCAGTTCCTCGCCCACGTCCATGAGCTGGTCATAGTAGTTTTGCAGAATCAGCAACCGCTTTTTTCGCTCAAATATTTGCGCGTGCAGATTGCGGGAGATCTTGCCCTGGGCCACGGCTTCCTCCATGTTGCTGATGTCAAATTCCAGCTTGGCCAAATCCTGGGCATCCCGGGCGATGGAGTTCTCCAACAGGGCATAAATGACCTTTTCCAAGGTGATGGATTCGGGTTTGAAACGATGGATGGCCTGGTCGAAGGCCTGATAGGTACTGCCGTCCAAATCCTGTAGACAGACCACCAGGAACAGGTTTTGTTGCAGGAAGAAAGCCACCCGATCGCTGGTCTGATACACATGGCCCGGGTCCACAAAATTGACGATTCCAAAGGTGTAGGTCTCATACACATCAATGGTGTTGCGGTAGTTGCCCCGCTCGTTTAGGCACTCCGTCACCACACTTTCGGGATACCCCAAATGGGAGGCCGCCTCCGGCAACTCCTGAGCGGTGATATAACCTGCGGTCAGCTGATCAGGGGAACGCTGGGCCAAGGCAATCTCCTGGAGGGTGGGGGTGAGGGTGTAAAACATAGCGCTTTCTCCTTGGCGTGGGTAACGTTTTCTCTATTGTAGACGGTTCCTGCCCCATCGTCAAGCGGCGCACCAGGGTTGGAGAACGAAGAAAATGCATATCATATGGGGCAGTGGCTTTGACACATAGTTCAAAGTGCGATACAATAAAGCGTTGGGATGGGCACTGTACGCTGTGATGCCGGAAAGGGGGAAGGCGCGGTGGAGCGTAAGGAAGCTTGGAGGGCGGAACTGCAAAGCAAAGTGGGCCCTAAGGCTCTGCTTTGGGATGCGCCCATGAGCCGTTATACCACGCTGCGGCTGGGAGGCCCGGCGGACATGCTGTGCCAGGTGACTTGTGAGGACATGCTGGCAGAGGCGCTTAGCACCGCGTCAGCGCAGGGCATTCCTGTGATGTTGCTGGGTAACGGCAGCAATCTGCTGGTGAAGGATGGCGGCATACGCGGGCTGGTGATACAGATCGGCGATGGGCTGAGCACGGTGGACGATCCGTTGCCTTTGCCTGATGGCCGCTTTGCCCTAACGGTGGGCGCGGGGATTTTGCTGTCCAAGCTTGCAGGGGCGGCAGCTGCTCACGGATTAACGGGGTTGGAGTTCGCGGCGGGAATCCCCGGCACGGTAGGCGGCGCGGTATACATGAACGCGGGCGCCTATGGCGGAGAGATGAAGGATGTGGTAACCGCTGTGGCGGGCTATGATACGCAGGGCAAGCCTGTGCAATGGACCGGCCCTCAGATGCGTTTCGGGTATCGAAGCAGCCGGCTTGCCCAGGGAGAACAGGCGGCAATCTGCAGCGTTACAGTGGCGCTCAAAAAGGATGACGAAAAGGCCATCCGCGCAAAGATGGGAGAATTGCTGGCACAACGCAAAGCGAAGCAGCCCATGGCTCTGCCCAGCTGTGGCAGTACTTTCAAAAGACCCGCGGGGCATTTTGCCGGGACGCTGATTGACCAGTGTGGCCTGAAAGGGCATCGTATCGGAGGGGCCAGCGTCAGTACGCTGCATGCAGGCTTTTTAGTCAATGACAGGCAGGGCACCGCCGCGGATTTTTTGGCGCTGATCGCCTATGTGCAGCGGGTGGTGTTGGACAAAACCGGCGTGGTGCTGGAACCCGAGGTGCGCATTGTAGGCGAGGACGCGCCGGCAAAGGCACTGTAAGGGGCAGGCCAAAATAGCGCCACATAAGAAGGGGGCAAGACGATGCAATTCTTGATCTTGACAGGGCTGAGCGGGGCGGGCAAGACCTTGGCCATCCGGTATTTAGAGGACCTGGGCGCCCTGTGCGTGGACAACTTGCCGCCCATGATGCTGGTGCCCTTTATGGAGGCTTGCTCCACCACCAATTTGCACGCGCCTATGGTAGCCATTGCCGCGGACGTTCGCTCCGGCGAGTTTTTTGACGCCAAGGCGGTGGTAAAGATGATCGATGAAGCCCGTACCGTGGGCTTTCACATCGACACGGTGTTTGTGGAAGCCAGCGATGATATCCTGGTGAACCGGTACAAGGAAAGCCGCCGGGATCATCCCTTGGCAGGAGACGGGATCTCCTTGGAGGAGGCCATCCGGGAGGAGAGGAATCGTCTGGAGCCCCTGCGGGAAACAGCCAACCATCTCTTTGACACCTCCAACCTAAAGCCTCGCACTCTGCAGCAGATGCTCAGTGAAATCGTGAAACATGCGGATGACCAATCCCCGTTGCGGGTGGAGATCCTAAGCTTTGGGTTCAAGCGTGGCATCCCCCGTGAGGGCGATTTGGTATTTGACGTGCGGTTTCTGCCCAATCCTTTTTATATATCGGAACTGGGGCATCATACCGGTTTGGATGAGAATGTGCGGGATTTTGTGCTGGGGCACCCCGTAACCAAGGAGTTTCTGGGGAAATGCATGGACATGCTTGTGTTTTTGCTGCCCCATTATCTCGAGGAAGGAAAGCATCGGCTGGTGATTGCCGTAGGATGTACCGGCGGAGCTCACCGTAGCGTGGCGATCGCAGAATATGTTTTTGCCCAGCTACAAAAGCAGGGACACAGGGTTAGTGTTCACCATCGGGATCTGGCGTTGGAGCAGGCACATTGGGTTACCAAGAGCGATTATCAAAAAGGAGAACCATAAACTCAGGGAAAGCCATTTTTAGAGCCTTTTATCGGAAAAGGCTCTTTTGTTACGCCTGTCCTGATAGGAAGCTTTATGAAGTTTATGACGGGAAACGTAAAGATCCAAGAAGAGATGGAAGCAAGGCAGCAAACTGCATTGCTTGTTTATTTGTCTGTCTAAAACAGACTTTCATTTGAAAGATCCATTGCGGAAACATGTCGTAAAACCGAAAAAATGTACTTTTTGTCCCGAATAGTTCCCAGAGTCAACGCACTGTGCTATAATGCCGAAAGAGGGCAAATGTACATTTGTTTCCATGAGATTTGTAACCAAAAGGCGAAGGAGGAACGACACATGCAGGAGGCACGGCTGTTGGTAGTGGACAATCATGCGGAGTTGAGACACGTGATGGTTGAGTATCTACAAAGGCAGGAAGGCATCGCATCCGTGCGCGAGGCCGATAATGGGGTGGATGCTCTGGGTATCTTGGGCAATGAGCCGGTGGACGTCATGGTTACAGATCTGATTATGCCCATGATGGATGGGTATACGCTGCTGGAAGAAATGCATAAGCTGCCGCTGGATCCTATGCCCAAGGCCATTGCGGTTACTGCCTTGGGTCGGGATGATTTTGTCATGCGTGCCATCGAACGGGGCGTGATGTATTATATGGTAAAGCCCTTTGATATGAAACACCTGCTTCGCCACATCCAAGAAGTTATGGGGATGAGTACCAAAGAGGCGGAACAGCCCTTGCGACCGAACCTGAACCGCCATACCCAAAGCCTGGACGAGCGCCTGAGCAGCCTGTTTTTAACCATCGGGATACCGGCGCATATTAAGGGTTATGGATTCCTTCGGGAAGCGGTCAAGATGGTGGTGGATCAGCCCGACATCATCAACCGGATCACCAAGGAGCTGTACCCCGGCATTGGCAAGCGTTTTGATACCACCGCCAGCAAGGTGGAGCGGGCCATCCGCCATGCCATTGAGGTGGCCTGGAGCCGGGGCCGCATTGAAACCTTGAACCGAGCCTTTGGGTGCAAGGTTTGTACCAAGGAGGATAAGCCCACCAATGGCGAGTTCATCGCCATGATTGCCGATAAGCTCAGCATGGAGCGCACCGCGTAAAGGAAACATTTGAGAGCGGGCTCCTTCTGTACTCTTTTTTCACAAGGCAACCTCCTGGTAATGTGATGGGGTTGCTTTTTTCATGCCATTCTCCCTAAAGAAGGCCTCCTTGACAAGGGAAGACGCGTAATGCTATGATGATACAATCGTTTGCACACTGAACGGCCAACGGATCAAGGAGCTTCCATGAAGGCAACGATCAAGGATGTGGCAAGGGTCGCGCGGGTCTCCCCCTCTACGGTGAGCCGTGCGCTGCAGAACAACCCGCGCATTAGCCAGGAAGTGCGCACAAGGGTGCAGCGGGTAGCCAAGGAGCTGGACTTTCACCCCAACCAAATGGCCCGCAGCTTGGTGCGCCGTCACTCCCACATCGTGGGGGTCATGTTTCCCGGCGGCACAAGCATCAGCATGGGTCACCCTTTTTATCCCGAGGTGCTGCGTGGCATCGGCCAGGTGGCCAGCCAGCAGCGGTATCACATGCTGCTCAGCACGGGCAGTGAAAGCCTCAGCGATGTGGAGGCGGTACGGGATCTGGTGGGCAGCGGATATGTCAGCGGGTTGCTGCTGCTGGCTGCTCAGGATAGCCCCATGGAGGAGCCCCTTTCTGCCCAGGCGATGCCGGTGGTAGAGATTGGCCATCCCTTGGACGCGCAGCACCGATGCTTTGTGGATAATGACAATGTGATGGCAGGATGGCGCACCACGGAATATTTGCTGGAGAGGGGACACAAACGGATCCTGTTTTTGGGCTACGATGCGCGGTTTTTTGTTACTGTGGATCGGCGAAAAGGGTACGAGCAAGCCTTGGCTCAGGCCGGCATTGCCCTGGAGCCGGAGTGGGTGGTATCCAGCCGGTTCATGGAGAACACCACGGACAACTCCTTATTGGAAAAGCTTTTTCAAGGGGAAGACAGGCCCACGGCCGTGGTCAGCATGGATGATACGCTGTCCATTGGATTGATTGGCTTTTTGCGGGGACGGCATCTGCATGTGCCTGAGGATGTATCCTTGGTCAGCTTCAACAACACGCAGGCAGGGCAGTACTGTATGCCCGCGCTGACCTCGGTGGACGTGGACCCCTGCCGTCTGGGGGTATGCGCCATGCAGCTTTTGCTGGACATGATCGACGGCAAGGTGGAAAGCCCTACCCACGTGGAGGTCCCTTTCCGTCTGGTGGAGCGGCATTCCGTTTCAGTCCTTCACAAGTAGAAGAGTAAGGAAGGTTTTGGATGAGACAAATTCAACTGGCGGCAATCTTTCATGAGCCTTGGCTGGAGTACCGCCATGCCCTGCCCGATGGCAGGGTTTGCTTACGTTTGCGCACCGGCAAGGGGGATTTTGACCGGGTTGCCGTGCGTGTCACCTGCCAATATTGCTTGCCGGATCCCTTTGCCGCGGCCAAGGATATCCCCATGCAGGCGGCCTACCAAGATGAATGGTTTGATTATTATGAGGTTCTCTTTGCCCCAGAGGACCCGCGGCTGAGATACCTGTTTGTACTCACCAGTGAGGAGGTCACCGTAAAGCTGGACGGAGCGGGACTGCATATGGGCGCGGATGCGTTTGAGGATATCAGCGAAGCCTTTGCCTTTGCCTATGCCTATCCGGAGGATCCCATGCCGGAGTGGGCTAGGGGCTGTGTTGGATATCAGGTGTTTCCAGACCGGTTTCGCCGGGAGGGAGTCGCTGAACCGGGGCTGGAGCCCTGGAGCAGTGACCGGGTGCAGAGCCAGTATCGTTTTGGGGGCAACCTACGGGGCATGTTGGCGGCGGTGCCGTACTTGAAAGAGCTTGGGGTCCAGATCGTGTATACCACCCCGATTTTTCTCAGTGACAGCGCCCATCGGTACAATACCTTCGATTATTATCAGATCGATCCGCTGTTGGGTGGGGAAGAGGATTTGAAGGCCCTGTGCGACACCTTGCATGATAACGGCATGCGCTTGATGCTGGACGGGGTGTTCAACCACAGCGGGGTGAAATTTGCCCCCTTTGTGGACGCCAAAGAAAAGGGAGAGCAGTCCGACTACCGAGACTGGTTCTTTTTTGATCCTCGCATCCCCTGCGGATATCAGACCTTCAGCTATGAGCCCTACATGCCTAAATTGAACCTGCGCAACGAAAGTTGTGCGGCGTATTTCCTGGAAGTAGGCCGTTATTGGATGGACCGCTGCGGCATTGACGGCTGGCGGCTGGATGTGAGCACGGAGGTGTGGCCAGACTTTTGGCGAAAGTTTCATACCATGATGAAGCAGGTGAACCCGGACAGCCTGATGGTGGCGGAGTGCTGGGATGATAGCCGGCAATGGCTCACCCTGGGGGATATGTTTGACTCCACCATGCATTATGTGCTAAGCCGTACCCTGTGGAACGGGTTTTGCCGCCACAATCTTTCTGTGGAAAAGCTGGACTGGGAGATGAACAAGGCGGCCATGATGTACCCCCATCGGGTTCAGGAGGTGCTGTGGACCTTCTTGGGAAGCCATGATACGGAACGCTTCCGTACCCGGGCCGGGGGAGACGAACGGATGCTGCGGGCGGCCTCGTTCTTTCAATTTACGTATCTGGGCGCGCCCATCATTTATTACGGGGATGAGCTTGGCATGGAGGGTGGCGCGGATCCTTATTGCCGCAGGCCCATGCGCTGGGATCAGGTGGAGGGCAATGAGACCCGCAAGCATTTTCAGCGGCTGGCTAAAGTGCGGGCCGAAAACGAAGCCCTGGGGCATGGGGTGTTTCGCACCCACCAAGTCTTCGAAAACGGTTTGTACGCCTACCTGCGCATAGCGGACAGCCAGCAGCTGCTATGCCTACTCAATACCACCCTGGCGCCTGTGACGGGCCAGGTGGAGCTGCCAAAGGAAATGGCCGGTATGGCGGTGCTGCATGAATTATATGCGGGAGGCAGTATCCCTGTGGTGGGGGGCGGAGTACAGGTATCCTTGGACGTGGGCGAGGGCATGATTCTACAGGCATAACCACAAAGGAGGAAGAAACGGTGAAGGAGCTGCGGGACGCGATTATCAGCCTG
Organism: Eubacteriales bacterium; assembly: GCA_031556815.1. GTDB lineage: Bacteria > Bacillota > Clostridia > Christensenellales > Aristaeellaceae > Limiplasma. The sequence goes on along the minus strand of JAVBSI010000005.1, from coordinate 61,363 downwards.
GGCGTAGGTAAGGATGGCGGTATTGTGAAGGTGGACATGTTTCTCAACCATCAGTTGGATACCGCTTTGCTGGTGAAGATGGGGCAGGCTTTCCAGGAGGCCTTTGCCAAGGAGAAAGTGGATTTGATCTTGACGGTGGAGAGCAGTGGAATCGCCATCGCGCTTACAACGGCCATGGCCTTTGGCAACCTGCCGGTGGTGTTCGCCAAAAAAGGGAGACCCTCCAACTTGGCCGGGGAGATGTATCAAAGCAAGGCGTATAGCTATACCCGGGGGGAGGAGTGCACGATTTCCGTCACCAAGACCTATTTGCCAACAGGCTCCCGCGTGTTGGTCATCGACGATTTTTTGGCCAACGGGGAAGCCAGCCAGGGACTCTTGGACATTGCGGAGCAAGCCGGGGTTCATGTGGTAGGGGTGGGCGTCTGTGTGGAAAAGAGCTTCCAGCCCGGCGGGGCCAAGCTGCGCGGCCGAGGCTATCCGGTGGTGGCGCTGGCTACCGTAACGGGGATCAAGGATGGCAAGCCCGTCTTGGCGGAGGAGTAAGGCTTGACAACGACTCCCGGGCCGTGGTAAGCTAGGCAAGGACAAGAGCCTCGCTGCAAACCAAGTTGATGGAAACGGAGCTGAAAAGATGCGCTAAGAATCCTGCCAAGGAAAAGAGTTTCGGTCGTATCCCAACAGGGAGAAGGCCTTGGCTTTGGCAGGAAATAGCGCGGCGAAGCGGCTCTGTTTTTTTATGCTTTTTTTGGAGGAGGGATGGGCATGGCGCAAATTTCAGTGAGTGAGCTCACTTTTGGTTATGATGGCAGCTATGATAATGTATTTGAACAGGTAAGCTTCCATGTGGATACCCGTTGGCGCTTGGGGCTGGTGGGCCGCAACGGCCGGGGAAAGACCACGCTGCTTCGGCTGCTGCTGGGCGGGCTGAGCTTTCAAGGCTCAATCGATATGCCGGTGAGCCCGGTGTATTTCCCCTTGACAGTGGCAGACGCGGCTTCCTCTACCCTGGAGGTGATGGGGCGCATGTCGGCGGAGGCCCAGGAGTGGCAACTGCGCCGGGAACTGAGCCTGCTGCAGGTGGAGGAGGACGCGCTGGATCGCCCCTATCATACCCTGAGCAAGGGAGAGCAAACCAAGGTGCAGCTGGCGGCGTTGTTTGCACGCCAGGACGCCTATCCCCTCATTGATGAGCCCACCAATCACCTGGACTTATTGGGCCGGGACATGGTGGCGGACTACTTGCGGGGCAAGGACGGCTTTTTGCTGGTGAGTCACGACCGGGCATTCCTCAACCGATGCATCGATCATGTGCTCTCCATCAACCGGAATGACATCACCGTGCGCAAGGGAGACTACGATAGCTTTGAAGCGGAGATGGAACGGCAGAACCAGTACGAGTTGGGGGAGAACGATCGCCTGCAAAAAGACATCAAGCGTCTGACGCAAAGCGCGCGCCGCACTGCCCAGTGGAGTCATACCATCGAAAAGAGCAAGCGCAAAATCGACAAGGGCAGCGGCGAGGCTGGGGACAAGGGCTACATTGGCGCCCGCAGCGCGGACATGATGAAGCGGGCTCTATCCACCCAGCACCGGCAGGAAAAAGCCGCCGAGGAAAAGAGCAAGCTGCTCAAAAACGTGGAAAGGGTAGGGGAACTAAAGCTTTCGCCCCTTCTTCACCCCCAAAAAACATTGGTGGAGGTGCGAGAGGGTACGGTGCAATACGGGAACAAGGTGGTTTGTCAGGACATTGCCTTTACCTTGCGCCAGGGGGAGCGGATCGCCCTGATGGGCAAGAATGGCGCGGGCAAGAGCAGCATTTTACGAACCATCTGCGGGCAGAGCCAGGCGCTGCTGGGCCACGTTTCCATCGCGAGCAACCTGCGCATCTCGTGTGTGCCCCAGTCTACGGAGGGTTTGCACGGGGATCTGCGGGGTTTTTTGGCGGAGCATCGCCTGGATGAAACGCTATTGAAGGCTATTTTGCGCAACATGGATTTTGGACGGGAACAGTTTGACAAGGACCTTTCTCAGCTCAGCGAAGGGCAAAAGAAAAAGATTCTGCTGGCCAAAAGCCTGTGCGAATCCGCTCATTTATATGTGTGGGACGAACCTCTCAATTACATCGACATCTTGAGCCGCAAGCAGGTAGAGGAGTTGTTACTGGCCTACCAGCCCACCATGCTGCTGGTGGAGCATGACCGGGCTTTTCTGCGGCGGGTGTGCACCGGGTTTGTGGAGCTGTAGGGGATTGCTTGCCTGGGCGGCGTCAGATCACCATTCCCCCATTGGGGGAAATCACCTGACCCGTCAGGTAGGAGGCGCTGTCGGAGCAAAGCCAAAGGACGCACTGCGCCACTTCCTGGGGCGTGCCCAGCCGCCCAAGGGGAATGTTTTGCCGCAGGGCATGCAGGGCTGCCGGGTCAAAACCGGCCATCATGTCCGTTTCGACGGCGCCGGGGGCTATGCAGTTCACCCGTAGGCCGCTGGGCGCAACCTCCTTGGCCAGCGCCTTCCCCAGGCCGATCACACCGGCCTTGGCGGCGGAATAAGGGGCCTCCATGCTGGCGCCCACCTGGCCCCACATGCTGGATATCAGCACCATGCTGCCGCTTTGCCGGGCCAGCATCTGCGGCAATACGGCCCGGATCACAAAAAAGGCCCCGCTCAGGTTCACCGACAACATCCGGGTCCAATCCTCGTCGGTGACATCTGTGAGAAGCTTTTGCTGGGAGATGCCCGCGCAGGTGATCAGCGCGTCAATATGGCCCAGCTGCCGCTGGGCCTCCCGTGTGGCCGCGGCTACCTGCCCGCTATCCGCCACATCACAAGGCAGGGGGATGGCGCCGGTCTGGGTGGCCAAGGCCTGGGCGGCATCGGCGCTTTCGTGGTACAAAAACGCCACCCGATATCCCGCCCCACCCAATGCCCGCACGCAGGCGGCCCCGATGCCCCGGCTGCCGCCGGTAACCAGCGCGGTTTGCATGGTGAACCTCCTAGAACATCTTCTTCTTCCATAGCAGCACAAAGGCCGCGATGGAGGCGACGATGGAAATGCCCACCACGATAAAAAAGCCAAAACCGGAGTTTTCAAAGGGGACATCCACGTTCATGCCCCAAAAAGCCGCAAAGAGGCTGGGGATGGCCAACACCACCGTCACGCTGGTCAGCACCTTCATGACGATGTTCAGGTTGTTGCTGATGATGGAAGCGAAGGCGTCCATGGTACCACTCATGATGTCCCGGTAGATGGCGCACATCTCAATGGCCTGCTTGTTCTCGATGATGACGTCCTCCAGCAGATCCGCATCGTCGGGGTATTTGCGCAGCATCTCCATCCGCATCATCTTTTCCATCACCATCTCATTGCCCTTCAGGCTGGTGGAGAAGAACACGAGGGATTTTTCCAGTTTCATCATCTGGAGCAGCTCTTGGTTTCGCAGACTTTCCTGCAAGCGCTCCTGCACGAACATGCTGGCTTTGTCGATCTGCTTCAAATAGGCCAAGAACCGGGAAGCGTTGCGGTTAAGCAGCTGTAAAATGAACCGGGTGCGCTTGAACGTCCAAAAACCGCGGATGCGCTCTTCGGTAAAGTCGCTGATCAGAGGGGTCTCGCGGGTGGACACGGTAATGATCACATCGTCCACCACGATGATGCCCATAGGGATGGTGGAGTAGCTATACCCATTGTCCTCCACATCCACATAGGGGATATCCACAATGATGAGGGTTTGATCCCCATCCCGTTCGATGCGGGCGCTTTCCTCCTCGTCCAGCGCCGCCTGCAAATAGGTGGGATCCAGCGCGAAACGGGCGTTGAGGCCATCAATCTCATCTCGAGAGGGGTTTTGCAAATGAACCCAACAGCCCTTTTCCAGGGTGTGGATTTCCGTCAGATGATCGTCTACAGTGAGGTAAATTTTTTTCATAAAGAAAAGCCTGCCTTTCCGCAGCCGCAGGATGCGGCGTTGCTTCCCAAAGCAGGCGATGCTGACAATAACGTCGGAGGCGCTAGCCGCGCACGTCCAATCGACTGTTGGGAGCTTTTTTCATGATGGGCTGCCACCAAAAGGTCAAAACAAGGTTTCGACTGTACGGGTCCGCGTCCACGTTGGCTCCTCCTGTCGATTTTGTCGGCCTATGGCCGCATTCCTATCATAGCCGCTCCCGCGCGCCATGTCAATGCCCAATGTCGTTTGTTTTTCGCCCCTGAATCGAGCCGGATCAATATTTGACTTTTCAGCAAACTTTTTTTACAATTAAAGCATCCCAAGAGATACAAAAGGAGAGACGCTTTTGAAGAGGCAGTGGGCAGCGTTGGGATTGGTTTTTTGTCTGCTCTTTGGTAAGGCCGCTGCGGAGGATAACCTTCCCAACATACGATTTCTTGGTTGGGGCGGCCCGGAAGTGGATCTAGCCACCCGGCAGGCCGCGGTGAGTTTTCAAGAGAGCATTGGCAAAGCCTCGGTGCAGTGGAGCTGCGCGCCAAACAGAGACGCATGTGAAGATGCGCTTGAAGCGCCGGTGGGGCAAAGCGTGGATGTGGTGTTGCTGGATACGGAAATGTTGCAGACCCTGGGCGGCCAATTGCAGAAGGGGTACCGATTCGCGGATTTGGAGCAGTTGGGGGATGTGCTGGATTTAAACGAGTTCAGCTATCTGGGGCTGGAGGCAGGCACCGTAGGCACAAGGCTATGCGCCGTTCCCACCAGCATGACCTCTCACCTGCTTCTTTGGAATGAAACAGCCTTGAAGGCCCAACAATGGAAGGTGCCCCAGTCCTCCCAAGAGATGGCTGCCAATCTCCAACAGCGGAAACTGGAGGCAGGGGTCTATCCGCTGGCGGCGGATGCCCCCGGTCGGATCGCCCTGCTGATTACCTATTTGCAAAGCAAGTATGGGCAGGCCTGGTCCGACCCTGCTACAGGCAAGTGCTCCATGGACAAGGAGTGGGTGGCGGAGGGGCTGCGGTATTTGCAGCAATGGGTCAAAGCCGGCGTGATGCCGCCGCTGTCCCAGCAGCAGGATTTGCTGACAGGCTGGAATGAAGGCGCTTATTTGGGGATATGGACCTGGGATAGCCAGGCGGCCGCTTTTCAGGATGCCCTGCCCCTGGGCAACCGGATGGCTATGGCGGTAAAGCTGGAGGATTGGGGGCCTTATGATGGCGGCTTCCAAAAGGCGGTTCGGCTGTTGGCCATTCAACACGGCAGCCGATCTCTCCGGGAAAGTGCCATGCTGATCCAGTTTTTACTGTGCACCTACAAAGGGGTAGGGGCCATGGCGGATCTGTGGGGAGTGCCCGACAGCGTCAGTGGCAATAGTGCGTTTCGCAGCCTGTACAAACAGGATAAGGTTACGGCCGTGTCCAATCAGCTGGCGCTTTCCTGGGCGCGATACGGCATGCCCAGGGGCTTTGAGGCACCTATGCTGGTGGATCAAGGCGGGGTGTACGAACAGGTTTTGGTGGGCTTGGAGCAGGAGTATTTGACCCCGGAAGCTGCCGCCATTGCGCTGATATCCGGGCTGGAAGTAGCGGGAGAGAACCGGCGGAAATAACCGCTACGGCAAGCGAAGGTCAGGCACGGGCTTTCGGTTTTCATAGGCCTTTTCGATGGCCTCCAATAAAAAGCCGTGGGCATCCCCAAGGCTCATGGTGGCCTGGCTGACCACATCGGCAAGCTGGGCTTTTTCTGTGTCCTCCATGGCGGCCAAAGCATCGATGTCCTCCTGCTGGTCGCTGCCCACCTTGATGGGGCGGCCGTTGCGGGGGCTGGTATACTTGGCGAACCAGGCTCGAAGCTCCGCCGTCGTCTGGCCCTTCATCCAGCTTTGGTAGGCATTCATCTGTTGATACCATTCGTTTTGCGGGTTCATGGCGTAGCTATCCCCCCGCTCCCGTTTGGTGGCCCAGGTGGAAATCTCCTCGCTGATGTTCTGCTCCGTGTTCATGCTTACGCCAGTGACCTGGCCGGTGGCCGGGTCGGTGATGTTATATCCCTGGCGGGCCGGCCAGCCGCTGAAATGGGGCATGCTGGCCCCGTCATAGTTGGGGGTTGCCACCTCATATACGTCCACCTGCACATCCAGGATGCGGCCTTTGGCATCAAACAGGCAGCTGGCCATGGCCACGTTGAAGCTGTAGACAGGCACGCCGTTGGCATCCTTGCCGGGGCCCACGCGGAAATTGGGAACGCTGCCAAAGCCTGCGTAGACCTGGGCAGAGGCGGCTTCCCCGGCAGGGGTGGCAAGGGGGCTAGCGGTCGCGCCCTGCGGCGTGGCCGCAGGGGCGCCACTGGCCAGAGGAGGAGCGGAAGATTGCTCCAGCGCGCCTTTTACCCCTTGCAGGATACCCTGAGAGCTGGCTGTGGCCCCGGAAACCACGTCCACGCCGTCCACGCCATTGTTCTTGATCACCTGAGACACCAAGCCCTCCAGGGCGGTTTGCAAAAAGTCATCGGGGGTATCGCCCCGGTTCCTTGCCTGGACATCGGTGATTTGGCCTGCCTTGATGGCGGTGGTCACCACCAACTCCCCCCGATAGCCCGGGCCCACATCCTGGTAGATGCCATCCTGCCAGGCGGCAAGACCGTCTACGGGCAACAGGCAGCAAAGGATAAGCATAGGTAAAATGCGTTGGATCATAATGGGTTCCCTCCTTGGCTTTGCTTGACATTCCTCATACTGTATAGTATAAAGAGGAGTGGGCTTTATGCCCCTATTGCCATGGAAAGGGGATCATGGATATGATCCGGACCATCGTGGGCGCCAATTGGGGCGATGAGGGCAAAGGGAAAATCACGGATGTGCTGGCGGAAAGCAGCGACATTGTGGTCCGCTTTCAGGGCGGCGCTAATGCCGGGCATACCATTATTAACGACTTTGGGAAGTTCGCCCTGCACCTGCTGCCCTCGGGCGTTTTTCATCCGCATATTGCCAACGTGATTGGCCCGGGCGTCGCGCTGGACATCGAGAAGTTGCTGGCGGAATACAAGGGATTGATGGACCAGGGCGTGCACAAACCCACGCTGTATATCAGCGACCGGGCGCAGGTGATGCTGCCCTATCATGTGGATTTTGACCGGCTTGAGGAGGAGCGCCTGGGCAAGGCTGGCTTTGGCTCCACCAAAAGCGGCATTGCGCCTTTTTATGGGGACAAATACTTGAAAATTGGCATCCAGGTATGCCAGCTTTATGACGACGAGATCTTACTCAGTCGCCTTACCAGCGCGGTGACCCAAAAAAACGCCTTGCTGGAGAGCCTGTATTACAAGCCTCCCATTGAGATCAGGCCGTTGATGGAGAAACTGAAAGCCCTGGGGCAGCGGATCCGTCCCATGGTCATCGATACCACGGTGTTTTTGCACAAGGCGCTGAAGGAAGGCAAAATCATATTGCTGGAGGGCCAGCTGGGCAGCCTGCGCGATCCGGATCATGGCATCTACCCCTATACCACCTCTTCTTCTCCCCTGGCGGGCTTTGGAACGGTGGGGGCAGGGGTGCCCCCCAGCGAGATGAAGGACGTATTTTGTGTGACAAAAGCTTACAGCAGTTGCGTGGGAGCGGGGCCCTTTACCACAGAATTGTTTGGGGATGAGGCGGAAGAACTGCGCAAGCGGGGTGGCGACGCTGGAGAATACGGAGCCACCACAGGCCGCCCCCGCCGGGTGGGCTGGTTTGACGCGGTGGCCACCCGCTATGGCTGCAGAGTGCAAGGCGCTACCGAGGCGGTGTTGACCAACCTGGATGTGCTGGGATATCTGCCGGAGATTCCCGTTTGTATCGCCTATGAGGTGGATGGCAAGCAGATTACGGATTTCCCTAGCACGCCCACGCTGATGCGCTGTAAGCCTGTATATACCATGGTGCCGGGCTGGATGAGCGATGTGCGGGGAGAGACGGACGTCGGCAAGCTGCCGGAAAACTGCCGCAAGTATATCGAGTTGGTTGAAAAACAGCTGGAGGTACCCGTCCGCATGGTGAGCACCGGTCCCAAGCGTAACGAGATATTGTACCGGGGGTAATGGCAGACGATGAAGCAGGGCGGCCCAATGGGCCGCCCTCAGCTTGCTGAAAAAGCCCCTCTCGCATTGTCAGCAGCGGCGGCAAAGGGGAATCGCGTACGTCCGTGTACGCTCATCCCCTTATGTCGCCTTGCTTTCGCGCGATAGGCACTTTTTGAGCAAGCGCTCATCCCGCTTCCAAACAGCGTTTGTCAGCGGTCTGAGGGCGGCCCAATGGGCCGCCCTGCTTTTCAAGAAGGTGTTAGGGAACGGCTTTTGGGCCGCTCCTACTCGCTTTCATCGTCGCGCGTGGCACTGGCGTTTACGCGCTGGTAAAAGCTCCCACTACGGGTTGCTTGCCGCTACGCGGCACTGCCCACTGAGCAGCGCCAGCGAAGGCGCTCCCATGGGCCCCTCCTTAAAACCGTACCATCTTATAGTAGGTTTTGGCGGTGCGCAGGTAAAAGAAGGCATAAAGCGCCGCGATCACTGCCGCCGTTACAAACGCGTTAAAAGCCACAAAGGGAGCCTCGGAGAGGCTCAGGCCCTGGAGCATCAGGATCATCATGTGCAAAGACCCGGCCACATGACAGATGGCCACCGCCAGCGGAAGAAAGAATACGATGAGGATCTGGGTCTGTACCGTTTGCTTGACCTCCTGCTGGCTCATGCCCACCTGTTGCAGGATGATGAACCGGTCGTGGTCTTGATACCCCTCGCTGATCTGCTTAAAATAGATAATCATGCCAGTGGCCATCAAAAACAGCAAGCCCAGGAACAGCCCTACAAACAGGAAACCTCCATACAGGGTGTTCACATCGGTTCGGAGGGCGGCTTTGTACGTCAGCCGGGCACTACTGTCAGAAGAGAGGCGGGCCTGCAGCAGGTCGACGTAGGCCTCTTGCTCTGGTGGGGTGTCGCCCAGGTTGGCTTGGACCACATTGATTTTATGGATGTAATCAGTATTTTCCAGCCCTAGCTCCTTGGATAGCTGAGCAATGGCGGTTTCGTCGGGCGCCACCATGAGAACCGGGTCGCTGGAAGAAAAGATATCCAGGGAAAGCTGGAAATCAGGTGCGGGAAGCATTTCAAAGGTATAGACAATGCCGCCGATGGATACGGTGGCAGGGGCTTCGTAGTTGGGGGACCACCAACCCAGGCGGTGTTCGCCCAAAACCAAGGGCTGGCCCTGTAGGCTGGAAAAGGTCCCCTGAGTGAGGATGCATGCGTCAAAGAGCTGGTTAAAATCGCGCAGGCCCCTTTCGGAAAGCTCGGGGCCGGACCGCAGGGAGGTACCGTCCATGCCCAGGGACGCCAGATGTGCCGAGAAGGAACGCAGATCATGCAGCGTCATGCCGGTTTCGTGAGCGGTGGTGTCCAGGGTGTCCCGTACCTGGTCAGCGGCCTGGGGAGATTCGCATTGGATGGACAGGTCATTGGGATAGAGTCGGTTGATGGTCCGTTCGGTGCCGCTGTACATGGCTACTGTGGTACCCACGGTGACCATAGCCATGGTGCATAGGATGGCGATGCTGGCCAAGCCCGCGGCATTTTGTTTCATGCGGTAGAGCATCCCAGACACCGTGATGAAATGACGGGGTTGGTAGTAAAATCGATGGTTGTTTTTGAGGAGTTTCAGCACCGTGAGGCTCCCCGCCATGAACAGGCAGTAGGTACCGATGATCACCAGCAATACTGCAAAAAAGAACATGGTGATGGCGGTCATGGGATTGTTGACCCATTGGGCCAGCAGATAGCCGCTAAGCAGGGTGATCAGACCCACCACAGCCAGGGGCCAGCGGGATGTGGGCTCCTTCTCTCCCATCTGTCCGCCCCGCAAAAGCGCCAAGGGGCTGACAGCCCGCACCTGGTAGCTGTTATACAGTTTCAGCAGGAAAAACAGCCCGGCGAAAAGCGCCGCCGTACCCAGCAGAGCGTATGGATTGATGGCGTTTTCCAGCGGGACCGGAACTTTGAGGATCCATTGCACCAGCAGGTACAAAAGGCGACTGAGCAAAAAGCCCAAACCCAGGCCGACGGCCATGGTAATGAGCCAGCTTAGGTTTAATTCCCAACGCAGCACCTTGGCGATGTGCTTTTTCTCCATGCCTAGGATGCTGTATAAGCCCAGCTCTTTTTTCCGTCGCTTGATTAAAAAACTATTGGCATAGAATAGAAAGATCGCCGCAAAAAAGGACACGATCACCAGGCCCAGAGCCAGCATCATGGTCATGACCATGGTTCCAGCCATATGTGCCAAACCCCGGTTGAGTGCCATGGAGGCAAAGCTGTAGATGGTAAAGGTGAGCATAATGCTGGCAAAAAGAAAGGGGAAATAGCTGCTGCGGTTTTTCCACAGATTGGCGCAGGCCAACCGCAGATAAAGGCTTTTAGTCATCACCCTCACCTCCGTTGGTAAGTGCGGTGAGAGCATTGAGGATTTTCGGGAAGAAGTGATCCCGGGCGTTGTCGCCCCGATACATTTGGTTGATCAGCAAACCGTCCTTGATGAACAGCACCCGGGAGGCATAGCTGGCAGCCTGGGCGCTGTGGGTGACCATAAAAATGGTTTGCCCCTCCTGATGGATCCCTTCAAACATTTGCATCAGCCTTGCGGCCGCCTTGCTGTCCAGCGAGCCGGTGGGCTCGTCCGCCAGCAGGATGCGGGGATGGGTGATGAGGGCTCGGGCCACGGCGGTGCGCTGTTTTTGTCCGCCGGAGATTTCATAGGGGAACTTGGCAAGTAGGTCTGTGATGGCCAGCTTCTTTGCCAGAGGTTCAAGGCGGGCCATCATCTCAGTCACAGGCCGAGCTTGTAGCACCAGGGGCAACAGGATGTTGTCCTTTACGCTGAAGGTATCCAACAGGTTAAAATCCTGAAATACAAAGCCCAGATGGTCTCGACGGAAAGCCGCCTTTTCCTTCTCGGGGATATCGGCAATGTTTTTTCCCTCCAAATTGACGCTGCCGCCGGTGGGCTGATCCAGGGCGGCCAAAATGTTCAGCAAAGTGGTTTTACCGCTACCACTCTCGCCCATGATGGCTACAAACTCGCCTTTTTCCACCGAGAAACTTACATCAGAAAGTGCCAGCGCTTTTTGAGCGCCAAAGCGGGTGGTGTAGATCTTCTGAAGGTTTTTGACCTCAAGCAATTCCATGGGGCTCATCCTTTCCTTCCCATATTGGGTACGGATACAGCATACCCCGGCCGCTGCCGCCCCGCCTTAGCTTTGGCTTACAAAAAGAGGGGCAGGCTTACAGTTTTGTAAGTTTCAAAAATCTTCATATACCTCCCGCCGCATGTCCAGGGTGACAATGGTGCCCTCCCCCTGGCGGGAGACAAGGGAGATGCGGTGTCCCAGGCCGTCGCAAACCTTCTTGCTCAGATAGAGGCCGATCCCTGAGCTCTTTTCGTGGTTGTGTCCCACAAAACCCGTGAAGCCGCGGTCAAAAACACGGGGTACGTCCTCCGCCCGGATTCCGATGCCCTCATCGGCAATGGTTAGGCACTCCGCCTGGGGCAGTGCGATGGTGACACAGCGGCCCTCTGGCTGGTACTTGAGGGCATTGGTCAACACCTGCTCAAGCACCAAGGAAAGCCATTTGGCATCGGTAAGCACGTTACAGGCAAAGGGTTCCATCACCAACCGAGTTTTGCCATAGACAAACAAAGGCCGCAGCTTTTTAACCACCTGGCAGCACAGGGGATATAGGGGTACCCGGCAGAGGAGGAGATCCTCGTGCATGCTGTGCAAGCGCTGATAGCTGAGGGCCGCCTCGGCATATTGCTCGATTTTATAAAGCTCCTGGAGCAGATGCTCCCGCTGGATGGGTTGCTGGCTTTGCGCCATCAGGTTCAAGGCGGCGATAGGGGTCTTGATCTGGTGCACCCATAAGGTGTAATAGTCTCTGCGCTCCGCTTCCATGCGCCGAGCCTCGTTGGCATGCTGGCGGGCCTGATTGCCAAAGGCGATGGCAAACCCCCGGAAGTCCTCCTCCATGGGGGTTTGGGCCAAGGGGAGGCGATCCGGCTCCGGCGGGAGGTTTTGTTGCGCTTGCCATAACTCCGCCTGCCTATGGAAAAAGCGGATCAGCGTCACCCAAAAGGCCAAGGCCAGCAGCACGCTAATCATCAACAGGGCATAAGCGATCTCCTGGAAAAGCCCGCCGGCCAAAAGATGCAAAAGCACAAAAATGGCAGGCAACAACAGACAAAACAAGGCGCTGCGCCAATAGGTCCGCCCGTATCGCCACAAGGTGAAGAAGAACGCCTTTGTTTTGCTCATGGCAGGCCCGCCCGATACCCCTCGCCGCGCTGGGTGTGGATAAAATCCACAAGACCAATGTCCTCCAGTTTCTTGCGCAGCCGGGTCATGTTGACGGTGAGGGTGTTGTCGTCCACAAAGCAGTCGCTATCCCACAGGCGGGTCATTAAGGCGTCCCGGCTGACGGTATTGCCTTTGCGCTCCAGCAGCAGCTGCAAAATGCGGTTTTCATTCTTGGTGAGCTCCAACCGGGCATCGCCATAAAGCAGCGCGCTTTGGCCGATGTCCAGCACCGCGCCTCGGTGTTCCAGCGTGGTCTGGGTGCCGGTGAAGTCATAAGCTCGGCGCAGCAACGCCCCGACCTTCGCCACCAGCACATCCAAATCAAAGGGCTTGGTGATGTAGTCATCCCCGCCCATGCTCATGGCCATGACCTGGTCCATGGAGGCGGTGTGGGAGGACAGAAACAGAACCGGCGCGGTGGAGACCTGGCGAATTTTTCCGCACCAGTGGTAACCGCTGAAAAAAGGCAGGGAAATGTCCATCACCACCAGATGAGGCGCGATGCGCACGAACTCGCCCAGTACATCATTCAAATCAACGCAGGCAAAAACCTCGTACCCCCAGCGGCAGAGATGGTCGCTCAGCAGGGCGGCAATGGTCTGGTTATCCTCCACGATCATGATTTTGAACATGGCTTCCTCCGGCGGGTGATAGGGTTGGGGCAAGGCGCCTCTCCTATTATAAAAGGTTCCGCCGCTGCGCGCAAGGAACAATCCGGAATGCCGCCAAAGGGCGGCCCAGCCTCGGGCCGCCCTTTGGTTCACTTGTTTTTCTTTTTGCCTTTGATCTCGGGTACCGGGGGTTGTTGATTTTTGGGGAGATGGGTCTTGTGATTGCTTTCCGTTCCATGAGGTTCCTTGGGGCTGGGTCGCCGCATGCCTGCTTTGGCCATGGCCATCACCTCCACCTCTAGGTTGAGGCAATGCAGGGCGGCTTATGCACCCAAAGGGAAGATCATGGATCCTTTTCATACACCGTACACAGCACACTGCCGTAGCTGCGAAGAGTGAACAGGATGTGATATCCAGGCGGTGGCGGGGTTCCGTAGATCCGCGCGTAGGTGGCGTTGGAAAACAGATAGGGGGCGGTAGGATCCTCTTGTTCCATCACGGTCAGTTGGGCTTGCAATGTCGGCGCCAGGGCCTGGCGCCCATGGACGATGCCAAACAGGCTCATGGGCTCCTGGGCGCCTAGCTCAAGAGGAAGCAGGGTGTCGCGTTCCTGGGAGGCGCATAATTGCTTCATGGCGTTTACCGTGCTTACCACCCAATAATCCAGTTCCATGTTGGCCTCGGCGTTGCGCCGAGCCAGCGGGTTATAGTAGCCGTATTGGTACGGATGGTTCAGGCCAATGCCCACGGCGCTAAGGGCAAAGCAAAGGCAGAGCAGGGCGGTGCATCCCCGCAGAAACCGGCGTTTTTGGGACAAAAGCCGTCTCAGCCAGTCCAGCCCGACCCCCGCCAGCAACACGACGCCGGCATAGATGAAATAAAAATGCCGCCATCCGTTGTACACCAAGGGTCGGGTTAACATGGCATAGCCCAGGGGCAACAGCCATAGCAATGTGAGCACGGGCAGCATCAAGGCTCGAGGGCTCGTTAAGGCGGCGTCTTTACCCTTTAGGAAGGCGCGCAACGCGTCGATCTGCCCTATGGCGGCCAGCGGTAAGGTATACAAGGGCAACGTCACCAGCATCATGTAGGGCAGGTAGTACCGGGGCAAAGGGTTAACCGCGTGGTCATAGACCATGCCTCGAAAGATCACCACCCCGGGCCAGCGGGTGAAGCCGGAGGCGTTTTGCAGCGCATAGGCCAGATACTCCGCCGGGTTTGGCCACAGGGCGGGGGTGAGCAGGGCGTAGATCGTCAGGAAGCCGACCACTGTACCCAGCGCCACGCCCAGCATCCGCGGGCTCCAGGCCTTTCGGGCGGTGATCAGCGCCACCGTAGCCAGGCCCACCAACCCCCAGGCGATGCCACCGACGATTTTGGTATTGAGCGCCATGGCACCGGCCAGGGAAAACAGCAAGCCCCGTGCCAAACAAGGCTTTTTCAACAGGCGAAGCCCCAGCCACAGGGTGAGCAGCACCAGAGAAAGCAAAGCCATGTCCTTGGTATTGTAATGCCCCTCGGCAAAGAAGCGAGGGGCCAGGGATAACAGCAATACGCAGGCGCAGGCAACCCCTTGGCCAAAGCCCATCTCCCGGCAGAAACCGTACACAGCCCAGCACCCTGCCATGAACAACAGCCAGGTGTAGGCATGCCAAAGAGCCGTGAGGGTTTGAGGGGCGAAGGTCTCCAGCTGCAAAAGGGGCGCGGCCAGGTAGTAGGCGCTCTGGCCATGGTCCTTCTCAATGCTTTGGGAAATGGGCCGGACGCCCAGACGGTCATAGTATTGGACAGCTTGGCTATCCTCCCCCAGAAGCCGGAGAGCATACTCTTTCAGGTTCTCCCGCAAGATGACCTGTTCGGAATGCTCATCGGCAGGCAACCCATAGTTCCAGCTGGTCAGCAGGCCCACCAAGGTGAGCAACACAAAGAAGGCCGCCACAAAGAGCTTGCCGCGGAGGGGGGACGTTGGGTTGCGGGCGGAGGCTTGACTCATGGAACATCCGTCCCTTCCGGCAAAGTCAGGGTTAGGGCCTGGGGCTGGCCCGTGCATTCAATCGAAACCAACGGTGCGCCATAGGCCATGATTTCCAGCACAAGGGTGCTGTGACCCCCCGGTCGCCAGTCGCCAAACTGGGCATAACTATGGGCCGTCACCCAAAAATCTGGAACTGTGGTTTGCCCGTTCACGGCTTGAAGCTGGGGAATCCCTAATACCCGGACGGCCCGCTCCACACCGAATTGCGTCCAATAGTTGTTGCCCGCCACCGTGAGGGGCGTGGAAGCGTCGTGAACGGCCTGGGTCTGAACCAAGCGTTCCAATGCGTTGGTAATGCTTAGATTCCACCAATCCCGTTCCAGGAAGGTGTTGATATCCTTGCTCAGCACCCAGGGGTTATAATAGGCATATTGATACGGATGGTTCAGAACCATGCTCCCAGCGGTCAGCAACAGGCACAGGCAAAGCAATGTCGCCAGCAAACGGCGAAGGCGCTTGCGCCGGTGGAGATGTGCCCATGCACGGGACAATCCATAGGCGGCCAGCGCAAGCATGGGCCCATACAAGAAGTAAAAATGACGCCAGCCATTATACACAAAGGTATGGAACAGGAGGGAATAGGCAAAGGGAACCAGCCACAGCAGCGTGCATAGCAGCAGAGGGATCCGTGACGGGTCAGAACTACGGCGCAACGTCCGCCGCAGGGCCGCGCCCTGTCCCACCGCCAGCGACAGCCATACCCACAGCGGCGTGGAGACCAGCATCATATAGGGCAGGTAATACCAAGGGAGAGGATGTACCCCGGTGCTGAACACAGAGCCCCTAAAGAGCACATAGCCCTTCCAGCGAGAAAACTGAGAGGCATTTTGCAGCGCGTACCCCAGATACGCACCCAAGTCCTGCCACAGGGCCGGGGTGAGCAACCCATAAAACAGCCCAAAAGAAAGTAGCGTGCCCATGCCGATCCAAAGAACGTGAGTGGAAAATTTTTTGGAGAGGATCAGCTGTACCACTACCGCCAGCCCACAAAGCCCCCATAGGGCAAGGCCGATGATTTTGGTATTGGTGGCGACGGCCCCTGCCAGCGCAAACAACAAGCCTGCATCCCAGCGGGGACGTTTGATCAGGCGCAGAGCCTGCCAGAGGGTCAGCAAAACCAGGGAAAACAGGACAATGTCCTTGTTGTTGTAATGGCCCTCCGCAAAAAAACGGGGGGAAAGCATCAACATCACCACGGCAAGGCAGGCAAAAGGGCGGGAAAGCCCTAAATGACGGCAAACGCCGTACAGCGCCACTGCCCCCAGCCAGAAAAACAACCAGGTGTATCCATGCCAGATGCCCATCAGCTGATAGGCGGATAGGGCTGGGTTCATCACCACGCCAAACAGGGGATAATAGGCGCTTTGGCCATGGTCTCGCTCCACGCTTTGGGAGATGGGCGTAAGCGGACCGATGCGCCCCGCGATGCCGTCGACTTCCTGGGCCGCCATGGTCTGGAACACCTCGTCGCTTTGGCCCAGCGCCAAGGCGTACTCCCAAAGGTTCATGCGCAAAATATCCATTTCGTCCAGCTCGTCCCATGGCAAGCCATAGCCGGGGACAGTCCAAAAACCCACCAGAAGCAGCAACAAAAAAAACAGGCAAACCAGCAAACGCGCGCGGTTACTATGGGCGATCGAAAAGGAAGGATGGGTCATGGATTCGTATTCTCCTTGCGAAATCGCTTTGGTAACGGCCGACGGTAACGGCCGGCGGTAACGGCCGGCGGTAACGGAGACCTGGTTTGTAGAGCATAGCACAGAATGGTTTTGGACGCAAGGGAGAGCCCGGAGTCGATGGGCAACGGGAAGGCGGAGCATTGCTTTTTTCCCAGCAGCCCTTGACAACCGCCCTGGGTTTGTGTAAAATACAATTCGTCGCCAAAAGACGGCGATCTTTCGGGGTGTAGCGCAGCCTGGTAGCGCACGTGCTTTGGGAGCATGGGGCCGGGGGTTCAAATCCCTTCACCCCGACCAAAATGGCTACACCGCAGGCGTGGCTCCTTGGTCAAGTGGTTAAGACACCGCCCTTTCACGGCGGCTACAGGGGTTCGAATCCCCTAGGAGTCACCATCTTTTGGATTGGCTATGGGCCTTTAGCTCAGTTGGTTAGAGCGGCCGGCTCATAACCGGTTGGTCCGGGGTTCAAGTCCCTGAAGGCCCACCAGCATACGGCCCGGTAGTTCAGTTGGTTAGAATGCCAGCCTGTCACGCTGGAGGTCGAGGGTTCGAGCCCCTTCCGGGTCGCCACTTTCTCTTTGCCAGCGGGCTTCACCTGTGCGGGCGCACCATGCTGGCGTAGCTCAATTGGCAGAGCAGCTGATTTGTAATCAGCAGGTTGGGGGTTCAAGTCCCTTCGCCAGCTCCAAGCGAGGTTTCTGTACCAGGGCTGGGCAGCCCGGCTAGCGGCGATCCGGTGCCGCAACCATGGATGGGTTCCCGAGTGGCCAAAGGGAGCAGACTGTAAATCTGCCGTCACAGACTTCGATGGTTCGAATCCATCCCCATCCACCATTTTCCCTTCCCGTGCGGCCATGGCGGACTTGGCAGACGCGCTAGATTCAGGTTCTAGTGAGGGTTTCCTCATGGAGGTTCAAGTCCTCTTGGCCGCACCACATCCTTAGTCCGAACCTTTGCACCGATTGGTAGGGGTTCGGATTTTTGTTGCCGTTTGCCTATCCCAACGTCAATCGCAAGAAGCAGCAAAGGAAAAGCGCCCCAGCTTGTGGGAGCGCTTTTTGTGATGACGACATGTTTGTTTTACGTTTATGCCATTTTTCCTATTCTAGCACTTCCACCGTGCTCGCGGTTAAATCCACTTTCAAGTCCTTTGCTGTCCCGCTGTCGTAATGCAGGCGCAGAGCCTGGGGGAGCGGGTCATCCTTTTCCAGAGTGAAGGCGTGGTTCACGCGTACCCAGCCCTCGGTTTCCAAATTCTGGGCATCGCTGGAGCTATGTTGCAACACGGCACCCCCATAGGGGTACACAGAAAAGGAAGAATATCCGTTGCCATCCACGGCTTTATGATAAACATGAACAATAAGCAGCAGCGGCGTTCGGCTGACGACGATGTGTTTTACGATGGTCGGCCCTAGATCCAGATCAAGGGCTGCGTCCACGAGCGGCTTGTCCGTCTTTTGAATGTCAAAGTTGAGGCTATCCTTTTCCTCATAGGTATCCAGCTGCGGCGTGAGGGTTGCAATGGTGATGGACGCATTCACACTGTCCGGGGAAACATCCAGCGGCATGAATGACATAAGCCCATAGCTGTCCAGCGGATTTCCCCTGGCTGTGCCGCCGCCACTCGCACCAACATTGCGTACTTGTTCGCCGTCTTTCGCATAATAAAAGCTGATGTCACAATAGGTAGGAATGATCGGGCCGGCCTCCTCCGCTCCAAACACAGGGGTACCGTCCGTGCTGTCCCTGAATACTTCATCCACCATCACGGCATCGGGCTGTGATGCGGTTTGTTGCATGGTAAGCATCGCCACGCGCCCATCGTAATAAATGTCTTGCACGGTAAAAGTAACGCTGCCCAATGTTTTTTCCATTCCTTCGGATAGGGCGGGGGCAGCAAGCACCAGCATGCAGCTCAAAAACAGAGATATGCTTCGTTTCATTCCAGTACCTCCTTCAGGCGATCGGTCATATCGACTCAAAGTGATTCTGCCGCTAAAGGCTGACGAGGACTCCTGCGAATAGTACGTTCGGCCTTCTTTTTTTCTTCCCAAATTATGGATTTCCTTATTTGATAATGGGGCGTTAGAGAACAACCAACCGTAGGGCCTATGATCTCAACTTTGATTGCATGATTTTCGCAATCCTATTTTCAAAGAGGCTGCCATCGTCAATGTAAACCGCTTCATCTTTCTTGGGCCCTTCTCTTTCCCATGGAATAACGGAGGCGATAAAGGAAGAGCGGGCGGAGGCTTTGAAAGGAAGTTGGCCGCACAGGGGAAGGGGTTGTCGAAAAATGGAGATTGCTAATTTGGAGTGATTTGATATACTGGATATACGCTTGTGAATGGATGCTTGCAGTAATAACAACCAAAAAGGCAGGTGATGTTTGGCGTGGCAAAGGCAAAAGCGGTGGTTGCCAAAAAGCCCAATCGTGTGATCTATGCGATTGCGGCAACCCTGATGCGAGTTTTTTTTAAGGTGACAGTTCATATGCAGGTGGATCGGTCGCAGATCAAAGACATCCATGCCCCGTATCTTCTATTGTGCAATCATATCAGTAATCTTGATTTTTTGATAGTCGGCGCTGCGATGTATCCGCAAAAACTGAACTATATGACGGCGGCGCTGTACTTTCAAAATGCCGTGTTGGCATGGCTGTTGACCCTTATGGGCTGCTTTCCCAAGCAACAATTTGTATCGGATATTCAATCGGTGCGTAACATCATGCGCATCACGCAGCGGGGAGATGTGGTGGTGATATTCCCCTCGGGGCAAAGTTCCTTCACAGGGCAGAGCACGCTGATTGAACCCAGCATCGCCAAGCTGATACGCATGGTGAAAGTGCCGGTGATAACGCTGCACACCGATGGCGCGCACATCGGCTTTCCCAAATGGAACATGAAGGCTTTTCGCGCCACCCGCGTGCAGTGCTGTGCCTCGGTATTGTTCACTCCCCAGCAGATCGAGGCGATGTCAGACGAGCAGATTTATCAGGCGGTGGTGGGCGCGCTGGCTTTCGACGACTATGAATGGCAACGGGAGCATCGCATTGCGGCCCGCCATCCGCGTTTGGCAGAGGGTTTGGAGCAGCTGTTGTTTGTGTGTCCAGCCTGTCATAGTGAGTTTGAGACGGTGGCACAGGGCAGCCTGATTCGATGCGCACGCTGTGGCAACCAGGCAAAGATGGACGAATATGGGCTGCTTTCTCCTGTGGAGGGATCGATGTTGCCCTTTGACACGCCCACCGCCTGGTATCGTTGGCAGCAAGACTTCTACCGCAAACAGCTCCAGCAAGATTTCCGTTATGCCGTGCACGCCAAACTCTCAAAGATCATGCCTAACGGGAAATTGGTGGCAGTAGGGGAAGCGGAGGTTAGCATTGATCTGCGCGAGCTGCGCGTGAAAGGGACAGCCGAGGGTCAGCCCATCGACTGGGCCCTGGACAATGGGCTATCCGGTGTGTTTGCACACGAGAAAAAGTTTTGCTTTGAAGTGATGGCCCAGGGGCAACTCTATGCGATTGCGCCGGACAATCCCCGCGCCGTGTTCAAGTTCATCTTGCTGAAGGAAGAGCTCTACCGGATGCTCCGCTTGGAGCATCAAGAGGGATAGGAACCGACAGGCTTGCGCCTGTAAATTTTCGCGAAGCGGCTTGGCTCCTTCGGGAAATGTGCTATAATGAGGTAGCTGGGCAGGAGTCTTCTTGCCCGGCGCCTATCGGACCGTAAGGAGTGAAACGCGGAATGCTGCGTTTGAAAAGTTTTGTTGTCCTATTGCTTTGTTGCCTGCTGGCACTCTTGCCGCTGGCGGGTTTATCGTTAGCCGAGGCTTCGGCCACCCCTACCCCCACACCTACTGAGGAAAAGTCGCTGCTGGAGCAAGCCATTGATGAGGGCGTTGCCGAAGAAGACCTGCCCGTGGATGAGGAGGAAAGCGTGGAGGAAGTGGACCTGAAAGACCAGGGCCCGCCCAGCATCGCCGGGCTAACGCCGCTATATCGCACGAAGATCAAGCTGATGACCTCCGCGGGGCAAGCGGTGACCGTGCGCTACGCGCAGCATGAAGAAAGCCAAGCCATGGGTTGGGTAAGCAAGGGTGAAGAAGTAACCATCTACAAGGTCTATCCTGCCTTTGTGCTGATCGAGTATGAGGGTATTGTAGGCTATGTGAAGCGCACTTGTATTGACGAAAACTGCACGGTCATTGACCCAGCCACGACCCCAGCCTACGGGGTGATGCCCATGGGGTATGTGGCCACGCTTACGGAGGACGCGCCGGTTTACAAAACCCCCAATGCCAACGCGGAAACCAATGCGATTATCCTGGGTAAGGGCAACAAAATCGCGATCATTGAGTTTGAAAACGGCTTTGCTAAGGTTTATTATTGGCGCAGCTATGGCTACGTGGACGCCAAGCTGCTTACGGGAATGACGGTGGTGTCCCCCCAGGTGGAGGCCATGAGCGACGAAACCCCTATCGCGGCCTTTACCAGCTATTTTGCCTATGGCACAGGCGCGGAGGGAAACGCTGGCCGCTGCAAGAACATCGTGCGCAGTTGCGAATTGATGTCCCGCACCCTACAGCCGGGCGAACAGCTGGACTTTAACGCACAGATCGGCCCTTATAAAAAATCCAATGGATACTTCCCCGCGCCGGTGCTGATTGATGGGGGCAGCCAGTTGGGATCCGGGGGCGGTACCTGCCAGAGCAGCAGTACCATGTATAACACCATTCGCCAGCTTCCTAAGATCGCGATTTTGCAGCGCAGGCCCCATGGCCCTGGGAGCGCGCGGTATTTGCCCCAGCATTGTGACGCGGCGGTGGGCACCAACAGCCTGAATTTGATCTTCCGAAACGATTATGACTTTCCCATTCGGATCCAGGCGGAAAGCGACGGTCGCGGCGTGTCGACCATTCAGCTTGTCAGATGATTGTTTTGAACGATGAAAATCCCCCGGCATTGCCGGGGGATTTTCATGATATTTGCCATTTCACGGGGCATGCGTTGCCTTTGCGTGCAACTCTTCTGTTCGCTCCAATGGCAAAAGAGATTAATACCCTCCGCCCATTTCCTTCAGATCCTCCAGGGCGGCTTCCTTCAAAGAACCCTCCACATAGCGTGCCTCGGCCTCCCGCATGATTGCCACTGTTGCGGAAACCCCGCAGCGCGTAGCGCCAAGAGCCCGAGCCGCCAACACCGTGTCCAGATCCCGTATGCCGCCAGAGCCCTTCACTTGTACAGTTGGGGGCACGCTTTGCCGCATCAGCCGCAGGTCGTGGAGGGTGCACCCCCCGGGGCCATAACCGGTGCTGGTCTTCACCCAGTCGGCTCCCGCCCGGGTACAGATCTGGCAGGCACGCTTCTTCTGCTCATCGGTTAAAAAGCAAGTCTCCAGAATGACCTTTACCTTTGCATCCCGGCTGTGGGCCAGGTCGCAGATGGCTTTGATTTCATCCTCCACATAGGCATCCTCTCCGGCGATAAGCCGGCCGATGTTTAACACCATGTCCAATTCCTGGCAGCCATCTGCTAGGGCGGCCTGGGCTTCGTCCAATTTGGTCTCCGGCTTGTGGTTGCCGTGGGGGAAGCCGATCACGGTGCAAATCTTCACATCGCTGCCTTGGAGCATTTTGGCGACCAGGGGCATATCCGCCGGACGGGCACAGACGCTGGCCGTGTGGTGCTGCAAGGCAATCTCACAGCCTTTACGCACGTCCTCCTGGGTTAAATTGGGCTGCAAAGTGCTGTGATCCAGCATTTTGGCAATATCCTGTGGGGTGATGCTCATAAAAAGCCTCCTTTATTTTTTATCGCTCTGTGCCATAGGGCTTAAGGCGGAACCAAAAGGGGGGATAGTGCATGGTTGCGATGATGCATTCAAAGGTTTGTAGTGCGGTCAGATCCTCGTCCTCAATGATGTATTGATCCATTATCTGTTCGACAATCCCACGCACCAGCACCGAGGAGGAGAAGCTTTCCACAACCCGGTGGCGACCATAGAGCCCCTTCACAAAATTTCGGCTGGGCCGGTCATGGGTACGAAAAGCAACGGTAGAACCAAAAGCGCATAGCAGGCTTTGGGCCACCGTTTCGCCGTAGCAGTTGAATAGCTGGCTGACCCCCATGGTGGATAGGATAATCTTGAGTCCTTTGTGGCGGCCTAAAAGCAGCGCGTCTTCCAGGTGGGGCAGGGGAGGGAGCGTGGCAATGCCGTCCAGCAGCAGGTACACATTTCCTTCATTCTCTGTTCGGCTGAGGGCTTCCTGCAAGCATAAATCCAGCAGGGCGGCATAGATGGGCCGCAGCATGTTGCCATGGGAGGCGTCATAACAGACGAAGATCACCTTGCCCCCTTTGCCGCGGACCAAGGGCCGCATGCCAAGGGAACCCTCCTGGCGGAACCGCCCCTGAAACATCTCCCGGGCAGCCTGCTGCAAAGCGGCCACCACGCCTAAGGTCTCCGCGCTGTCGGGCTTTCTCAGATAGGTGGCCAAGGCGCGCAAATCCGGCTCCTGCTCTAGGATGGAGCGCATGCTCTCAAAATCAAACCCGTCGATCAACTCCCGCAGAGCCAAGTTGTTTTGCAACTCGTTTTCACCCTTGCGCCGCAGGTATACGATCAGCGCCATCATCAAATCCCGGGCGGCGTTGGGGTAGTAGGGCTCGGCGGCGCCGCGGATGCGCTCGTTAAAGAGCAGATCACACAAAGCGGACGCATCTTCCATGACGCGGCTTTCCTCACAAAGCTCGCAATAGAGATTCCAGAAAGACTCGCCATCATCGCCGCTGGAGCGGGCATCGTCCGAAAAGACAACGTCCCCCGGCTGATAAAAGGCGTTGTAATATTCCCCTGTGGGGTCCAGCACCACCATTACATCCTGCTCGGTGAGGTTGGCCCGGATATTGCGAAGCAAATGGGCGATAAAGTTGCTTTTTCCTGTGCCGGGGCTGCCCAATAGCAGCATATGGCGGCTAAGCATGCTTTCCCCCAGCGGCAAATAAGCGCTTTGCCCATTGCCGTCCGTCCCCACCAACGCAAAAAACGCATCTGGGTCACGGTAGGGGATGGTGCGGGAGATCTGCAGACCCTTCAGTACGTTTTTCTGTTGCATGGGAAACCCTCCTGTGAAAGATCCGGGAAGGATTAGGGCTTAGGGCCCTTCGGTTTTTTGGGATTCAAAGAGGCCATCTTTCCACCCTTGTTGTCCAGCCGGATCTTTGATTCGCTATCCCGGTGGACGATGTAGGCCAGTTTGGGGGCGTTGGGATCATTGGAAAGGTTCAGCTTATGGGACAAGTCCTGGAAAGAGGCTGGCGTGCGGGGCGTGGCAAGGCGGGCTTTTGGCGCGGGCAGGGCGTCCTCGCTGAGGGCCTCATCGGAAGGCGGAGAAGGCACGACCGGGAGGGCATCAGAGGGCTCATCCGATTTGTCCGGGTCTTGTGGATCCGGCTGCATGGGCTGATCCGGGGATGTATCCTGTGGCTTTGGGGAGAATTCTTCTGGCGACACACCCTTCTCTTGGGCGGGTTCTGGCGGAGTGGAGGGCGCCTCGGCATTCATGGCAACCGCCGTAGAGCCTATATAAACATCCTGGTAGGCAAGCCGCCGCCCGTTGTCGCGCATAGCATAGCCGCTTTCAATGCTCTGCTCCCGCTGGAGGTCCAGCGAAAACACCAAAGACTCTCGTTGGTCTTCCTCAGGCGGGCCTTCCCGATTCCACTGCTTGCGGCGCAGGTAATCGATATCCGCATCATAGCCGCTGACCTGGCCGTGCTTCCAGCGGTCGCTGGCCTGGTCCACCTGCTTTTGAGCGGAAGCCACCTTTTCATCCAGGGCGGTTTTGGCCTTTTCATAGGAAGCCGTGCCCTCGGCCATCTGCGAGAGCGCCGCTTCCCGGCGATACATGGCGTCCACCAGGTTGCCCTTATACTCCTGTAGGGCGCAGAGCAACATGGCGCGGGCGTACTCCTGGGGGGCAAGGGTGGTGTTTTTGACAGCCAAATCAATGTCCTCCAGCGCCAGCTTCCGCTGGCGAAGCAGCTCCCGGCTGTCGTGGATAAACACCTGCTTGCCGATCATTCCATGAAGGTTCATGCCGCTGCCATAGGCAGGGTTGCTTAGCACGTCGCCGCCCATCAAGGGGATATCTCGGTCCCGTACCACAATCACCCGCAGAGCGTTGGGGTAGCGCCCGCCCCCTGTAGCAGGGTCGTAGATCGGAGCGATCTGGTAACCCTCGCACAGCCGCCGCATGTCAATGGTCATGGTATCCCGGTCGATATAGTCGGCCACATCCTGGTAAGGCAGCCAGAGATCGCTAATGAAATCATTGTTGGTATGGTAAGGCTGGAATAACCGTGAGGTGTGCTTGGTTACAGAGAGGGTCTCGAAGGTATCACAGGCATAGAGGAAGGGCACATATTGATGCAGGTGCTCCACCCGCTTAGCGCTTTCGGTAAACAACCCGGCGGGAGCGTTATCGTTGATCAGGCTGCGGGCAATGCTCAGATCCTGCAAAATACGTCCCAGCTCATTTTGCAGAAGCATTACCGGAGCGAGGCCCGTTAGTTCCAGGTAGTCGTGGCCAAAAAGCTCCGGGTCGTAGACGTCCCCGTTGGCCATGCGCTCCTTCACATACTTGGCAAACTGCTCTGCCCGTTGGGTAATCTGCATGCTGCGCTCCACCGCAGACAACACGCCGCCACCCCTGGGGAATACGCTTTCCGGCACCACCACAGCTTGATGGCCTCCACCAATCAGATGCAGCATCAGCTTTTCACTCATGAAGGGGGCAAATTGGGGAAAGTGGGTCACCCAGGCAGCGTCCACTGTCAACACACTGCGGCCCAGAAAACGATCCTCGTAGTCAAAGTTGCGGCGATAATTATCGTCCTGGTACAGCGCTGGCATCTGGCGGTACAGCTTGGCATGATACTCCTGGGGATCCATGGAAAAACCCAGCGGGGAAACAAGCCCCTTGTTTGTTGCATCCTTGCCTACATAGTTCATGTTTTGGATCAGCTCAAAGGGAAACAACGGCAGGAAAGAAGCAAAACGCTCCGGTACGTTAAAATCAGCCTGAACAAAGGCTTGCTTGGCCAGATGAAGCAGATTAGCCTTGGCAAGGCCCGCATAGCTGACGATGCTGTTTTGCCGCGCGGTTTCCAGCATGGGGCGGTCGGCTCCTTTCGTTGGGGGCGTGGTAAGGCTGTTGGTCAAAAATCATAAACGAATTTTAGCTTAGGCAAAAGCCTGTCCACGGTTAGCTTCAAATAGAGGGGATCAATGTCGCCGCTGCCTCGACTGATGAAAGCCTGTCCATCTTCGGCCCGCAAACTGAGGAGCAGCGCCTCGCCTCCGTCGCAGGTGGAAGCCATGCAGAAGTTCAGCGGAACGGCGGGATGCTCTTTGGCATAGAGCGCTGCCTCCGCAAAGGCCCGGGAAGGCGGCGCGCCTTCCGTGTTTTTATAGGTTTCAAACACACGGCCGTACAGGAAGGAGAGAGGGCTGTTCACCGGGGCTACCGGTAGGTGAAAGCGCATCTCCAAAAACTGGCACATGGAGAGATAATCGATGATGGTGTAGTGGAAAAGAGATGCGTCCGGCCCAAGAGGTACCTTGCTATCTTTCCAGGGGACGGGTTGCCAGAAGGCATAGCCCGGACGTTGGCAACCGGGTAACACCAGCTTTTCCTCCATGGGCGTGCGCAGAAAGGTGAGGGGCCTTCGCCCTGTTTCCTTTAGGGCGGTTTGTTGAAAACGAATCAAATAATCACGCATAATGGGGATTAATGCCGCCTGCACGTTATTCCCTCCCTTGGCTTGATGGATACCACGTCAGATAAAGTCAGATAAAGTCATATGAAGCCAATGATTATCGATAGGCAATCCGGGCTAGCGCATGGCCGCTGCGGGGGTCGGTGCTCAAAGTTACGGTCCCAAAGGTACAGCGAAGGATGCAATTGCGCAGAGTATCTGGCGAGGGGTCCTTGGCGCTGAAACAGGCGAACAGAAAAGCCCGCTGTTGCTCCGCGTCGGGGGTGTTTTTTTGTCCCACGGTGACCACCGTCAAAGAAACGGCCTTCAGCTTACCTTCCTGGAAGAAGCAGACGGGGGCCAGCCTTCCCCCTGCTACCGGACATGGAGGAAAAGGAAAGATACCAAAGTCCTCCGCCGGAGGGGTAACGCCGTCCAGTGTTTTGCGCGCCGCCTGAACCTGTTGTATGGGCAGGTTGGGGGCAAGGCGAAGTCCGTTGTCAAAGGTAAGCTTTCCAACCTTTTCTTCGAAAAATAGCATGCCACAACCACCCCCCCCGTTCGCTTTGTGGACCATCAAGCCAGAAATCCCCCACAATATCAGGTTCTTACCATAGAAGTCTATCATCACAGGACGAGCTCTGTCAACTATTTATAGTGGGTTTGGACGTAAAAAAAGCAAAAACACACAGCATATTGTATTTTTGCCTTCCTTGATCTTTTGGTGCTTTCGCGGTATACTATTATGCGTAATACATTAGCGTACAACCCTTCTGCCTCCAGCAGGCCAAGCAGACGATTGCAGCGAGGGCTTTCAAAGGGAAGGGCTGATCTTTGAAGAAAGAAACCAAAGGCGTTTGGGCATCATCCAAAAGAGGTGCAAAAAAACCGATAAGGAGTGTAACGATGGCACGATTGTTTGGAACCGACGGTGTACGCGGGATCGCCAATGTGGAGCTGACCTGCGAGCTCGCTTTTCGGCTGGGGCAAGCCAGTGCGGCAGTGCTGGCCAGCGATGTGCATCGGCCTACGATTTTGGTGGGCCGGGATACTCGCATTAGCGGTGAAATGCTGGAAAGCGCGCTGGTGGCTGGCATTTGCAGCGTGGGTGCACGGGCTGTGCTGGTGGAAGTGCTGCCCACCCCGGCGATTGCCTATCTGACCCGCTATTATGAGGCAGATGCTGGCGTGGTGATCAGTGCCAGCCATAACACAGTGGAGTACAATGGTATTAAATTCTTTGACAAAAACGGCTACAAGCTGCCCGACGCCATTGAGGATCGGATTGAGGAGCTGGTGGCGGAGGGCCTGCCTACGGATATGGAAATGCCCATCGGCGAAAGGGTGGGGCGGCCGGTGCGGCAGCGGAACGCCACCCGGCGCTATGTGGATTTTGTGAAAGAGACCACCAATGTGCGGCTGGATGGGCTGCATGTGGTACTGGATTGCGCCCAAGGCGCCAGCTATGAGGTGGCGCCCATGGCGTTTCGGGAGTTGGGCGCACAGGTAAGCTGCTATTATCATGAGCCGGATGGCACAAACATCAATGAAAATTGCGGTTCCACCCACCCGGAGCGCCTGTGTGAGCTGGTGCGGGAGCTTGGCGCGGATGTGGGCTTTGCCTTTGATGGCGATGCGGACCGTCTTATGGCGGTGGATGAACGCGGACAGTTGATTAACGGGGACAAGGTGCTGGCGATGCTGGCTTTGTACCTCAAAGACAGGGGATTGTTGCGCAACAACACGGTGGTGGCCACGGTGATGAGCAACATGGGGTTGGACATCGCCATGAAGAAGCAAGGCATTAAGCTGGAAAAGACGAAGGTGGGAGACCGATATGTGCTGGAGAGGATGCTGGAGGCCAACCATGTGCTGGGAGGGGAGCAGAGCGGGCATGTGATTTTGCTGGATCACAACACCACTGGAGATGGCCTGGTGACGGCAGTGCAGCTGATCAGCGCCGTGGTGGTGGCGCAGCAACCGCTGAGCCGACTTTCCTCCGTGATGCAAATGATGCCGCAGAGCCAGTATGCCGCCCATGTGGACGACAGTAAGAAATTTGATTACGACAAAAATGAAAAAATTTGCAAGATGATCGCTGATTTGGAGAAAAAGTACAAGGATCAGGGCAGACTGGTGATTCGCGCCAGCGGCACCGAACCCTGTGTGCGGGTGATGATCGAGGGGCCTGAACAGCGAGAGCTGGATACGGATGTATATGCGCTAAGCAAGCTCATCGAAAAGGAATTGGCATAAGCCTAAAGGTGTAAAAACAGGGGCCTCTCCATCGGGAGGCCTCTGTTTTTTGGCAACAAAAAAGCCCGTGCATTGTCTTCATGCGCGGGCATCGAAGCGAGTTTGTATCCTTAAATTTCAACGGCGGAGGTTCCCGCATCTGCAACGACGGATGTGCTGAAAACGGTCACAGCCATGCGCCACGCATCATGGGCGTTCTCCTCGGTCATCACAAAGGTAAAGGAGGAACGATCGGCGCCCACCAGGTCCACCCACTGGCCGTCGCTCTTTTGCTGTTGCCACTGCATGGCATAGGTGAACCCATCCATGCCGTGCACGAAGCCTTCCAATCGGACAGCGTCCCCATAAGCGGGCAAATCACCCTGTTGGTGGATGGTCGCCGTAATGGTTACAAAAGCATCCGATGGAAGATCCGCAACGGTGTCGTCAACAGGGGCGTCCGTTGTCTCCAAGGAGGGATCCGGGGTATTGGTGGCTTCCACTTCTTCCGTGGACTCGGGTTCAAGGCTCGCTTCCGGATCGACCGTTGCGTTCGGGTCAAGCGCTGCGTTTGGATCAAGCGCTGCGTTTGGATCAAGTGTTGCTTCCGGGTCAAGCGTTGCGTTCGGATCAAGCGTTGTGTTCGGGTCAAGCGTTGCGTTCGGGTCGGGGGTCGGGGTTATTTCTGGTGTTTGGCTAGGTTGTGTGGTGGCTCGAGAGGGAGGCATCACAATAATGATATTGCTGACGACTCTGCTGGCTTTGGCCATAGCAGGCAACGTGTAAGCCACACACAGCAAGATGGCTACCAAAAGGCCACAGGTCTTGCGAATGGCATGCATGTTCTGTCCTCCTCACAATCCCAAGTACGTGATTCTTTCGATAGTAATCACATTGTACAATGACAGTATAACATGTTACATTTGAGGGCTGGTTATATCCAAGGTTATATTTAGAAACAATTTTTGGTAAATGTTTGAAACTTTTCCAAAAATTTATGATCCATAGTGTGTGGGATGGCATTGCATCCCGGCAAAACCGGCTAAAAAAGGGGTTTTCCCTACAAAAGGCCTTCCATGTCCTCTTCATCCAGCATGGCAGGGTCTATCACCCCTTCTTCTGGCAAGGGCTGTTCCACAGCATGGCTTTTTTCAAATCGCAGCTCTACCGTTTGGCCTTCCCGGGTACACAGCAGGGTATATACGCCAAGCTGGCGTTGATAACGCCCATCCTGCGACGCGGCAAGACCCGCCTCCACATCAGTAACCAGTGCATAGCGGCGCGCGGGATCTGGGTCTGCGTGCATGGCCATCAACAGGGCGTAGCTCTGATAGCCTGAAATGGCAAAGTCATTGTACAAAGCCGTGCCGTACTGTAAACCTTGCGGCGCTGTCAGGGTGATGACGCAGTCGTCGATCACCTGGCCTGTGGCGTCGGTGGTGAGAGTTACATTCAGCGTGTCGCCCATCAAA
Source organism: Eubacteriales bacterium (assembly GCA_031556815.1). Classification (GTDB taxonomy): domain Bacteria; phylum Bacillota; class Clostridia; order Christensenellales; family Aristaeellaceae; genus Limiplasma. Next base: position 31,240 of record JAVBSI010000005.1, on the reverse strand, counting down.
GAATAGATGATGCGGTTATCATCCAGTTCACTCTTGGCTTTGGCAATGGACAGCTGAATCAGATGGCGGCTATCGTTGTGATTGATGAAGGCGATGTTGTCTTTATAGTAGTTGGAAAAGGTCTCATAGCTCTGCCCACTGAGGGTAGAAGCGGATGCGCCAACCCATACAAGCGCCATGAACCCTATCAAAAGCAAGCCATAGGATCGAAACGATTTACGCATACGCACCTCCTGTGGTCCATTCCCTGCGGGAACCCACACAGCATACCATAGAAGGGTCTCTGTTTTCAAGGCCTGGGCGCGAGCCCGCCAATCCTTCCCATACGTTGCGCAAAGCGGCGATTTCCTGTATAATGGCCTGAGGAAACAGCCCCGGAAAGGAAGGAGCCCATGAAGAAGCTTCGCCGGTTTATTTGGTATTTGGCAAGCAGGCTATTGCTCATCACAGTGCTGCTGGGCTTGTTTACGGTGACCTTTTATTATGCGATGAACGCCACCAATATTTACATTGTTCTCAAGGATGGTATGGCCAAGCGCGCCCAGGTGATTATGATGAACGAGGCGCCGGGGGAGCTGAACAAGTTTTTTCAGGGCAGTTATTTGCAGCGGGATGAGAACCTATTGCTGGCCCTGGATCAAAAGAGCCCCTATCTCTATTATACGGTCCGCGGCATCGACCACCGGCTGGAGATGAACTGGATGTGGTGCTGGCCCTGGGAGAATACCGCCCGGGCGGAGTTTACCGAAAGGATCCCCCGCATCGACGGCCGGGTAAACGCCAAGTATACGGACGCTGCCCAGGCATTGTATGGCGAAGGCTATGAAAACCCGCCCAAATGGCAAGGAGCCAGGTATACGGCGAACATGGTGAAGGAAAACAACCAATGGCATATCAAGAGCATTGCGCTTAAACAAATGCTGGAGGAATAATAACAAGGGCCACAGCTTGCTGAAAAAGCCCCTCTCGCATTGTCAGCTACGGCGGCAAAGGGGAATCACGTACGTCCGTGTACGCTCATCCCCTTATGTCGCCTTGCTTCCGTACGATAGGCACTTTTTGAGCAAGCTCTCACCCCGCTTCCAAACAGGGTTTGTCAGCGGTCTGAGGCCCCGCGGTTTACCGCGGGGCCTTTGCATGGCGCATAGGTTGGGGAGTTGGAATCAGTAGGAGGCTAGATCCTCTAAAATATACATTACAGGGATTCCGTAGGCGTAGATAGCGTCCACTTCCACCATGGTTTCAGTCCGGTATTTGCCCGTGACGATCTCGTCGAAGGAGTTGACCAGGCGATATTGGGGCAGCAGGTTCTCATAGGCGTAGTGCATCAGCGTGAAGCGGGAGGACAGCTCCGGGGAAAAGCTGGCAAGTTGAGCGCTTAGGTTGCTCTCGGCAGTCATGTTCGTCGCGCCAATGGTGATTGGATCCCCGTCATCGTATTCCGCAGCCATGAGCTGGAATGTTTCCAGCACGCTCATGTTCCAATAGTCCGTTTCGATGAACTGGTTCTCTTGCCGCAGGATGGCTTGACGTACCAGAGGCTGGAAATAGGCATATTCATGAGGGTGGTTGAGAATGGTGTCCACACCCAGGCCCAAACAGGCCACAGCCAGGGCAACCGCCACCCCTGACCGGATCGCCTTGGCGCGGGCCCGGAGCAAGGTAGCAGCGCCATAGGTGGATACCAGCAGGAGAGGTCCATAGATGAAGAAGAAATGCCGCCAGCCATTGTAGGTGCGAGTATGGGTGAGGATGGCGGCGAGCAAGGGCAATAATGCCAGGGCGATCACAAGGGCCAGCGGCAGCGCGATGGCTGCAGAGAGTTTTTTGCGAAAGAGGCCCACCACGAAGCTGCCCAGGCCAATAAACAGCAGCAGCAAGATCAACAGGGGCGTGGTTGCAAAGATGAGATAAGGCAGGTAATGCCAAGGCAGGGGCACTTGGGAGATCCGATACAGCTCTCCCAAATAATACACTTGAGAGGCCCACCGGGAGAAGGAAAACGCACTGCTAAAGGCAAGACCAAAGAACTCCCCGGCGGGCATGCTCCACAGCAGGGGCGTAAACAATACGTACAATGCGCACAGGGCGCCCAGGCTGGTGGCGCCGATCCACGCGACACGGGGGGAAAGCGTCTTATGGGCCAAATGATAGACCAGCACAAACAGCGCACACAGGCCCCATACCGCCAGCCCAACGATACGGCTGTTGCAGGCGAAAGCTCCGCAGAGCCCAAACAAAACGGCTGTGCCAAAGGTGGGCTTTTGCATCAGCCGCAACGCCTGCCAAAGCACAAGCAAAGTGTGGACCCAGAAGAAAATATCCTTATTATTATAGTGTCCATCTGCGAAGAAGCGGGGGGAGAGAAGCAGCATCAATGCGGCAAAACAGCCCATCGCGCGGGATAGCCCCAGCCTTCGGCAGCTGGCATACAGCGCAAAGGCGCCCAGCGTAAAGATAGCCCAGCAATACAGGTGCATGATCCTGGACTGGACGTAACGGGGCATCGCCCCATTCAGGAGAACAGGAATGAGGGGATAAAGGGACGCCTCACCATAGTCCCGGTCCACGGACTCGGCCAGGGGGGGCAGGCTCGCTACGATGGCGGGATCCAGGGCGTCTTGCAGTCCCAAGTGGCGGGCATACTCAATCGCATTCATGCGGAGGGTGTTCATCTCGGAGCCTTCGTCCCAGGGCATGCCAAAATCACCCGTGGTTGCGATGCCAATGAGAAGGAAAGCGAGAAAGAAAAGGGCTACCAGGATTTTGGCGGTCCGCTGAGATATGGCAAGGGGGGACAGTCGCATGGGAAGACGCCTCCTTTAAGAGATGGTGTGAAGCCACCTGGAGATGCCAGGATGAATCAGATGTCGGGAGCACCCCGAGGGGTACAGGGATCGCGGCCTTCGCCGATGACGCTCTCGTCCGCTTGGGTCATACTGCTCCAACTTTGCGCCATGCGCCGTATCCCCCGGTTCGGCAAAAAGTCCATGATGTTCTCAAGGGCATGGCTGGACCCAAGCACCAGCACATCCAAAGCAAGGGGGGGTGGTAAAACAGCTCCATTTGGCGAATACCCTCTACATACTTGGGTTGCAGCGTGCGGCTTCCCATCCCCAACGCCAAGGCAAGCAGCAAGAGGAACGCCCTTATTTTGATCCCGGGCCTTTCATTAACGATGTTACCTCAAAACTGGAAATAAATAAACTGCTGTGCGTCGAAGCCGGGGCCATACTTGCCATAGACCAATATGACAACAACCAGGCCGATGACCGCAAACCACTTGAACCACAGGTTTTGGCTCTCCAAAAACCCGTCCAGCCGTTCTCCCTTGCGATACCTGACAGCGTCCACCAGCAGCATGATTCCCACGGATACAAACAGCACATTGCTTTCGAACCGATCCAGACCCAGGGTATACAGCGTGCCGTCAAAAAGCGCCCACGGATTCCAGCGGATGAACAGCCGCCGAAACATATCAAAGGCTGCGGGCAGGGACTTCGCGCGGAAAAAAACCCAGGCTATGCATACCAGCACAAAGGTGATAAGCATTTGCAGGCCCTTGAAGCTTACGGCCTCTGTTTTGGCATGGGTCTTCTTGAGGATCCATTGTTTCACAGGCCGAAGCGCTTCCCCCAGGACCTGATAGGCTCCATGCAAAAATCCCCAGATCAGAAAGGTCCAGTTGGCCCCATGCCACAGCCCGCTGACCACAAAGGTGGCTATCACGTTGAAATACTTGCGGGGCTTGGAGCAACGGTTGCCCCCCAAGGGGATGTACAGGTAATCCCGAAACCAGGTGCTGAGTGAAATATGCCACCTTCGCCAAAAATCTTGAATGGAGCGGGCAAAGTACGGGGTGTTGAAGTTTTCCATCAGGCTAAAGCCCATGGTTTCCGCCGCGCCGATGGCAATGGTGGAATAGCTGGCAAAGTCGCAATAAATTTGAATGGCAAAGGCCACGGTGGCTGCGATTAGCTCGAAGGCCCCAAACATGTAATAGCTGTCATATACGGTATTAACCACAATGGAAATTCGGTCGGCAATGACCATTTTCAAAAAATACCCATAGACCATGATGATCAGGCCGTTGGTAAACCGCTTGTACTCAAAGGGCTTGCCCAAAGGCACCTCATTCACTTGCTTGAGCAGGTTAGGGGATCTCTCGATTGGCCCGGCTACAAGTTGGGGGAAGAAGGACACGAACAGGGCGTATTTGAGCAGGTTTGGCTCCGCGTCCATGTCCCCCCGGTACACGTCCATGGTGTAGCTGAGGGCTTGAAAGGTGTAAAAGGAGATGCCCACAGGCAGCAGCACATCAAAGGGCTTCTGAATGGCTGGCACACGGAAGACGGACAAAATTCCATTGAGGTTTTGCAATAGGAAATCGAAATATTTGAAGAACACCAAAATGGCCAGATTCACAATAAAACTGACCGCGACCACCCATTTTTTGAGCAAAACCTTGTCTTTCCGCTGGGAAGCGTTCAGCGCCGCAATCATCCGGCCGCTGAAGAAGGTCACCACGGTGGAAAAGCCCATCAACAGCGCATAAGTGGCGTTCCAGGACATGTAAAAAAAGTAGCTGGCAAGCAGCAACCACAGATACCGGGCCTTTTTCGGGATGATGTAGTAGAGCAAAACCACTACGGGGAAGAAAACGAGGAATCTGAATGAATTAAATAACATACTTTCGTCATTCCTTTGTATCATGGATTTCCGAATCATATTTTTTGCCAAGCCTGGGAATCAGTCGCCGCGCTCCACAATCCACAAAACGTTTTCCATTAACGAACAGCTTGCCAATTGGAAGCTTCAAAACCGGCGGAATCAATCACCGCGTCCATGTCACGATTGTAAACCAGAATGTTGATTCCATTGTGCACCTTGGTTTTTTCCTCCCGATTGACAAGGATGCTTGTGATGGTTCCTGGTTGGCTGCTTTGCTTTACAACCAAATCGCTGGAACCCAATTCGCAAAAAAACAGGCCGTCTTTCTTATCGGCTTGATACAGCGTGTCATCCTGCGAGAAAACCACAGCGCCGTTCCCTTCTTGCATTGGAATCCCATAAGCCTGCAGCAACTCGATTGGATTCAATTGCTCGTTCAAATACTCTCCATCCGCGGAAACCACCACCACGCAAGGCCAATTTTCAACCAAGGCCTCCAAGGCTCCCAAATACTCATCAAAAGTGGCAATCTGCGCAAGCTCAAAACCCGCGACTTGTTGCGCTGTAAAAATCGCGTTCTTTTCCCAGGATACATATTTCGGATCGCCACGATGGTCTGGAAGCGTATACGCACGGCTCAGATACGACGAAAAATAACGGGAGAATTTTTGGCATCCCCCCGGGTTCAGATGTCCCTTATCCCGAAAATCCATGGAATAATCCAAGCCGATTTCATCATTCAGCAAGTTAAAATCAACATACTCGCAGCCGTATTCATTGGCAATTCGCTTTACCGTGATGAGCCTCTTGGCTTGCTCTTCAGTTACCGAATAAGGCGTCAGCATCACCAACACAGGAATTTCCCGCTCTTTGGCCAACGCCAATATCTTGCGGTAATAGAGTTCTTCTTTCGCGCCCATCGGCAGGGCGTCCGCCTCTGTAACCCACTGCGAAGCAGGAGGAGTTATTTCTTCCGTCCCTGCAAAAGGATAATAGCCTTTCCAATTCTCAGACAGGATTCGATACCCCCACCAGGGCCAAAAATCTTCCCGTCCTAAGTCCTGATACCGGCCGTGGTATAGCAAAGAAGGCACCATGACTTCACGCCGCGTTGTTGCGTTTGTAGAAGCCAGTACATTTGGGAGCCAGTTCTCAAGCCCCCGCAGTCCCAAGGTATTTCGCACAGGGTACTCATCCACTTCCGTCATTTGTGCGCAATAAAACCCATCCAAAACAATGAGTTTCAGCGACTGCGTTTTGATGACTTCGCACAAGGTATAATAACTATTCCATACCGTCTGTGCCGAGCCTGTGAACGCGAAAGAGGCTGCCCCATGTTCCCGATAGAGGGTGGCGGGATCAATGCCCGTATACACATGGCTTGAGCCCAATAGCAGCACATCGACCGCGCCCTTGGGCTGGTTGTAGAAAGCCTCGGCCGAAAGAATGCCATCCGGATACTTAAACGTAAGAATTGAACTTACGCCGTACAACACCACGAAAAAGATGATGGTAAAAGCAATAAGCTTGCACGCTTGTTTCTTCACTGTCCGCGTCCTCTTTCATAAGCATAGAATTGTCCGCTGGTTGATCCTTGCGATGACTGATTTCTGGCTTTTTCAGACAGAATTAAATCTTCTAGATGTCCTCAGGCAAGATCACCACATGATCGTCATTTTCGGTGATGTCCAGCGCGGCTTCCTCCAGCGCCTCGTCCTCGGCTTCCTCTTCCTGCTCCTGCTCGGCCCGGGCCACAGCCACAATCTGCGCGCCCTCGGCAATGCGCATCAGGCGCACGCCCTGGGTGGAGCGACCGGACTGCCGGATGTCCGCCACCGCCATGCGGATGATGGTGCCGTCGTCGGTAATCAGCAAAATATCCTCATCATCGCTTACGGTGAGCTGCGCCGCCAGCAGGCCGGTTTTATCCGTCAGGTTCATGGCGATGATACCCATGCCGTTGCGGCCCTGCTCCCTGTAAAGGTCGGGATCGGTACGCTTGCCATAGCCGCCGGTGGTGATGGATAGAACCTGTTGCCCTTCCCCGATCACAGACATATCGATCATTTCGTCCCCATTGCGCAGCTTCATGGCGCGCACGCCCATGCCACTGCGGCCAATGGGTCGAATGTGATCCTCGCTGAAGCGGATGGCTTTGCCAAACCGACTGCCCAGCAGCAGGCTTTGGGTACCGTCGGTGAGCTCCACGGCCACCAGGTGGTCGCCATCCCGCAGGGTAATGGCGATGAGCCCGTTTTTGCGCAGGTTGGCAAACTCGATATACGGGGTCTTTTTAATCATGCCCATTTGGGTCATCATCACCAGCTGGTGGTTGTCGATGTCCTTGGGCACGGGGATCATAGCGGTGACCTTCTCCTCCCCGCCAATGCGCAGCAGGTTCACGATGGCCATGCCGCGCGCCGCGCGCCCTGCCTCGGGGATCTGATAGCATTTAAGGGTATACACCCGGCCCAGGTCGGTGAAGAACATGATGTCCTGGTGGGTGTTCACGATGATCAGCCGCTCCACATAGTCCTCTTCCCGGGTGGTGAGGCCGCTGACGCCCTTGCCACCCCGGTGCTGAGCCCGGTAGGTGCTTTTGGGCAAGCGTTTTACGTAGCCAAAGTGGGTCATGGTCACCACCATGTCGTCGCTTTGGATCAGGTCCTCGATATCGATCTCGCCTTCCATGTGGGTGAGCTCCGTGCGGCGGTCGTCTACGAACTTGCTCCGGATGGCGGTCATTTCTTCCTTAATTACGCCCATCAGTTTGCCCTCATCCGCCAGCAAGCCCCGCAGATAGGCGATGGTCAGCATCAGCTCGTCATACTCCGCCTGCAGCTTGTCCCGCTCCAGGCCGGTGAGGCGTGCCAGCCGCATGTCCAAAATGGCTTGGGCCTGCTTGTCGCTGAAAGCAAAGGTCTCCATCAAACGTTCCCGGGCGGTGCTCACGTCCGGGCTCTTTTTGATGATGTCCACGATCTCGTCGATATGATCCAGCGCTTTGAGCAAGCCTTCCAAGATGTGGGCACGGGCCTCGGCCTTGTCCAGATCGTACGTGGTGCGCCGGGTGACCACTTCTTTTTGGTGGGCAATATAGTGATAGAGCATCTCCCGCAAGGTCAGCACCTTGGGCTCGCCCGCCACCAGCGCCAGCATGTTGGCGCCGAAGGTCTCCTGCATCTGCGTATGCTTGTACAAATAATTCAGCACGATGGTGGGATGAACGTCTTTTTTCAACTCGATGACCACCCGCATGCCATTGCGGTCGCTCTCGTCCCGGATGTCGCTGATGCCCTCCAGCTTCTTTTCGTGCACGAGTTCCGCGATCTTTTCCACGAGCTTGGCTTTGTTGACCATGTAGGGGATCTCCGTCACCACGATGCGGTTGCGGCTGCCCTGCATGGTTTCGATCTCCGTGCGGGCACGTACCAAAATTCGGCCGCGGCCCGTGTGGTACGCGGAGCGAATGCCCGCGTGGCCAAGAATGATGCCGCCGGTGGGAAAATCCGGCCCCTTAATGTATTCCATTAAATCGCTGACGCTGCAATCCGGGTGATCAATCATGTGGATGCAACCGTCGATCACTTCGCCCAGGTTGTGGGGCGGGATGTTGGTAGCCATGCCCACCGCGATGCCGCTGGAGCCGTTCACCAGCAGATTGGGGAACCGGCTGGGCAGCACCGTGGGCTGCAATAGCGTCTCGTCAAAGTTGGGGTAGAAATCCACCGTGTCTTTATCAATTTCGCCGATCAAATGCCCCGTTAGTTTCGACATCCGCGCCTCGGTATAGCGCATGGCCGCCGCGCCATCCCCATCCACCGAGCCAAAGTTGCCCTGGCCTTCCACCAGCATATACCGGATGCTAAAATCCTGCGCCAACCGCACCATGGCATCATACACGCTGCTATCTCCATGGGGATGATATTTGCCCAGCACGTCGCCCACGATGCGGGCGCACTTGCGGTAGGGTTTGTCGGCCGTCATGCCCAGCTCGTTCATAGCATATAAAATGCGCCGGTGCACCGGCTTTAATCCGTCCCGTACATCTGGCAGCGCGCGGTTGATAATGACCGCCATAGCGTAGCTGATGAAGGACTTTTTCATTTCCGCTTCCAGGTCCATGGGGATCAGCTTGTCTTGGATTTCGGACATCCTGCTTTTTCACTCCTTATGTGGGTGGGGGCCGGGGCAACGCCCCATCGTTCTCTCCCCGTCAAACGTCCAAATCTGTCACCAACTTGGCGTTCTCCTCAATGAACTCCTTGCGGGGCTCCACCTTGTCGCCCATGAGCAGCGTCATGATCTCGTCGGCGGCAATGGCATCTTCCAAGGTAACGCGCATCATGGTGCGGGTGGCGGGGTTCATGGTGGTTTGCCAGAGCTGCTCGGAGGACATTTCTCCCAGGCCTTTATAGCGCTGGATATCGGGCTTGGGCTCCCTGCCGATCTCCTGGAGAAGCTTTTCCAGCTCGGGGTCGTTATAGACGTAGTATTCCTTCTTGCCTTTGGTGACCTTGTACAGGGGAGGCATGGCAATGTATACGTAGCCTTTTTCGATCAGGGGCTTCATGTAGCGGTAGAAGAAAGTAAGCATCAAAATGCGGATGTGGCTGCCATCCACATCGGCGTCGGTCATGCAGATGATGCGGTGGTAGCGAAGTTTTTCCAGGCTGAACTCTTGGCCATAGCCGCAGCCAAAGGCGGTAATCATGGCGCGGATTTCATTGTTGGCCAAGGCCCGGTCGATACGCACCTTTTCAACGTTGAGGATCTTGCCGCGCAGCGGGAGGATGGCCTGGAAGAAGCGGTCTCGGCCGGTCTTGGCGCTGCCGCCGGCGCTGTCGCCCTCCACCAGAAAGATCTCGCACTTGGCAGGGTCCCGCTCGGAGCAGTCCGCTAGCTTGCCGGGGAGGCTGCCGCTTTCCAGCACAGTTTTGCGGCGGGTAAGCTCGCGGGCCTTGCGGGCCGCCTCCCGGGCCCGGGCAGCGCCCAAGCAACGATCTAAAATGCTGCGGGCGATTTGGGGATTCTCCTCCATAAAGGCGCTGAGCTGGTCGAAGACCAAGCCGTCCACGATGCTACGAACCTCGCTGTTGCCTAGCTTGGATTTGGTTTGGCCCTCGAACTGGGGCTCCTTCAGCTTCACGGAGATGATCGCTGCCAGGCTTTCACGGACGTCCTCACTTTTCAGGTTGGCCTCGTTTTCCTTGAGGATTTTGAACTTGCGGCCATAGTCGTTGATCGCCCGGGTGATGGCGGTAGAAAAGCCGGTGAGGTGGGTGCCGCCCTCCGGGGTGTGGATGTTGTTGGCAAAGGTGAAGATGTTTTCGTTGTAGCTGTCGTTGTACTGGAGGGCCACCTCCACGGTGGTATCGCGAACCAGGCCCTCCACATAGATGGGTTCCTCAAAAAGCACCTCTTTGTTTTTGTTGAGATATTTGACAAACTCAATGATGCCACCTTCGTAGTGGTAGGTGCGTTCCATCGTTGGTTCCGCCCGCTCGTCGCGCAGCGTGATGCGGATGCCTTTGTTGAGGAAGGCCATCTCCCGCATGCGGGTTTTGATGATGTTGTATTGGAAATCCCCGGTCTCAAAGATGCCGTCGGGATTCTCATCGCTTTTCACATCGGGCCAAAAACGGATGGTGGTGCCGGTCTTGGCAGTCTTGCCGACGATTTTCAGGTCGTAGAGCACCTTGCCCCGCTCATACTCCTGCTGGTAGATGTTGCCATCCTGCTGCACGGTGACCATCAGGTGGCCAGACAGAGCATTGACCACGCTGGCGCCCACGCCATGCAGTCCGCCGGAGACCTTGTAGCCCTCGCCGCCAAATTTGCCGCCGGCGTGGAGGATGGTAAGGCATACCTCTACAGCGGGCCGGCCCAGCTTGGGGTGGATGCCTACGGGAAAGCCGCGACCGTCGTCGCTGACCTCGCAGCTGCCGTCCTGATGCAGCGTCACCTGGATATCGGTGCAAAAGCCTGCCAACGCCTCGTCGATGGCGTTATCCACAATCTCGTACACCAGGTGATGCAGGCCGCGAAAATCCGTGCTTCCGATGTACATGCCAGGCCGCTTGCGCACAGCCTCCAGGCCTTCCAGCACCTGGATCTGTGTTTCGTCGTATACATTGTCTTCCACCGCGGTGGCGGAGAGGGGTGGGTGGGCGGTCGCTGAAACGACAGGAGTCTCAGCTACAGAGGAAGCGTTCGCCGTCGCGCCTTGGGGAAGGTTTTGGTCCAGATCGGGGCTATGCTGCGTCACCTGGAGTGTCACTCCTTCACTTTAAAAGCAAGCCGCATTAAAATGCGGCTGCATCCATAAATTATAGCATTTTTTTGTTATTTTGAAAAGGGGTTTCTTCCTTAATTTATGGTGAAGAGACTAAGTTCCCCCCGTTTACCCACAATTGACTGTAGCAGTGGGGTTGCATTACTAAATCATCATTTGCCTTGAGATCACGGGAGTGCGAAAAGCGTGGGAACGTGCACAGCTGAAGAAAAGGGCATGCAGAATCGTCGGTTTTGTGCTGCTGAGGGATTGGAAGAGGCGCAGCTTACGGTTCCAGTTCCTCCGTCTGGATGCCCAGGCGCTCGGCCAACAGGTGGGCGCGGGTCTCCGCATCACTGTAGCCGGCCAAGCCCAAGAAGGCCTGGTAGGCTTCTTGCAGCTTGCCTTCATTTTCCAAGGCCTCCGCAGCCACATAGAGCTGCTCCCGAAAAAACTCCTTGCATTGCCGGGCTTGAGCGGGGCTGTCAAAATAATCGCCCAGTTTGCTAAATAAATTGAGGGCTTGTTCAAAATTTCCCTCGCTTTTCAGCTGCACGGCATAGTCATACACCTGGGTTTGCAGGTTGTCAAGCCGCGCCGTGGCATCGGCGTAACCCTGGGCCGCGCCATAACAGTACAGGGCGGTTTCATAGTCCTTCGCCTCCTCTGCGGCGCGGGCTGCGCAGTAATTGCCGCAGGCTGGAGCGTTTTCAAAATCTCCCAAGGAGAGGTATTGCTCCGCTGCCTGGGTGAAGTTCCCTTCTGACTCCAGGGTAAAGGCATGGCAATAGGTATAGCGGCTTTGGCCATACATAAAATCCTTCGATTTTTCAAAATATGGCTTTGCGGCGGCAAAATCCGCTTTTTCAAAAAGCACCATGCCACGGGCATAAGCGGCATAGGTGGCGGCTTGCTGGTAGTCTCCCAAACGCTCAAAGCCAGTGGCGGCAGCCTCGTAATCACTGGCGGCAAAGGCGTCCACCGCTCGCTGGTAAGCGCTGGCGGGGTTGCTGCTGCAAGCGGACAGCCCACAGAAAAGTAGAAGCATAAGCGTGAGCAGCAAGGTTTGCTTGGTCCATTTAGGGGCTTGCATAGTGATCCCTCCTTGTTTGCGGTGGGATAACGAAACTTCACCGAATCCAGTCATCCCGTAGAACCGCGTACAATTCCACGTCCGCATATCGGCCTTTGTTATATACCCGCTGGCGTAAACGCCCTTCGTGCTGCATGCCTACATGGGCCATCACTTGGCCGCTGGCGGGGTTATCGCTTTCGTGCTGGGCCTCAATGCGGTTCAAATGCAGCTTCTCAAAGCCAAATTGAATCACAGCCTCCAGCGCTTCGGTCATGAAGCCCCGGTTCCAGTAGGCGCGGCTCAGGCTGTAGCCCACTTCGGCGGAGCGGTTGTCCGGTTGGTGCCACATAAAACCGATGGTGCCAATCACCCGGTGCTCCTGGGCCAACTCGATGACAAAGGAACTGGGCTGGCCGCTGCGGTATTGTTTCAGCAAAAAACGGATATAGCCACGGGTCTGGTGGATGCTCTGGTGGGCGTCCCATAGCACATGCCGCGCTACCTCCACATCTCGGGAGTAGTCGTAGATATCCTGGGCATCACTCATGCGCGCCGGGCGAATGATCAGCCTGGGGGTCAGCAGGGTAGGCAGCTGGTAGAAAGTCTCCTGAAATGTCTGCATGTTGTGGCATACTTCCTTCTCTATGATCAATGCCCAGGCGCATGCGCAAGCCACAGGGGCCGCGCCACATACGCAGGAATGGGATCCCAGAAGGTGGACCTGTCCCAGAGGAGCCCGGCCACCAACAGAAGGAGCCCAAGCAGCAGAAAAATGGAAAACGCAAGGATCGTCCAGCCAAAAGGGGTCATCCCTTTGCGGCGCTTGGCGGAAGAACGGGAAGATCCCAATAGCATTCAGCTCACTCCATTCAAAGAAATCACCATTTTCTGTAAGAGCGGGATGTACAGACGCTCACCATTCGTTACATAGGTAGTTGGCGGCGTTAGTTCCGGCACCCTCGCAGCCGAAGGTCCGCCAGCAGAAGCGCCAGCGCGGTTTTCGCGTCTGTCAGCTCGCCGTTTTTCACCCGCTGCACGGCTTCCCCCAGGGGCATGGTTACCACCTCCAAGAACTCGTCCGCGTCCAGGTGAGGCTTGGAAGGGGTAAGCCCGGTGGCCAGGTACAGGTGGAGCCGCTCGGTGCAGTACCCCGGCGTGGGCACCATGGCGGTGAGGAGCTCGATGTGCTGGGCGCGTAGCCCCGTTTCTTCCTTCAGCTCCCGCTGGGCCGCCAGCAAGGGGTCCTCGTCAGGGCCATTCAACTTGCCGGCAGGGATTTCCAGGATGACCTGATCCAGGGCGATTCGGTACTGGCGTACCAAGGTCACTTGCCCATGGGCATCCACGGGCACAACGGCGGCGCCACCGTGATGGCAGACGATTTCCCGCAAGGAGGTGCCGCCGGAAGGCAAGGTCACTTTCTGGTGGCGCACATCAATGAGCACACCATGAAAGACCCGCTCGTCGCTGATGGGCACCTCCCGCAGCTGTGGGAAATCCGCCATGGCAAACCGCCTCCTTCGCAATGGGCATCGGATCCTATATTCGATATCCAAGGGGGGAGTCCCTTGTCCAGGGGCCAAGTTTCCCCCGGCCGTTCCAAAGGGAATTAATCGGAAATCCTTGTAAAATATACACAAACTGACACTTTGCTTCCTTGACAAGCCTACCGCCAGCCCTTACAATGTAAGGACGTCCGCTCGTTTACTCAGGGTATGCCGCACGGCATTCTCTTGCGATAAAGGAGGAACTGACATGACATCATCTGTTTTCTATCATATTCGCCGTGTGGGCGCTGGTTTGCTGGTGGCCCTGTTACTTCTGATGCAGCTTGCTTTGCCCATGGCAGCCATGGCTTCGCCGGTGGACCTGACCAGCTTGCCCACCGTTATGCTGTACTTCCAGACGACGGCGGAGGAGGCACCCCAGCCTCTGCCGGTGATGCCGCAGCTAAGCGGATCCACGCCGGTGTACTGGGCTACCCTGCCGGCGGAGGCCTTTAGCTTTCCCATGACCATGGATATTGTGCCCGCTATGGGAAGCCCCTATGAGTACACACCAGCCAACGGGTCTCCCGTGCAGACCATGGACGCGATGGACTTATCCAGCCTGCCCATCACCATCACGGTGTTGCAGGATGGGATGCCGGTGACCTCCTATCCGCTATATGTGTCCAGCCTGCCGATGCCTGTTGCGCAGCCTGTAAACGTGCCGGTGACCTATGTGGATACCGATGGCGTGCCCTTTTATTCCACCACGCAGCAATGCTTCTACGGTCAGGACAACATGATTGTTGTGGATTATTCACAGGTGCTGCAGGGCTACACCCTCGTGGGTGATGATAGCGTATACGTGACTGTGGATCAGCTGGGACAGGCGAATCCAGCGGCTGTGACCTTTACCTTTGGGATCCCGGCGGCGCAGGAGGTAACGGGAACGGTTACCATCTATTATCTTGGCGCCAACGGCAGAGAGGTTGCCAACACACAGACGAAGGAGCTGCCCAAGGGCACCCATACCATCGTGCCGGAGGTTACGCCGACGGGCTATGTACTGAGCCCGGAATGCCCATCCTCCTTCAGCGTGACCGTTGATGAATCCGGCGTGAATCCAAGCGAAATCATCTTTGAATACAAGGAGGACACGGGCGCGCCCCAAGAGGAGAACCCGCCTGCGGATGAAACGGGGGACGAACCACCCATCCAGCCGGATCCTCCCGTGGTAAGCGACATCGGGATTTTTGGCAAAGTTAACGAAACCGTCAACTTCCGAGATCAGCCCAACAAAACCGGCACCAAGAAACTTTTTAGCAATATGCCGCCGGAGACCTTGGTTTGGGTCAAAGGCTCGTTAAGCGCCAATGGTAATGATTGGTACAACATCATCTATGACAACGTGGACTGTTACGTGGTAAGCAGCTTTATTACCTTGCTATCCCAGGAGGATAGCGATAAGATCAACTACGCTCTGCCCAGCCCGATCCCCGGCACGGAGACCCAGCCGCCCACCAGCATTCCGGTGTCTGTCAGCTATGTGGAGTTTGATAACCCGGGCAATGTGCTTTATAGCGAAATGCTCAACTGTGCGGTGGGTGGCGACACCACCGTCCAGGCCGACAAGAATAAGGTGCCGGGCTACGATGTGGTGGGCGACAGCCAGGTGGTGGTAAGCGTATCGGCGGATGCGAAAGCCACCCCCACCACAGTGACCTTTGCCATGCAGAAAGTGGCGGCAAAGGGCAGCTTTACCATCCGCTATGTGGACGGATCCAACAATGAGGTCGCCACAGCGCAAACCGTGGAAAAAACAGAGGGCACCTATGATGTGAGCCCCGCGCCCACAGATTTGCAGGCGGGATATGCGCTTGCGGAGGGAAGCCCCGCTACGGCCCAGGTGGTCATTGACAGCCAGGGCAAGGCCAACCCCGCGACAGTGTCCTTTACCTATGTGAAGCCCGCTGTGAAGGCGGATGTCACAGTGAATTATCAAGACAAAGACGGCAAGAAGATCGCGGAGCCGGAGACCAAGACCTTGCCTGAGGGTGACAACCCCCTGCAGCCAAACGCCGCTTTGGTGCCCCAGGGATATACCCTGACCAGCGCCGCCAGCGTGTCAGTCCAGGTGAATAGCCAGGGCGTGGCAACCCCCAGCGCCGTGACCTTTACCTACGAAAAAACCGTGGTAAAGGGCAGCGTCACCGTTTCGTACAAGGATCAATACGGCAACGATTTTGCCGCGGCCGAGACGGTGCAATTCGATCCTGGCCCGCAGACCGTAACGCCAAACACCGCGCTCATCCCTGGCGGCTATACGCTGACCAGCGCGGGCTCGGTAGCGGTGACCGTAAGCGACCAGGGCCAGGCCAATCCCAATGCCGTCACCTTCACCTACAAGCGGCCGGCCTTTACCGCCACCGTGACAATCCAGTACAAGGACGCTGATGGAAAGGACATAATTCCCGCGGAGGAACGCGCTGTAAAGGAAGGCGATAACACCGTGTTTCCCGACGAAAGCCGCATCCCGTCGGGTTATGCCCTCACGGAAAGCAGCAGCCCCATGATGCAGGTAGTGGTGAGCGCCCAGGGCATAGCCGCACCCGCCAGCATCACATTCCAATATAAAAAGATCGACGCCAATCTGTACATGGGCTATGCGGTGACCACTGTGCAGACAGCCCTGCGCAGCGATGCCAACAATAGCGATTCCTCCGTCCAGGCCATGCTGCCCAAGGACACGCTGATCTACATCAACGGCCAGCACGCGGTGGGTTCCACGTTGTGGAGCGGCGCGGTGACGATCCTGGAAAAGACGCAGCAGCGGGGCATTTTGCTGGACAGCGCCACCCGGCACATCACCTACGAGGAGGCGGAGAAGCTAATTGTGGAGTATCAAAAGGCGCATCCAGCAGATACGCCTACCCCAAGCCCCACGCCGCCGCCCCAGGCCACCGGATATTATACCACCATCATGGATAACGTGCCCCTGCGCAACATGGCCGACGCATATGCCTATCCCAATGCTTGGCTGGCCTATAACGTGGTGGTGTGGGTTAGCGGGCAGGAATATGTTGCTGGCCAGGGCTGGCACAAGAGCTGGTATGATGGTACCCCCGGCTACATCCGCATGGACCAAGTGCGCAAGCTGACCGATGCGGAATTACAGGCCTACCTTAAGCAGAACCCTGCTGAGACAACCGCCAAGGATACGCCCAAACCCTACGACCCCTACGGGCCTTCCGGTTACGGGTATATTACGAGCAACAATGTCAATTTCCGCCTGACACCCAACGGCTCCAAAATCAAAATGTTGAACCGGTATGCGCTGGTGATGATCGTCAACAGCCAGAAGGTGGGCGGCACCACCTGGTATAACGTCAACGTGGGCGGCACCTTCGGTTGGATTCATGGGGATTACCTGAAAACGATGAATATTACCGAGTTTAACAGCTTTCTCAACAGCAATGAGTATTACCAAGGGTTGAGGGCGACAAGTGGCAGCACGTCCAGCGGTAGCAGTACGTCCAGCGGAACCTCCAATTCCAGCGGCTCGGCTGTGCCGGGCAAGGTTTCCTCCATCGAGGACTGGAATGTGGGCACCTGGCAGAACCCCAACACCAATACAGGCCTAAACGCCAGCTATGAGCCTTTCAATCCCTACTCAACGCCGATGTCGCCCAGTGCTAGCCCGGATTCCAGCGCGAGCGTACAACCCTCCGCCACCTTTGTGATCGGCACCATGATTCCTATCACCTATGACGATGAGAGCAAAGAGACCCAGACTGGGGCCACCCCCTGGGGATTCATCGGCGCGGGTGTCGTGCTCATCGGAGGCGCGGGCGGGGTATATGCCTATGCCCTGAACCAGAACAAGAAGCGTAAGGCTGCCGCCAAAGCGGCTGCGGCCAACCGCCGTGGTCCGGGTGGACCGGGCGCACCAGGCGCACCGGGTGGAACCACCACCACGGGTAAGCCGGGCCAGGGCCAGCAGAGCCCCTATGCGCGTCGGGCTGTTGCAGCGCCGCCCCTAAGCGGTACCCAGCAAAACGCTCAAAAGAACCAGAACGCGACTGGACAAAGCCCGCACATGCAACCGATCAATGCGCCGTTGCAGGGCGGCGAGACCGCCAGCAATTCCCAAGGGGTGTTTGGGGCGCCGGTGAGCCCGGGCGTGACAGGGAGCCAGAATCCCTATGCAAGGCCCGTGGGCCAGCCCAGCCAGGGCAACGGCACCACCAGCAATCCATATGCGCAGCCCCTCTCCGGGGCGGGCAAAACGGCGGACCCCGACCAGGCAGGTCGCAGGATCAGCCGGACGGAGCGGTATCAGAACGCGGAGAAGGGCAAGGATGATGATGCCTAAGCCTTCCCGCTGATGGCAAAGGGGAGCGGAAACGCTCCCCTTTGCCATGCCATGGATTGACAGAAGACCACAATATGATATGCTGAACCAATCAAGCAAGGCGATCACACCTGTGGGGGAGGGGATAAAGCATGTGGAGGTCTTCGCAACAGCAAAGGGAGGCCATTCAAAAAGCAGCGATGGTGGATGCAATTCCCCAGGAGTCTGATGTTGTGGGGGCGGCAATGGATGCGCTGGAAACCTTTGCAAAAAGCATAACAGGGCAGCCCACGGAGGCGTCCCCCACATGGACATCCGGGGAAGGCTCCTGTCTGGAGGCCTTGCGCCCTGATGTGGTACGCGATAGCCTTCCCGTCCAACAGGCGCTGGCCAATGCCAAGACCTCCTCCGGGCCATTCATCACCGTACCCAAGACCTTTGCCTAGGAGGTGAGGGGAGATGAGGGAAAGCTGGGCACGGCTGTGTAGCCAAACCGTAGTGGCGCTGAAAGGGCAATTGGATGAAGGGGAGATCACCTCCCAGGAGGTGACCCAGGCGTATTTGGCCAGCATCGCCCATCAAAATCCTCGGCTGAACGCCTATGTGGATATCTACGACAAGGAAGCGCTGCAAGAGGCGCAGGCCTCCGATGCAAGACGCAAGAGCGGCAGGGTGCTCTCCGCCCTGGACGGCATCCCCATTGCGCTGAAGGACAATTTGCTGGTAGAGGGCCGCCGCTGCACCTGCGCCAGCCAGATGCTATTGGATTTTGCGGCTCCCTATGACGCGACGGCGGTGGCCCGGTTGAAGGCGGCGGGCATGCCGCTGTTGGGCAAGCTGAACATGGACGAATTTGCCATGGGGAGCAGTGGCGAAACCAGCCTCTTTGGCCCGGCGCGAAACCCGTGGGATGAGGCCCGCGTGCCCGGCGGTTCCTCCGGCGGCGGAGCGGTGGCGGTGGCGGCGGGCATGGCTCCGGCGGCCCTGGGCAGCGATACCGGGGGCAGCATTCGGCAACCGGCTTCTTTTTGCGGAGTGGTAGGGGTTAGGCCCGCCTATGGCACGGTAAGCCGATACGGGCTGGTGGCCTTTGCCAGTTCCCTGGACCAGATCGGTCCTCTGTGCAAAACTGCCTTTGACGCCGCTTTGGTGATGAATGTGATCGCCGGTGCGGACCCACGGGACGCCACCTCCAGGGGGGGCCTGGCGGTGGATTTTGCAAAAGGCTTGGCCGCGCCAATGGCTCATTCTTCAGGGCAAACATGCCAGGACATTTTTTTGGGAGTGCCCGTGGAAGCCTTTGGGCAAAATGTGCCAAAAAACATCCGTGACGCCCTGGGGGAAGCGGTTACCAGGTGGCAGGCCCTGGGCGCCCAGGTGCGGGAGGTTTCGCTGCCCTGGCTGGAGGAGGCGGTGGCCGCTTATTATATTCTCAGCAGCGTGGAGGCCGCCAGCAACCTGGCCCGCTATGACGGCATCCGATACGGCCATCAGGCACAGGAGGCCGGAGACCTGGAACGCCGGTACCGCCAAAGCCGGAGCGAGGGCTTTGGCCTGGAGGTAAAGCGCCGCATCTGGATGGGTACCGCCGCTTTGCAAGGAAACGAAAGGACAGCCGCCTACTGGAGCGCCCTGCAGGTGAGGGAACGGCTCAAGCAGGAGATGGCGGCGGTTTTTTCGGGGTGCAATGCCCTGCTTACCCCGGTGAACGACATCCTGCCCTGGAAGCGAGGAAAAATGCCGGGCGGCTCCATGGCGGTTTATGGGCAGGACCGGTGGAATGCGCCTGTCAGCTTGCTGGGGCTGCCGGCGCTGGTGTTGCCGTGCGCGCTGGTGGCGGGCCTGCCCATGGGCATGGGCCTCACCGGGCCCAGGGAAAGCCTGCCGGGGTTGCTGGCCATGGCCAATGCCTATGAGCGGGCGTATCCGGTCGCCATGGGCATGCATCCCTATGATCTGCTGGAAGGGGGCAAGGAGCCATGAGCCAGCAAACATCCTATGAAACGGTGATCGGGCTGGAAACCCATGTGCAGCTGCGAACCAAAAGCAAGCTGTTTTGCGGCTGCAGCGCGGCCTTCGCAGGGAAACCCAACAGTCAGTGTTGTCCCGTATGCATGGGGCTGCCAGGCGCGTTGCCGGTGATCAATCGGGAGGCGGTGCGCATGGCCGCCTTGACGGGGTTAGCCGTGGGCGCCAGGGTTCACCTTCACAGCCGCTTTGACCGCAAACATTATTTTTACCCGGATTTACCAAAGGGCTATCAAATCAGCCAGTATTTCCAGCCCCTTTGTGAAGGGGGCGAGATTTTAATCCAAACCAGAACAACAACAAAGAGCATCGGCATCACCCGCATCCACATGGAGGAGGACGCGGGCAAGCTGCTCCACGAGGAAACGGACGGTACCTTGCTGGATCTGAACCGCTGCGGCGTGCCGCTGGTGGAGATTGTCTCCCGGCCGGAGCTCAGCAGCGGGGAGGAGGCTGTGGCCTATCTGCGCAAGCTGCGGTCCATTTTGGTCTATGCGGGGGTCAGTGATTGCAAGATGAACGAGGGCAGCCTGCGCTGCGATGTCAACCTGAGCGTACGAAAGCACGGCCAGCCCTTGGGGGTACGCACGGAAATCAAAAACCTGAATTCCTTTCAAAGCGTGGAAAGGGCCGTCGCGGCCGAGGCAGCGCGGCAAGTGGAAGCGTTGCAGCGAGGTGAGATCATCCTGCAGGAGACCCGCCGCTTTGACCCCAAAACCGGGCGGACCTATGCCATGCGGCGGAAGGAGACCAGCCAGGATTACCGCTTTTTTCCGGACCCTGATCTGAAGGAAATCTGCCTGACCCAGGCAGACTTGGATGCCCTGCGGACCGATATGCCTTTGCTGCCGGACGTTTGGCAGGAACGGTGCCGGAAGGCCTATGGGGTTTCCGCCTACGCCGCCGAGCAACTGACGGCGGAGCGCTGGCTGGCGGAGTATTTTGAGCAAGCTGCCAGCAGAGCCAAGAACCCCACGGCGGTGGCCAACCTGTTGTTGGGGGAGGTGTTTGCTCAGTTGGCCCTGCGGGATACGGCTTACACGGGGCAACGGGACAGGGACAGCCTGCTCATTGCGCCGGAACATCTGGCAGCCCTAAGCGATATGCTGACCCAGGGCCAGGTGAACAGCTCCACCGGAAAAGCCATACTGGGAGCGATGTTTCAGCAGGACTGCGACCCGCAGGCCTATGCCCAGGCTCATGATCTGCTGATGCTAACGGATGAAATGGCGCTGTGCGCCGCCACGCGGCAGGCATTGGCGGAGAACCCCGGTATGGTGGAAACCTACCGCAAGGGCAAGACCAATGTGGAGCGCGCGCTGATGGGGAAGGCTATGGCCCTGACGGGCGGCAAGGCGGAACCGGAACGGCTTCTGGCGTTGCTGCGGAAGGCTTTGGCGGAGCCGTCCGGGGACATGTAGCACACAAGGGCGGCGGAGCATTGCTCCGCCGCCCTTGTGTGTTATTGGGCCTCTGCGCAAGGGTGCAACCCCTGCGCTCCATCGGGGAATGTGTTGCCAAACAGGGCCCCTGAATCCACTTTTGAAACACCCATTTTATGGGCTTTCCATAAAGGGATTCTGAAGGGCATGAAGGGAAGCGCGCCGTAGGGAAGCGGCGTTCAGTGGCCACTGGAGCGAAGCCCAAAACGACTCGGAGGTGTGAGCTTTGACAAGTGCGCGAGCCATTCCCTGGCATTTATATTGCAGCAACCGCCTGGCTTATGCCGCCGCTGGCACATAGGTCTCCAGCAGTTGGGTCAACGCGTCCAAAAGCGCGTCGTCGGCATCCACATCCGTATAATAGGCGTAAAAACCCAGGCTCATCCCCTTGACCATGGTCTCCGCATAATAGTAGGTGCCTTCCTCGTCCCGCAGGCTGAACACATAAAAAGGGACGCCTTCCCGGGTGGTCTTGATGGTGGTAATCAGTTCCGGACATTGATCGGCAAAATAATCGTACACGCCGTCAATATACTCCTGCAACGCCTCCGGGGTGGCGGTGAGCAGGTCCAGGCTTTCCTCCCCTTGGATGGGCTCTTGGACGCCCTCCACCACCATCTTGTCGTGAGTGAGGGAAAACAGCCAGCGCTCTCCCTCGCTTGAGGTATCCGCATAGGAAGTATCCAGCGTGAAAACGGCGTCATCATAGGTGATGGTATATAAGGCAGACGCCGTATATTCCGCAGCCAGCGCAAAGGTGGCGCCAAAACAAAGCGTCAAAGTCAACAGGAGGACAACAAGCTTTTTCATCGAAAAGGCTCCTTTCTTTCGAAGCGAAGATGTGCATAGTATACGCCCAAATCCCATCTTTTTCAAGCTGCCGCAAATGCGCGCACAAGACCCCGGCCCTGGCGGCAGATTGCTTTTCCAGGCTCAATCCGCTATAATTGGTTGGGATTGGATAAGCCTTGATGTAGCCTAGAAAAAGACGGAAAATAGATCCGGAACGAGAGGATGATCTGTGCCAAACGCCCTTGACCACGCCCAAGCCATAGGGATACAAACGCTGGAAGAAAGGCCCTTTGATGCAATTGATGGATTGATTCTGTCCCAGATCGTTTATATGCCCATGGAGGGCTTGCTGGACATGGGCCAGGAAGGGACCATCCTCGAGCTTTGGGAGCATCTACAGCGGACCCATCCCAACGGGTTCAGCGACCCTTTTCAAAAGAAACGCTTTGCCCTCACCCAGGTTTGCGCCGCACAGCCCAGGTACCAGGATTGGAAGGTCCACCACTACCGTAACTGTATCGACCCGGAAAGGGAGATGCAGTTTTGCGCTTGCTCCTTTGATCTTCCCAGTGGGCAGACCGTGGTGGTTTTCCGGGGGACGGACTGGAGCCTGGCCGGTTGGAAGGAAGATCTGAACATGTCCTTTATGACCGTGCCCTCCCAAAAGGAAGCGGTGGAATATGTGCAGCTCATCGCCGGGCAAAGCGGTCGCGGACTGTCCCTTTGTGGGCACAGCAAGGGAGGCAACCTGGCAGTTTATGCGGGGACCATGGTGGACGGAGCTACCCGGGATCGCCTCCGGAGGGTATACTGCTTTGACGGTCCGGGCCTGGACGAGGCGACCTTAAGCAGCCTGGGGTATGCGTTGGTACAGGAACGCATCCAAAGCTACCTTCCGCAAAGCAGCGTGGTGGGTATGCTGCTGTATTATCATCCCATCTATACGGTGGTGCACAGCAAGTCTGTGGGCATATTGCAGCATGATGCGATGACCTGGCAGGTTAAGGATGGCGCATTTGTAACCCTGCAGGGAGTTGATCGCACCGGGCGCATGACGGATGAAACGCTGCATGCCTGGCTGGCGGGAATGGGCAGGGAGGATCGGCGGTTGCTGGTGGATACCCTCTACCAGGTGTTGGCGGCCGCCCAGGTGGACACCGTCACTGGCCTGGTGGAGGACTGGCGGGACAGCTCTTTGAAAATGCTGGAAGCCCTGCGGGAGCTGAATCCCCAGGTGCGCAAAAGCGTGAAACATATGTTGGGAAAGCTGTTTAGCACCGGCGCGGCGGAGGCGTTGCGCAGCATTCTGCCCATGGGTCTGTTGGGGAGCCTGCGGAGCAAGGAGGACTGACTTTTTAAAAGAATTTGCTTTATGCAAGGGTTTCCCAAAAGCTTTCAAAGTTTTGGTGCAGGATTTGCTCCTGTTCAGCCGGGCGGAGGGGAATGGCCATAAAGCGCTCCACCTCCCGTGCAGGATCCCACACCGGGTAATCGGAGCCAAAAAACACCCGGTCCGTTCCATAGCGATGGATCAGGGAGGCCGCTTGCTCCGGCGGCATGGCAAACATGCAGTCGCTGCAATCCACCCAAAGACCCGGCCGTCCGGCCAGAGCAGCGCAGCCCTCGTCCCAGAGGGAGCGCCCCCCCAGATGGGCGCCGATGACCTTCAAACCGGGCACAGCATCCATGGCACGCGCCATTTGAACCGGATGGCTGAAGGCATACCTGGGGTCGCCCAGATGCACCAAGACGGGCATCTTCAGCTCCGCCAAGATGTGATACAGGGCGATGGTCTTGGGGGAGTCCAAGGGAAACTGCTGGATATCCGGATGCAGTTTGATGCCGCGCAGGCCACCGGCCTGAATGCGCAGCAGCTCCGTGCGGGGGTCTGGGTGGCTGGGATGCATGGCGCCAAAGCCGAGTAGCCGATCCGAATGCTCGGCTACGGTACGCATCAGATAGTTGTTGATGCTCTGCACGCGTTCCCAGGAGGTGGCCACGCTCTGCACCAAAAAGCGGGAGATGCCGGCCCGGTCACCCCTTTCCAGCAAGGTGGACAGGGAACCATCGCAACAAATGGTGATATCGTAAAAGGAACCGATGGAATTGGCGGCTTTTTGGGCGATGGCGTCGGGATAGACGTGGGCATGGGCGTCAATGATGGTCAATGACAAGACTCCTTTTTGTGAAGATACGTTATTCTATATCGTTTTTTTTGCCCTTGTCAAGCGATGGAACAAGACCGGTGCATTCCTCGTTTGAATCCAAACAGGCATCCGGGCGCAGCAAGGGAAGCAAGGAGGAATGGCTTATGGACATGCAAGAGGAACTGCTCCGGCGGGCCCGTGCGGGCGACGGGGATGCTTTCGCAGAGCTTTGCACGCCCTTTTCCAACATGGTGTACCGGCACTGCCTCTATCTGTTAAGGCGGCAGGCCGACGCCCAGGACGCGGCCCAGGAGACCATGCTGCGGGCCTATCGCGCCATTCCTCGCTTCGTGGGCAGCGGCGGTGTAGCCGCCTGGCTATACCGAATCGCTCATAACATCTGCCTGGATATGCTCAAAAAGTCGCAAAAGAAGCGGGAGACCGGCTCCGTGGAACAGATGAAGGAAGAGGGTTTCCAGCTGGAAGCCCAAGGGGATACGCCGGAGACGGCCTACGAAAAAGCGGAGCAAGCCCGAAGGCTGCTGGTGGCCATTGCCAAGCTGCCACAAGATCAACAGATTTTGTTGAACCTGCGCTATGGCGAAAACTACAGCTATGAGGAATTGTCGCGGGCCACGGGCATGCGGGAGGGAACTGTGAAAAGCAAGTTAAGCCGTGCCAAGGCTCGGTTGCAGGAAATGTACCATGAGGAATAAGGCTCTTTGCAAAAACCAGGGAACTTTTGAAAGAATCGCTCGTCTAATGAGCAGAGGGGAGGTCAGCCCATGAAACGTCTCCGGGAGAGCAAACCTGGCGATGCGCTGGAGCAAGCGCTGATCGACCTTTATCAGATCAGGGCGCCCAAGGGCTTTGACGTGGCCTGGCGCACCGCCATGCAAAGAGAGGAGGTAATCCCTATGAAACGAGTTGCAAGCAGCCGCTTTTGGAAGGTGGCGGTACCCGCTTTCGCAGCGATGGTGCTGGTGGCGGGCACATTATGGACGGGAGGAAGTGAGCTGGGGGTTAAGGGACCCGATTCCTTGCAGAAAATGCCCGCGGACACGGCGCTAAGCCAAGCCGATGTGCCCATGGCCATGCCCCTCGCGCTTGATGCTGCCCCACCAGAGATGGAGAGCTATGATCTGCAAGCATCGACGGGCGGCGGCAATGTATCCTCTGCCTTTCAAGACAATGCGGGGGAAAAGAAACGGGTGCGCTATGCCAGCATTTCACTGGCTACCAGTCAATTGGAGGACGCGCAAAAAGCCCTGTTGGAAAAGCTGGCGTCTGTTGGCGGCTATGTGGAAAGTCTGTACCAAGCTGAAAACGACTGGAGCCCTTATCGAACGGCAGCCTACAGCTTGCGTGTTCCCAGTGACAAGCTGGATGAATTCCTCGCCGGTATGGGCGGCATCGGCCGGGTCACCTCGCTCAGTGAGGAAAGCGAAGACAGAACGGTGCAGTACACAGATGCCGCCCTTCGCACGGAAAATCTGCGCAAGAAGATGGCCCGGCTGCAACAACTGCTGGTCAAGGCGGAAGATGTGTCAGACCTGCTGGAGATTGAAAGGGAAATCTCGGAGACCCAATATCAGATTGATCAAAGCGAGACCGCCTTGCGCACCATCGACAAGGATGTGGATCTAAGCGCGGTGGAGGTGCAGCTGGAGGAGGAAACCCCGGCGCAAAGCGCTGCCCAGACCGATGTGAGCCTGGGGCAGCGTCTGGCCAGCGGGCTTGTCGCTTCTTTGGAGGGCATTGGGCGGTTTTTCCAGAATATGCTGGTCTTCCTCACCATGGCACTGCCGGTACTGGCGCCCCTGGTTTTGGTGGGCATCGTGGTGTGGAGGATCCTGTACCGTCGCAAAAAGAAGGGACAGGCCGAAGAAAATGGAAAGGATGAGGCAAAATGAGAAAATGGATCGCACTATGGGCCGCGCTTTTGATGCTGTCAGCGCTGCCGGTGGCACTGGCGGAGGAATCCGAGGACAGGGTCTTGACGGCCACAGGATCCGCTCAGGTCATGATCGAGCCAGACTATGCCACAGCTGTGCTGGGGATAAGCAGCTATTCGGAAACCGTGGCCGCCGCCCAAGCACAGAATGCCACTCAGATGACCGCGTTGCTGGAGGCGCTGGAAAAGGCGGGGGTCGCCAAAGAGAACATCCAAACCAGCCATTTCAGCGTGTACCCAGTTTATAGCAGCGATCATGCATCCCTGTCCTACCCGCAAAGTGAGGGCGAGGCTACGGGCTACCGCGTGGAGAATAGCGTGCAGGTGACCCTGCGGGATCTGAGCGGCATCGGCAGGATCCTTGATGCGGCCGTGGAGGCCGGAGCCAACCAAAACTATGGGATTTCCTTTGACAGCACCAAGCGGGGGGAAGCATATGACAAGGCCCTGCAGGAGGCTGTGAAAGAAGCGCAACGCAAGGCTGGGCTGATGGCCCAGGCGGCGGGCTGCCAGCTGGGCGTCCTGGAAGAGCTGGTGGAGCAGGGCGGCGGATATGGCGGAGGCGTTTATATGAAATCCATGATGGATACTGCCGCAAGCACGCCGATCATGAGCGGCACCCTCACTGTGGAGGCCACAGTACTTGTCACGTACCGCTTGCCGTAAAGAGTGCATGGCGAAGCGTTTAGGAGCGTAACCGGGGGCTTTCGGGCGAAAGTCCCCGGTTTTCCATGGCTCAAGGCGTTGATCAGTCCAGACAAGAATTGACAATTATTGTTTCAATTGATAAAATGATACGTTGGAAAGCCGTATAAATTTCCCATCACATTCAATGAAGGGGGAGGTGAGCTCATGCACGGGGGAGACCAGGCTGCAGCTGGGCCCTATGATGCTGCCGACCCTTATGACACCGAGCCGGAGGCCATGGATGAGTGGGAGGATACGCCGCCGAGCTCTCCTGCCAACAGCTTGTACACGCCTATATCTGCGGCGGATAGATTGCGCCAGCCCACGCCCCGGAGCCACGCCAGAAGCTCCGCTGCCTTGCCGCCCATGCGGCCAGGACAGCGGTATGGCTATGGTTTTTCGCCGTCGGCAGAAGTGCCAGTGGAGGCGCCCTCTCAAACCGAATGGGCCGCGCCTCCGGTTTCCCACAGCCGGGAGGAGGACGGCGCCCAGGAATTGGGCCACTACCAACAGGCCTACTGGGCACAGGTGCAAAGTGGGGCAGAGCAAGCCGAGTCCGTGGAAGAGCACCCCTATCCTGCCAATTATGTTCCCTCTTATTTGCGTGGCGTAGAGCAGCCGGTCCCCTATCAACCCAGCCCGTCCTTTCAGGACTGGGAGGAAGAGATGGGAGAAGGCTGGCAGGATAGCTCTCCTCTGTCGGAATGGACCCGGGAGGAATGGGAGCCGCTGGAGGAGGATTTGCCGCCGGAGCCCTACCCAGGCCTTGAGCCCATGTCAAGGCAACAGCCCCAAACAGAGACGGTTGGCCAGAAAATCAAGGGGAAGCTGGCGGAGGCCTTTGCCAAAAATCCGAACCCGGAGACCACCCGCCCTCGCCTGCTGCGGATCATGGCCACTGGGTTGGTGACGGTGATGCTGGTGTTTTGCGTGGTGCAGGTAGGGCAGATCGTGGTAGGCCTGCTGCAAAACGAAGAGGAAATGAAAGCCCTTCGGGACGAATACTATGCCATAGCGGGGGTGGAGTTGGCCCATGACGCCACCCGGGTAGACCTCCCCCCTCCAGGGCAGACCTATGTGCCCACCGCCACGCCGGTGGTCGTCGCCACGCCCACACCCTCGCCCATGATCCCCATGGGGCAGAGCGTGAAAGAGGCGGCGGCGGTTCAACAACCGGAAGAGACCCCGCCCGCGGAGGTCTCGACGGGGGAGAACCAGCGCACCAAGGCAATCGAGTATGCGGACAATCCTCACAATCAAGTGATGGAAGCGTTTGTGGAACTTTGCAAGGAGAACCCGGACATCCTGGGGCATTTGATATTGCCAGGCCTGGTGGATGAAATCGTGGTGCAACGCAATAATACCTTTTACCTCACCCATAAGGCCAATGGATCTTTCAGCGCTTCTGGGGCGGTGTTTGTGGATGAGGCCTGCCAGATCAAGCGCCCGCCGGAGAACCTGCTGCTGCGAGGGCAAAGCTTGGTGGAGGGAAACATGTTCCAGCCCTTGTGGGCTTATCGGGATCAGGGTGTGGCCTTTGTGCAGCAGCAGGCCTTTTGGCAGCTGGATACCTTGTATGAGGAGGGCCAGTATGTGCTGGTGGCGGTGATCGTGGCCAGCAGCGACGCCTCTTCTCCCAGCTACTTCGACTATGCGGGGCATCCTTCCTTTTCCAGCGATGCGGAGATGGAAAGCTATGTGGTTGCCGCCAGGCAGCGCTCACTCTATGAGATTCCTGTGGACATGAGGCATTCGGATCGGCTGTTGACGTTGGCCACCCTTAGCAACGGAAAGAACGATGAGGTTTTGGTGCTGCTGGCCCGTAAGATAAGGCCCGGAGAAACGGAAAACAGCCTGCGCAAAGCACTGCAATCCATACGGGCCCGGTAAGGGCTGCTGCCAGCGGGAAACCCAGTTATGTGAAAAAGGTAAGGAGGCGTTGCGGTTGGATACCCCCCAGCTATTTCTCAAGCCGGGAGAATTTTTGTTGCCTGGAGGGGATGTGGACTGGACCGCGTGGGCCTGTGTGGCCTGCGATCAGTTTACCTCCCAGCAGGAGTATTGGCAGCAGGTGGAAATGCTGGTAGGCCAAAAACCAAGTACATACAAGTTGATATTGCCGGAGTGTTATTTAGACCAAGCGGCGCGGCGCATCCCGGCGCTGCATCAGGAGATGGAGCGCTACCTTGCCCAAGGCCTGGTGGAGAGCAAGGTGAAAGAGGGCTTTATACTGACGGAGCGGAGTACCGGCAATGGCGCCCGGGTGGGATTGGTGGTGCTGATAGACCTGGAGGGGTATGATTACAGACCCGATAGCAAAACGCTGATCCGCGCCACCGAGGGAACCATCCTGGAGCGCATCGCCCCGCGCCTTCGGGTACGCCAGGATGCTGCTCTGGAGATGAGCCATGTGCTGATGTTGCTGGACGACCCTATGGATTCTGTGGTGGAGCCGATCTACCAAAAAAGGGATGCATTGGCCAAGCTGTATGATTTTCCCTTGATGATGGACGGCGGCCATGTGACCGGATATGCGGTTACGGAGCCTGCGGACATCCAGGCAGTACTGACGGCCTTGGGCACGTTACGAGCCCAGCTAAAGGAAGAGAAACCGCTTTTGTATGCCGTTGGGGATGGAAACCACAGCCTGGCCGCAGCCAAGGCATGCTGGGAGGAGCTTAAGCCCCGCCTGTCCCCGGCTCAGCAGGAGGGGCATCCTGCCCGTTTTGCGCTGGTGGAGCTGGAGAATATCCATGATGATGCTCTTGTTTTTGAGCCCATCCACCGGGTGGTGGCAGGCTATGATGGAGATGATTTGCTAGACGATTGGGAGACCTATGCCCAGAACCATGGCATGAACTTGGCTGGGGAGCAGGGTGGCCAGGAGATCCGCTGTGTCTATGAAGGCAAGGAAGTGACCCTCGGCGTGGAAGGCTCGCCCCAGAGGTTGGCGGTAGGGATTTTACAAGCGTTTTTGGATGATTGGCTGCCCCTTCACCCCAGCGCGGGCCTGGATTACGTGCATGGCGAAGATGCGGTACGCGTCCTGGCCGCCCAGGCCGACATGGTAGGGTTTTTGCTCCCCAAGCCGGAAAAAAGCGAACTGTTTGACACCGTGAGGCATCAGGGGGTATTGCCCCGCAAAACGTTTTCCCTGGGGGAAGCCACGGAAAAGCGATATTAGTTGGAGACCCGAAAGCTAGCCCTCTGAGGAAGGAATGCTGATGTCCCGTTAAGAAGATGCCGCTGCGGCCCATGGCTGGGGGGCATTTTTTGATTGTTTATCCCTTTCGTTCAGAAAGCGTTAATAAAAATCGACGAGTCCGTCAAGAACGCGTTCAAAACAAGCCATTTTTCCGCAAAGATCGTTCAGTCACAACGATATATCTCATAAAGAAGACGTTAAGAGAGGCGTTAAAAAACCTCTCCCGCCGTAGAGGGGAGAGGCTTTCTGGAGCTCTTAACCAGATTCGAACTGGTGACCTCGTCCTTACCAAGGACGCGCTCTGCCGACTGAGCTATAAGAGCAAAGGCAACATGATGGAGAAGAACAACGGTTGTATTATACACAAGGAAGGTTTGTTTGGCAAGGGCTTTGTGAAAGGAAATCGATTAAAACCCCTGTAAAGACGTAGGGGCATCGTTTTGTATGCGATCCGCTGCACTTTGGCGAACCGTACTGCGGCAGAAGTCACCCTCCTGCAAAATAATCACAGGGGGAATCCGTTTTGCACAATTTGACCAGCGTGTTTTTGTGCACTTTTTTAACTGCGTTCATGAAAAAGAGAAAAGGGGCCCAAGATATTACTGGTAATTTCTGGAAGCATTGAAAAATAAAGGCTTTACAATCATTACATTACGATTACAAATTTGACAGGAAATTTCTGCCATAATACAATAGACATGTATCAGAATGTTGCGTTCTCTTTGGAAAATAACATTGATAGTAGATCATCAAGCGAGCGGAAAGCGGGATGTGTGTCATGACCATACAAGCCAGAGCAAGCGGGATCAAACGGGGCGTGCGAGTTTTTGTCAGCCTAACAATGTGCGTTATGACTCTGTTAAGCTCCATGCCGCCATCCTGGGCGGAAGGAACGTCGCCGGAGCCACAGACCATGGAAATCGTGAGCAACGAGTTTGAATTTGAGGCTCACGAGGAGGGCGAGGGGGTAGTGGCGCCCATGGCGGTGGGGGACCAGGAGCTAATGGACTGGTCGGAGAGCATCGCTGTAACAATGAAATACAATGGGGTGGCGGTATCGGACGGGGACAGCCTGCCGCGAGGGGCGGACGTGTCGCTGACGATCGAGTTTTTGCTGAAGAACTCGC
>JAVBSI010000037.1:0-19024 GCA_031556815.1 Eubacteriales bacterium | reverse complement strand
GCTTGTGGATCCTTCACCAGCGCCTCCAGCGGCACGGGCGCGCCGGTGCGCAGATCATAGTGCTGCGCGGCGATGGTATCCCAGGGGTGCGGGCCGCCGGAGTAAAACGTGAAATCGTACCGCAGGGCCAGCAGCGCCTCGCTTTGCGTGTATGTCCGCCGCATCTCGTTGGCCCGGATCTTTGCGTCCCCCGCATTGGCGGCGCCCATGCAAGCCACGCAGAGGGTCAAGAGGGCCAGAGCAAACGCGATCCTTTTCATATGGCATGCCTCCTACTTCATCGGCTCGACGACCTCCATCAACTCCGCCAGCACATCCGCCGGGATGTTATCCTCAATCATCTGGTCAAGCCAGTTGAGGGTGACCTGGCCGGCCTCGTTGTTGATGGCGATGCCAATCACCGCGCCCAAGGTGCCATCAGCGGCTGTAAAGGCGTAGAGCGAATAGATGAACGGCGTGCCCTCGTACATATAGCCGCAGGAGGCGAGGACGAACATGTTCCCGGCGGCGTCGGTGGTCTTGGAAAACAGCAGCGGCTGGATGTTGGCGTACCCTCCGCCGCCCTGCTCCTCAACCCACTCCTTGACGATCTCAACCGAAAACCCCTCAATCATTTCCGGGGTCACCATGGTGTCGGTGGCCGAGATGAGGATGGCGCCGCTTTCCGCCGGGTCGGCGAAGGCGATCATGTCGCCGCTCTCACCCTGCACCCAGCCCTCCGGCAGGTCAAAGCGCAGCTTAAGGTTCTCGTCCACGTAGGTCAGGACTTGGGCATGGGCAGCCAGGGGCAGGCACAGGGCAACCAGCAGCAGGATAACAAACAGTTTGCGCATAGGGGTTCCTCCTTTTTGTTGATTTTCCAAAGAACATTAGAACCATGATCCCCTACCGGCGATACATGGCAAAACGCCGATCCGTATATACAATCCTCTTCATAATACCCCCACTTATCCTAATATGCAATTATCAAGGTACGAATCCTCCTTCCTTCAGGGCTTTCGTTGGAATAGGCATGTACTCTTCTTAGCCAACGCTTCCAACGGCATGATTTGCAAAACAACCACCTGCGCCAACCTCGGCATCGGCTTGGCACAAGAGGGAAAGCGTGTGTTGCTTGTGGATGCTGATCCTCCAGCGTCTTTCACAGGGAGCCTTGGGCATGCACAACCCGATCAAATCCCCGTGACCCTTCCTCAAATAATGAATAAGCTCCTTGTGGTTGCCCCCATTGACCCCAGGGAAGGAAACTTGCGTCACCAGGAAGGCGTTGATCTGATGCCTGCCAGCATAGAGCTTTCCGGCATGGAGGTATCATTGGTGAATGCTATGAGCCGGGAAAAGGCTTTGAAGCAGTATTTGGATATTGTAAAACGCAATTATGACCATGTGCTGCTGGACTGCATGCCCTCGCTGGGAATGCTACGATTAACTCACTTGCCGCCGCCGCTAGCGTCTTGGTTCCTGTTCAGGCTCAGTATCTTCCCGCAAAAGGATTAGGGCAACTTCTGCTTACAATCAACAGGGTAGGTAGCCTATCTCCTGCGTGAATACTGAACCCCCGGCAAATGCCGGGGGTTATTGTCGGTTTGTGTGGCTGGAACACAGCCATCATCCTTCGCTTTCTTCACTGGGCCAAACCACACAGTTTACAAATTCCACAAAGACGTCATACTGATCGCGAAGATTGAGTTGAACCGTCGTGCCATTGGAAACATCCACCCGAACAGGCTGTTCTTTCCCCTGCTCCGCTTCCATGGAGGATACAACAAAATACCCATTTTCACCCTGCAGATTGGTCACAACGTAGTTTCTTCCGGGAATGCCTACCATTGTCATATAGCGGCTCTGGCGAATAGACACTTTCTCCTGATCGTTCTGGAACTGCGGATCAAATGCAAGCTTTAGTAAACGGCAATGTTCGGGCAAACCAACATACATGCCCTCCCCAAGATAAAAGGTGTAGCTTGCCTCCCCTTGCAGAGGATAACGATACAAAGCCTTCTTGTCCGGGGTTTCAATGCTTACATCGCCTTGGCACTGCCCATCAGCCTGTGCAGTATAAATCCCTGCCTTCAGCGACTCTCCCGCGCGATACGTCCCAGCGGTGTTGATCATCACGTCGTCAGCAGTATCGTATTCACTTCTAAAGTGCATAGAATAAGGATTCTCCGGCGTAACCAAAGGCGCCATTTGCTCACCATCTGAGAAGCACTTGGGGCATCGTTTCAAGCTTTGAAATGATCCTTCCGCTCGTTCCGCAGAGGTGATCTCTTGCATGTTGCTCCAATACTTCTCATGAATCGTAGGGCAGTCCTTCCGTTCATGATAATAGGCCCCTCCTTGGGGATTGTAATAGTACTTTTCTCCCTCGCCCAACGCGACGGATTGTGGAAGTGTTGCGAGGGCCGCCAACAGCGCCATCGTCCATCCAAAAACATGTTTCAATCCAATCCCCTCCTTGTTGTGATCATACGTAGAGCAATCCCCTCCCCTTTTTAAACGATCGTCAAAAGCAAAATATTTCCATAGGAATCGGAGTGCCTCTCAAAACGGCGAGGCACTCCCTCACGAACCTGTTTTCTAGCCTTCTTTACCCTGCCGCAGGATTACCTGCCAAGCAGCGCAAGAAAGTCGGTGTTGAAGCTCGCGGCCTTTATGGGCGGGCAATCTGCCACATCCGGCAGTATTGCGTATAAGGATGAGGCCGTTTTCTGGGTAGAGGAAACCCTGGCGCAACTGTCCCTGGAAGAAAAAAGGCCGGTCAACGATTTTGCGTTCTTTCCAAAGACGGAAAGGAAGAGGCGCTGGATGATATTTTTCGAGTACTCTCTCCCGGGGCATGTATGTACCGCTTCATTCCCTTCCAAAGTGCCCTGCAAACTACCGTGGCTACTTAACGCCGCAACGCCATGCCGATGCTGATTGCCGCCCATCTGGAAAAAGGCGGAAGGATCGTTCTTCGCAGATCACCTATGAGCATATTGATGATGTTTCTGGCTGCTTGCTTTATGGTATAGATTACTGCTCCGCAGTCAGCAAAAGCGGTGTATCGTTACCGTCCACCAGAATGTACAGTTCATGTGGAAGCTGGTCCATTGTACAGGTATTCGCGTATGGTGGCGCACCCTCTCCATATGCTTCGCCGGAGGCATCCATCACGGTATAGTCGTGGAAAATGTCATCCTCTGATTTCATCTCCGGGTCAAGGTAAACCGTGAGTCCGGTTTTCACCAACACCACCGCATGAAACGGAGCTTCTTCTTCAGCCTGACGGGTATATCTTTTTGTTTCCATGGGCGTGAGCGCTTTAATGGTTGTGCTAAGGGACGCTTCTTCCAGTGGGGCCGAACCGTATTCACCAGTAATCGTATCAACTTCGTATATCTCGATTTTCAACGTTACTGAAATCGGGCCGTCCCCGGAGGAGATATTTGCCCCGCTATACAGAACGGATACGTTGTTCGCCCTCTGAAAATGATCGCTAAACCACTCGCCGACCGCGTCAAACTCTTTCGGGTATACAGATACGCATAGCAGCCGCTTGCCATCTTCCCTGGCTGCATCCAAAAATGTGCGATTGTCATCGCGCTCATTCTCTTGGTATCCTCCAGATACAAAATCTTCTAGGAACGCGCTGCCAGGCATCAGCAACACAGCGTCAGGGTCGGTAGGCACGGCATGCGCGGCGGTATAGAGCATGCGTCCATCATAAAGCATCTCGGAAAGCGTGACTTTTACATCCCCACAATCAATCGTCGTAGGAGAAAACGCTGCATGCATATCGTCCAAAACGCTTTGTGGCACCTCATACCCATAAAGTCTCATAAAATTGTTTATTTCCGAACCGGTTTCGGCGGCGAAAGCGAATGCGCCAAAGGCTAGCACCAAACAAACAGCAAAAACCCCAATGGATAACCTCTTTCGCATAGACAACGCTCCTTTTGCATATTTTGGCGGCCTGGATATAGAAGCCGGTAACACCAGCCCCATGCCATTGGTAACAGTATAACACAAAAAAAGCCGTTGACTTTTTCATCATTTCTACAGGCCTCTCTGCGGTCAGATATCGCCGTTGAGGGGCTTTTGTATCAATGGAATCGAAAAGGAGATATTCCATGGCGTCTCAATCGAAGCGTATAACCATAGGGTCACTCTTTGACGGCATAGGCGGGTTCCCTTATGCCGCCTCTTTTTATGGCATGACACCACTATGGGCAAGTGAACTCCTACCCGCGGCAGGGCGGGAAGGAGAAAGGCAGGGTGGCAACCGCACTGGCCATGCCCGCAGCGCAGCCGACACCCCCATTGGACGCAAATGCGATTGCTACGGCACTCGCCCGCAACCCCGATTTGTCATACGGGGGTGCACCAAAAAGACGAAGCCGAAAACCCAATCAATTCAAGGGCTTCGACTTCGCAGATGGCGTTCCCGGCGGGATTCGAACCCATGGCCTACCGCTTAGGAGTTAAATGATCTAATTTCTTGGCTTACTCCCCTGCGTCACACAATGCGTCCATGGCTGTAATGCCACAAAAATTGATCATTCATTATTTATCTGAGTAATTTACATAATCCCCCAATGCTAGTACATTGATCAGGGGCTATTAGCAGATGCATTAGCGGCAGCAGGCGGGGAATAGTCTACGTTCGCATCGCAAATTATGATTCGCGCCTCGAAACAATGAGCTTCTGCACCTTGGTGTAGTAGCGCAAATTGTTTGGAGATGCTTTTTTCCGCCCAAAAGCTGTGCGATTACACCTCGTCGTACCGACTTTTGTCAACATATGCGCAAGATCATCGACCGTTGGGCAACCTATTGACTGAGGACACTACCTAGCACGGTGCACAAAAACCGCAACAAAAATGGCTTGCCTCCTGTGTAGCAAGTGGCAAACCACTGGAAGGGTCCCGTTACCATGTCACTGTCTCATTTAACTTTTTGCTTGCTGAGAAATTTCTCCGTGAGCGAATCCAGCACGATGGCTACCACGATGATGGCCCCCTTGCAAATCCATTGCCAGAAGGAGCTAACCCCTGTAAGGTTCAGCATGTTGTTGATCAGGCCAATCAAAATCACACCGAACAGCGTGCCAATGACCTTGGCCTTGCCACCTCGCATAGGCGTTCCACCGATGACTACGGCGGCGATGGCATCCATGGCGTACCCGTCTCCGGCTGAAGGCAAGGCCGAAGCAACCCGTCCCGTTAGCACGATGGAACCAATGGCAACGCACAGCCCGGTCACCATCATGACGGAAATCCGAATCATGTTGACCCGGATGCCGGACACCCGCGCCGCTTCCACATTGCCACCCGTGGCAATGAGCTGCCTGCCATAGATGGTTTTATTGAGCATAATCATCACGACGATCAGCATCACAAACATGATGATAAACGGCATGGGGATCACCCCAAACACCAAGCCCTGTCCGATGTACTTCATGGCTGGGCTGAAGCTGCCGATGGTTTTACCGTCTGAGAGCAAGTAGGTAATCCCTTTATAAATCTGCGCCATTGCCAGCGTAAGCACAAATCCCGGCAGGTTGAAAAGCCGTGTAAGTCCCGCGTTGATGAAACCACAGGTCATGCCAATGCACATCACAATCAGGATGTTCAGCACCATAGGAACGCCTGCGTGATACATCATCGCGTAGCTGATACCACAAAGGCTGACGATCTCACCGATGGACAGATCGATCTGTCCTGCCGCCAGCACCATGGTAAGGCCGATGGATATGATGGCGAACACGGAGATTTGGCGCGCAACTGTCATTAAATTGACGACGGTTGCGGATTTGCCCCCCGTCAGCAAAAATGATCCAATAGCGGTTAGCACCATCAGCAGCAGCGCTTTGTTGTTAAGCACGAACACCAACAGGTTGCCGGTGCGTTTTTGCGCTTTTTCCATTACTGTTCTCCCCCCTGTTCGTATTTCACACCGAAAGCGCTCTTCATGATGGCTTCCTGATCAAAGTCCCGGCGCTCATACTCAGCCTCAATGCGGCCCTCATGCACAACCAGAATCCGATCGCAAATGCCCATCAGCTCCGGTAATTCCGAAGAAATCATAAGTATGGCCTTTCCTGCCTTTGCCAGCATGCCGATCAGCCGGTAGATCTCCGCCTTGGCCCCCACATCAATGCCTCGGGTGGGCTCGTCCAGAATCAGCACCTCCGGCTGCGTTAGCAACCATTTGGCGATGATGGCCTTTTGCTGGTTTCCGCCGGAAAGCAGCGAAATTTCACTTTCCAAAGATGGTGCCTTCACCGACAGCTTTTTCGCCATATCATCGCTGTCCTGCTTTTCCCGCTTGCCGTTTACAAAGCCCCGCTTCGTAATTTGGCGAAGGTAGGCCAGGACAATGTTCCCCCGCACAGTGAGGCCATATATGGCGCCGGTGTGCAAACGGTCTTCCGTCACCATGGCTAGCCCATGCCTAATGGCATCGGTGGTGTTTTGGATGTCCACAGGCTTTCCATCGATCAAAATGATGCCGACATCCCGCTTATCAATTCCAAAAATCGCCTGCATAATCTCGGTACGCCCCGCGCCCATCAGGCCGCTGAATCCCAAAATCTCGCCGCTGCGCACCTGAAAGCTGACATCCTTAAATATGCCGCCGGACAGCCCTTTCACCTCGAACACCGTTTCGCCCAGGTCAACCTGTTCCTTCGGGAACATATCGGTTAGCTTACGCCCAACCATCAGGTTGACCAGTTCCTCTTTATTGGTATCCTTTGCGGGCACCTCGGCAATGTACTGGCCGTCCCGCATCACGGTGACTCGGTCGCAAATGGTCAAAATTTCTTCCAGCTTGTGGGAGATAAAAATCACACTTTTCCCTCGACTGGTTACATCGCGGATGATACCATACAGCTTATCCACTTCCGCATTGGTGAGGGCGGAGGTGGGCTCATCCATAATGATGATGTCTGAATCATAGGAAAATGCCCGTGCCACCTCCACCAGCTGCATCATGGCGATGCTTAAGGTGCTTACCTCTGTATCCGGCTTCAACCATTCAAGGCCAAGCTGTGCAAGGATATCGCGAGTAGCCTGGCGCTGGGCAGCTTTATTGACAAGACCGAATCTGGAAAAACGATTTTCCCGCCCGATCCAAATATTTTCAGCCACGGACGTGGTGGGCACCAGGCTGATCTCCTGATGAATCATGGAGATGCCGTTTGCCAACGCATCACCTGGCGCACGCGGTACATAGGCCTTGCCGTTCAGCTGCATTTCCCCATCTTCTGGAATATACTGGCCTAGCATTACCTTCATCAACGTAGACTTGCCCGCGCCGTTTTCGCCGATCAGCGCATGAACCTCTCCCTTGCGTACCCGCAGTTCAACGCCTTTAAGCGCATGCACACCCGGAAATCTTTTGTGGATATTATGGGCCTCAAAAATGATTTCGTTGCTCATAGCGACAACTCCTCACTGGAAAAGGGCGGGCGGCACCCCAGGATACCGCCCGCGCAGTACCGCGCCTTATTGGGCGCTCAGGATCTCGTCAATGGTATCGGTGGTCATTAGAGAGAGCATCTTCAGCTGATATTCTTTGTCAAACTTTTCGCCGTTCACAAGGCCCTTCGCAATGCGGATGATTTCTTTGGCCTGAATGTTCAGGTCCTGGAAGGTTGTGGCAGCCATCTCACCGCTGCGAATGTAATCTTGGCCGGTTTGGGTGCCATCCACGCCGAGCACCAGAATTTCGCCCTGACGGCCTGCAGCGTTGATGGCCTGGATCGCGCCGCCAGCCATTTCGTCGTTGGCGCATGCAATCACGTTCAGGTCGGGGTAAGCCAACAACCAATCCTCTGTCAAAGCCATGGCCTTTTCACCGGACCAGCTGGCCACACCGTTCACCAGCTCTTGCACAGTGGGAGCGCTTTCAAAGATGCCGCTGCGGCGGCCTTCAATCACAGGGGAAATCACCCCATAGATGTAGCCCATCTTGGCAACCCGGGAGGGATCCGCATCCAGCCACTTCTGCAGGTACTCACCCAGCATCAGGCCATGCTCAATTTGATCGAAGGTAACAAACACATCATAGATGTCAGTGTTGCTGCTAGCTCCGTCAATCACCAGATAAATCCCAGCGTTCTTAACCGCTTCACAGGCGGGTACGGAAGCATCGGCATCCACGCAGCGGATCACGATCACGTCCATGCCCATGGAAATCAGGCTTTCCACGTCCGCCAGCTGTTTGTTGGCGTCGCTTTGGGCGTTGAGGATGGTTAAATCGATGCCGCCCAGCGCTTCTGCAGCTGCCTGATACTTTGCCTCCAATTGGGTGGTGAAGTCGTCGTTGTTTGCCATGGACATACCGATTTTAACGGTTTTGCTGCCCTCGGCGAATGCCACTGTGGTCATTACAAGCATGGTTACCAGGATGACTGCCAGAATTTTTTTCATGTTCGTTCTCCCTTTCATTTTGATTTTCTATTGCCTACATCCCCAAGGGATGCCATGCACTCAGCGGATTTCTACCGCCTGCTCCAGGCGGATGTCCCGTGAGGAAGCGCCAACGCGAACGATTCTTTTTCCGGTTAGCCGCTCCCAACCTTCGCCCTCGTCCATTTTGTTGTTTTCCACCAGCACCTTCCAATAGCACAGGCTTTGCGCATCCACCCTAAGGATCACCTGTTTGCTTTCCCCGGCTTTCAGGGGAATGCGCTGAAACGCCGCCAAAGCTTGCGGTGCGGCCTGCACTCCGTCTGGCACGGTTTCAGGCCGGGTAATGTAGCACTGCACTACCTCTTCCCCATTCCGGTCGCCAATATTGCGAACCTTGCAGGAAACCTCAAGGCCCCCCTCCGCGATAGCGGTAACCGCCAGATCACTGTACTTGAAGGTAGTATAACTAAGGCCGAAGCCAAAAGCGTAGGCAGGTTCAATGTTCAGCGCATCGAAATGGCGATAACCCATGAGGATGCCCTCGGTGAAGCGGGCCACATTGTCTGCCACCCAGTCCTTGTCATGAACCCGGCCCGGCCGGTTGAACCGCTCGGGGTGCCCGCCCTCATGGGTGGCCGTGTCGTGCAGCCTTTTGGGGAAAGTAACAGGCAGCCGCCCGGCAGGATTGTAGCGGCCGCAAAGCACATCCACCGTAGCCAAGGCACCCTCCTGGCCGGAGTACCACATTTCCAAAATGCCGGGCACTTTGTCTGCCCAGGGGGTAACCACCGGGTCGCCGTTGTTGAGCACCACCACGGTGCGGGGATTTGCTGCGGCGACCCGTTCAATCAGCGCTTCCTGGTCGCCAGGCAAGTGCAGGGTCTCGCTGGTTTTGTGCCAGCCGAACACGATGGCCACATCGGCTTCCTTAGCGATTTGCACCGCTTCCTCCACATTGCGGGCAGCCTGGGAGGGCGTTACCCAGCACAGCCGGGCCTCCACCGGCTCCTTGTAAATGCTGCGGGACAGTGCGATGAACTCATACCGGTGCCCGGCCACCAGGTCCACGAAGCCCCCTACGTTGTTAAAGCCGTCCTTGGTGGGCAGAACCTCGCTATGGGGTACCGCGCCGCCGTTCATGGTGGTGC
The DNA here is from genome assembly GCA_031556815.1 of Eubacteriales bacterium. GTDB lineage: Bacteria > Bacillota > Clostridia > Christensenellales > Aristaeellaceae > Limiplasma. Next base: position 9,474 of record JAVBSI010000037.1, on the reverse strand, counting down.
GGATGCCCTCGCCAATGCAGCTGTAGCGCTTGTCTCCATCTTGCTTAAGATACAAGTTCCCGGTTGAAAGGATGGCCATGTCCTTGGAGGTGATGCCTTTTCGTTCAAATACCTCCACCCCGGGCATGGACATGTGCATGGTCAATCGGTAGCGCCCGGTTTCCGGGGCTTCGATGCTGCCCGTCCACATATAGTAGGGCTCCGGCATACGGAAAGGATTTGGGTACTGGGCGGGGTCAATGGTAAGCACTGGAGGCACGGGCAGCGCCCGGGGGCCGGTATAGTCCGCACCCTCACCCCTACCTACCCGCTTCGCGCTGGGCAAGGGCCCTTCCAGGCTGTTTTCTTCCAGCAATGGGTATACATATCCCACCACATCCAAGGTAAGGCCGCCGGGTACGCCGTCGGCATCCCGCAGGTATTCGTTGGGGATGAGGGTACCCTCCAAATCTTCGCCCACGGCATAGGATACCTGCAGGTTGGTTTCCCGCCGCAGGGCCTCCGCCGTGCCGATTCGCCGCTCCGCAAAGCCATAGGCGGACTCTTTGAAGATGGGCATCACCTGCTGCCCGCCAGTGGGACCGATGATGGCAACGTTGCCCTTGTTTGGATCCAGTGGCAGGATCTCCCCTTCGTTCTTCAACAGCACGGCGCCTCGCCGGGCGATATCCCGGGCCACCTCCGCCCCGCGCTTTTTCCCAGCTTCATCCAAGGGGCCCGGCACCCGCTGCTGATCCAGCATCTGGAACCGCTCCAGGGTGGCCAAATAATAACCCACAGCCCGATCAATGTCCTGAAGGCTCACAGGGCTTTTGGGATCCTCCATGGCCCTTTTCAGCGCCTCGCCGTATATGCTGTTGGCATTGCCTCCGTCATAATGATCGCTGCCCGGCATTTCCAGTGTAACGCCGCCACAGATGGCCTCCGGCTCGTACAGGCAGAGCCAATCATCCACCGTAAAGCCCTCAAAGCCCCACTGATCCCGGCAAAGCTTCTGGGTCATGTCGAAATATTTGTAGGTCCAGGTTCCATTAACCTGGTTGTAATTGGTCATGTTGCAGCCGACTCCGGCACGAATGACCGCCTCAAAGGGCTTCATATAGATTTCGTGCATGGTTTGCTCGTCGATCATGCAGTTACCCGCGCCCTGGGCTGTGCCCGAGGAAGAGCCAAACATCTGCTTCAAATTGGCGATGGCGTTGTGATCCTTCTGGGTGCCCCGCGCCTCCGCCGCTCCCATGAGGCCGTTGAGCAGGGGATCCTCGCTGTAGGTCTGAAAATTGCCGCCATTGCTCATGTTTTTCGCGGTTACATTGTCCCGAACAATGTTGACCCGGGGAGATAGGACTACGTTCATACCGCAGGCTTTAGCTTCCAAGCCGAGCTCTTGGCCGTAATCATATGCCGCATTTTCATCAAAGGTTGCTGCCAGGGCCACCTTGGCCGGCAGCGCCGTGGCGTCCCAGGAGGTGTTGATGCCCGACTCCCCGTCGCAAATGAAAATGTCTGGGATACCCAGCCTGTCAATGCCCCGCACAAACCCTGCCTGATTGCCGCGATAGGGGTCAAACATCTGGCCATGCAAAAGTTGCAGCTTTTCATCCAGGGTGAGCTGCCCCATCAGGTGCTGCACCCGCTCCTGGCCTTTTCTTTCGCTACTCAATGGTGATTCCTCCTGTTTCCTCGATTTCCGCGATCTGGCGCACCCTACGGGCATGGCGTCCGCCCTCATACACGCCGCCCAGCCAATGATCCAAGATCATCAGCGCCAAGTCTTTGCCTACTACCCGACTGCCAAGGGCCAGCATGTTGGTGTCGTTATGCTCCCGGGAAAGCCTTGCGGAGTAGGGATCCGAGCATACCACACAGCGGATACCATGTACCTTGTTGGCGGCCAAGGAAATACCTACCCCGGTACCGCAAAACAGCAGTCCCTTGTCGCATGTTCCCTCCACCACGGCTTTTGCCACTTTCAACGAATACACCGGGTAGTCACAGCGTTGGGCGTCGTAGGTGCCAAAATCTTGGTATGCAAGGCCTTTTTCATCCAGATAGGCCATCACATGAACCTTTAGTTCCAGCCCAACATGGTCACTGGCCAGCGCAATCATCCCGATCCCCTCCCCCGTTGAGTTCTACCATGGCCCGCAGCCCCGCACCAATCACCCCGCCAAAAGGATGATCCATGGTAGAAAACACAACATGCAATGTATCCGCCGGTATCGGCTTGCGAGTCATGGCATTGATATGGGCACGGAGTTCTTCTTTTGGAAAGCCCTTCATGGCAAGTACGCCGCCTCCTAGCACGATGCAATCCGGATTCAGAATATTAATCTCCGTTACCACCGCCATAGCGATGTTGCGTACAAATGATTCCAGTTCGAGTGCATTCCCGTGCCGCAAAAACACTTCGGAAAGGGGCGTCTCCGGAAAGGACTCGCTGCAAATTCTTTCCAACCCCTTTCCCGCCGCGTACAGCTCCAAACATCCTTGTAAGCCGCAGCTGCAAGGATCCTCCTTCCCGAACACAGGAATATGCCCCAGCTCCCCCGCTGCGCCATCTAGTCCCACCACAGGCCGTCCGTCCACCATGATGCTGTTGCCAATGCCTGTGCCAAAGTAAATCCCCACCACCACACCCCGGTTCTGGGTATGGTTCATGTGCAGGTCATAACAAAGCAGCATGCAGGCATCCTTGTCCAGTATCACAGGTATGCCGAGGGCCTTTTCGTACATGGCCTTGATCGCCACATTCTCAAACCCCGCCAAGTTCGGGGTGGAGATCACAGTGGTTCGCTCCCTGTCCAGCGTGGAAGGAAACCCAATGGAAATCGCATCTACCGAAAAAAGCAGTCCCTGGATATACTCCGATAAATACTCAAGAAGGTTTTGGCTGGCGGCTTCTCCTTCAATCAGCCTTGCATCAAACATGCGTTCTTCCAACAGCTGCCTGTGCTCATTCACAACCCCGACGCGGATATTGGTGCCACCAACATCTACCCCCACGATGCGCTTTTCGCTCATGCCTTCACCCCCACTGCCTCAGCAAATTCCCTGTGCATGCGACGGCATTTTGCTTCTAAATCTGAAGGGTCATTTTTAAAATAAAGCCCGCTGGATCCCATCACAAAAGCGCAGGCTCCCGCTTCATACAACGGCTTGTAGGTTTCCTTTCCAATGGCACCGTCGCACTGAATGGTAAACTCAAGGCCATTCTTTTGCCGCAGCGCATCTAGTTCCCTTACCTTTTCAGCCATTTGCGGAATGAATTTTTCACCCGCGTATCCCGGGTCCACGGTCATCACGGTAACCATGTCCACTTCATCCAAAAGGCTCTGAAGATGCACAACAGGCGTGGCCGGGCATATGGCAACGCCCGCCTTGCAACCTAGGGCCTTGATCCTGCGTATTGTGCGAAACGCGCTGGTAACAACCGTTTCAATGTGGATTGTAATCCAATGGGCGCCTGCCTCAGCCAGCTTTTGCACATAGTCCTCGGGATTGGTGACCATCAGGTGCGCATCCATGGGCAGTTTGGTATAAAGACGAACAGCCTTCATAAAATCCGGCGAGAGGGCGATGTTTTTCACAAAATGTCCGTCCATGATATCCACATGCAGCAAATCACAAAAATTGCCGAGTATCGTAAGCTCTTCCTTCATGTTGGAAATATCCATGCACATAAGGGACGGGGCAAATTGAATCTTCACGGAAATGCCTCCTTGGATCTACTTGCGGTATCGTTTACTGATTTTCGAAGATACGCAAGCCGATAGTTTTAAACATTTGAACATTCAGTTGCGGTAACGATTACCCATCTAACATTCAACGATTTCACTGGGGTAGTGACGCCTTGAGATGCCTGTACGCTACCTTGTGGTCGAACGCTTCACCAATTCAACCGGCAAAATCCATTGGCTTCTTTCGACAGGAAGCCCTTCCAACAATTTCATCATCTGCTCTACGGCCAAACTCGCCATGGCTTTGGTATCCTGGCGAATCGTGGTCACGGGAATGGCAAAGATCGAAGCGGTACTAATATCATCAAACCCAACCACCTGCACGTCCTGAGGCACTCGCACCCCTCTTTCACGAAGGGCCGACAAGGCCCCGATGGCCATCCAATCCGTCCCGCAGGCGATTCCGTCAAAAGTCTTTCCTGCATCCATATAGCGTATGATCCCGTCATAGGCATCCTGATAGCTAACAGATGTCACCTCCACAAGGGATACCTCCATGGACAATGCTGATTCATGAACAGCCTTTTCATATCCTCTTAGGCGATCCATGCGGGAAGAAGGGCCAAACTGATCAATCAGCAACACCAATTTTCGGCATCCGCAACGGATCAGCTCGTTTGTGGCCAAATATCCTCCCTGCTCGTTATCGGACTCGATCACGACTGACCGAGTTGTCTGCCTCCCTTTCGGCCGACGGTCAATATATACCACCGGCAAATCCAACTCGTTTTCCTCAATCCCTCTGCCACCCGAGATATAGACCAATCCACTTACGTTGTGAGAACCCAGGGCTTTCAGATGCATCCGTTCCAATTCTTCCGATTCATTAGTGTTACAGATGGTAACGGAGTACCCATGATCAAAAAGCAGCATTTGCATATCCAGCACAATTTGAGCAAAAAACTCATTGGTGATATCCGGAACGATGATTCCGATGATAGGGAGCTGATTGGTTCTTAACCCACGGGCCAGCATATTGGGAACGTACCCATATTGGGCAATCACTTCTTTTACCCGACGCTCCGTCTCTGCTGAAAAGCGTCCATTCTGGTTGATGACCCGTGACACGGTTGCCACCGACACCTTAGACAGTTCAGAAATAGCTTTAATAGACAGCTTCTGCTTCACCGGCGAGCCTCCCGTCGGTCAGAGTAATCGATACCGCACTTATTAATGTCAATATACACAACATAAATATATTTGTCAAGATGTTTTTTTAAGTGAAAAAACAAACTTAATATTGCCGAACTCTTCGTTGAAAATCTCAGGGGGAGCACCGCGCAGAAGATGAAAAATCGGAGCTAAAGCGGTAAAACAGGAACATCGAAAAAATACGGTTTTCCGGCTGGCCCTCAAGGGTCATGATGAACGCTTCGCCGCCTTCGACGGCCATTCGGCAAAACCGTCTATTGCATCCATGGAGACAAGGGATTTCCCTGTCGGTTCTCGAACTCGACTAACATTGCTTCTGGTCATACTTTTGGGGCACATCACATAACCAGCTCCGCCGTTGGTTAGTTTGCGCTAAAGCCAACAAAATAAAAAGGAAGAGCCTCCGTTTCTATCTTTGGGACACTCTCGTTCAATGGGCGCTGTTCAACGGTTTTTTGGCGAGTAGCCAAAAATGACCTTGTACTGCCGTGAGAAGGTTTTGTAGCTGTTGTACCCTACCATTTGGGCTGCGCGCTGCATGGTGATCCCGGGGTTTTCCTTTAGGATTTCTTGTACTTTTTCCATTCGGTAGGAATGCAGATAGTTGTTGAAGCTCACATTCATATGCTTTTTGAAATACTTGCTGAAATAAGAGTCGGACATTTGGTGATACGCTGAAATTTGGCTCAGGGAAATGTCCTCCATATAGTGCTCATGGATATAGGCAGCAACATTTTCCTTGTGTTGCGAGGTTTCCTCCTCGGTTGCCCGTATTTGCGCGCTATGATAGGCCAGGTGGATGGCATCACAAACGCTGCATATGTATGCCACCACTTCAGGCAGATGCCCTTTCTCCATAAGCGCACTAAGAAAAACATCGTAATCCGGCTCAATTTCCACATTCCGTCCCGCGCAATGCTCCATGCAGGCATTAACCAGCGAACATCCCTGGTACAATATCCCGGAATAAGAAACGGAATCCCAACGAAATTCCTGGGTGATGATTCGTCGAATCTCGCGGATAAAGAAATTTTGATCCTTTTCCATTAGATAGGGAATGGTTTGCAGATATTGACTGACAAAAGGAAAGGGCGCATCCTCTGCTTTTTGAGGTGATGAGGGCATACAAGTGAGGGAATGGCTCTTTTTGAGCATGGCAGTTTTTAGGAAGCCTAACAGACCTGGCATATCATCCCGCAACAACTCCGCCGAAGCATAAACAGGGCTCATCAGGACTGAAAATGTAATGTCCCGCTTGTTGCGGTAGTGGCTGTAAACGCCATCCACAATACCGTAAATCACTTTTGCGTCCAAGGGCTTCGTGTCTTCATGGGTTTGAATCAGCAACGCCGAAACGGCTCCTTGAAAAATCACTGTTTTGGCATAGACTCCAATTTTCCTTTGAAGTCGTTGGCACAAACTGTCATAGACTGCAGCCGCCTCTTTTTCGCTGTTTTTGCGCTCCTCCTCGGGCAAGCGGCTTTGAGGCAATGGGTCAATCGCAAAGAGGCAGGCCATCGTCTGCTTATTCGGTTCCTTCTTGGCAAGTCTTGTAAGCTCGCTACGGTAACCCTCATTCCACAATTCCCTTTTGGGGAAAAGCAAAAAGGACATGTTCTCTTTGGGGGCAGTAGGTTTTTTGGGGGTTTTCCGCCATATCCATGCCACCCAACCGGCCAACAGGGCCATGAGTATGGCGCAGCCGACGATGATGTACTTACAAACGGCAACGACGGCTTCCGTGCTTTCCGTCATGCTCTTCAACAGGTTTGCACGGGTCAGCTTAACAACAACCATCTCATTGTTTGGATTGATGGAGTAATAAGCAAAAACATGGTCATCCAACCGCAAATATCCCGAAGGATTCCCCTCGCTGGCAATCCTCTTATATAAGGATTGAGACGTATACGCCTCCATCACAAAGGCTTCATCACCCCGGGTGAGTATTTTGCCATCCCGGGAAAAAATAATATGACCGTCGCTTTCAATCAGCGGAACCTCCGCAAGGCAATTCACAATCAGCTGCTTATCCGCCATCAATAGCAGGGCCTTGCTGGCCCTCCCCGCCGTATGTATGGGCACATAGATGAACACGACTGTATCCTTGACGACCTTCCTATCGGGCGAATAATAAATGAAGCCGTATGCGCCCAAGGAACCCCTGGAAGAAAGGGGTTGCGCGTAGGAGAGCGCATAGACCAAATCATTAAAATCATATTGATATATCCGGGCGTTGAAGACCTTACGATACAAGTAGGTACCTGCAGTGACAAACATATCACGACCGGCATCATAAAGAATCGCATCATCAATCAAGGCGTTGGTATCGCGTATGCGCGACAGCATTTTATTCAGCGCTTTGATCTTTTCCAACCCGCTCTCCGTGCTTGCATCCAAATCTGTCGCATCTACCAGGGTTTTGTAATTGATTTGCCGTAGCATGCTGCTTTCAATCTCGGCTTGAATCTTGGATATGGCCTCGTTTGCGGTCAGCAACCGATCTATATTTTCCGTGTGGTAATTTGCAACCCATTCTTTTTCCTTCAGCCCTAGGGGCACCGACAAGCAGCATACGCAACAAAGCAACAGCGTCAAGCAAAAAAAGGCAATCCACAAAAGGCGAGGATTTTTCAAAGAGTGTATTAACAATAGACCACCTCACCATTCACACCTGTTACAATACAGGTCAGCCGAGCTTATTTGAACCATGCTTATCTGGTCTATGTCCGTTGCCATCGAATACTTCTTCACACTTATTATACTAGCTCCAGAGAAATAAATCAACGGAGGAAAGCGGGTTTTGCGAACTGCTTCCAACATCGCTGTGGACAATTTTTGCGCACGTCATTCTCATTTTTTTCCACAAACATGCGTTCGATAAGGTGTTTATTTCCTCTTTTTTCCGATGTAGGACAATTTCTGTTTTGTCTCCGGCATAAACCTCCCAGCATTATAAAAGGTTTACGCTACGCATAAGCATCCCGCCTTCCTCCGCAAGCAAAAATTTGCTGTGGCTGGCTTGTTTTCAGGCTCTTTCATGAGGTGTTTCCACCTCCATCAACAACCTGGATGTACTTGCCACTCCCCCTATAGCTGCTTGATTCCAGTTGGATTCTACCCAGAGGAATAGGCATTGGCAAAAAAACGGAATGGGCATTTTTTGCCCCCCGCAAAACCTAAGGCTTCCATTGGGGGGCTTGCTGGTCTGACTCTGACCACCCCAAAAATTATGTCCCTTGACAATGAAACGCTGCAAAATATAATTGGGCTATACCTGCAGCCTGCATACGTAGTTTTTTGAAGCAGCATTACCGTACCTAATGAAAAACATTGGTGCTTCCGGAAGCGCCTTGTTGGTTGATTCAATGGTTTGTCTTTCGTCTTATGTATGGATCCTACATTTAGGAGAAAGGTGGATCATGGAATGGTTCCATAACAAAAAGAAAAGAGGAGAGAAATCATGAAGAAAGCGGCGGCATTTCTTTGCGCCATAACGTTGGTGCTTTCCTTGGTGGCTTTCAACGCGTTTGCGACCGAGCCGAAGGCCAGTGGGTACAAAATCGGCTTTAGCATCTATACGCAGGATATTCCATCCCTCAACGCGATGGTTCAGGGTTTTGTGGATGAAGCGGAAAGCTTGGGCGACGAGGTGTTTATTGCTAACGCACAAAACGACATTGCCAAGCAGATTCAGAATTGCGAAGATTTAATGACAATGGAAATTGATGTGCTTGTCATTAATCCCTACGATTCTGCTGGGATCGTTCCGGCGGTGGAAGCGGCCAATCAAAAGGGCATTCCGGTTGTGATGTTTGATATTGACGCAAAAGGCGGCAAGCGTGCCGCTCACATCACCTCCGACAACCACCACATGGGGCAGTATGCGGGCGAGTATCTTGCATATGTCCTGAATGGCAAGGGAAAGGTAGCTTATTTTGATTTCCCGCAGTTGGACATTGTAAAGGATCGTTCCGATGCTTTCCGCGCTGTAATGAAATGCTTCCCTGACATCGAGATCGTTGCGGACGGCATTGCTGTCAACCGAGAGCAGAGCTTGCCCCAGATGGAGGCCATGCTCCAGGCGCAACCCGACATTGATGCGGTATATGGCATTAACGGCGGCGGTGCCTACGGCGCATACTATGCCTGCCAGGCCGCAGGGAAAACGAACATTGTTGTCGCCGGCGGCGACGGTGAAGACGAGGGCGTGGCACTGATCAAATCGGGCAGTAAATACGAATTTGACGCGGCCCACCTCTCTAGGCTCTTGGGCAAACTGGGCGGAAACACCGCGCACCGGGTAGCCAACGGCGAAACGCTGGAGTCCTACCAGATTCTTAATCCAATCTACCCCATTACCAAGGATAATGTGGATCACTATCCAGGCATGGAAGCCGACGAGTATCCCGACGAAAAGTACATGACGCCTACCTGGTACAAAGATCCGAAGTGGATTGCCCTTTGCGAAACCTATGGGTATACCGGCTGGCAGAACTAATTTCTTTCCTGTATCCAAATGCGTTTGTGGGGCTGACGGGGAAGGCCCACAAAACTATTAAAACAAATGATATTTGGGGGGTGA
>JAVBSI010000065.1:0-5371 GCA_031556815.1 Eubacteriales bacterium | reverse complement strand
TATCTCCGGCACGAGGAAGCGGGCAAATTCGTCAATGATGGTCTGGGGGAGTTCGATATTCTGACCCATCCCCGGGCGAGCAGACAGAGAGAACACAAGGATTTCTCAATGAGCCTCTGTTTTTCGAGAGATTGCGCGATTATGCCTATAAATACCAACCGGCATGGACGGCATCAGAAACCGGAAGCGGCTAATGTGCAGGCTTCCGGGGTGAGGTAACCGTTTGCCTCGTGAGGACGAAGGCGGCGATGGAAAACCTCGATATACCAGAAAACGGCAGACTTGGCTTCCTCTCTGGTCTTGAAGTGCTTGTCGTTGAGCCATTCCTGCTTGAGCTTTCCCCAGAAACTTTCCATCGGCGCGTTGTCCCAGCAGTTGCCCTTGCGGCTCATGGAGCAACGGAAATCATGCTGTTTCAGCAATGCCTGATATTCGCGGCTGCAGTACTGGCTGCCGCGATCCGAGTGCAGCAGCACGCCCCTGGGGTTGCCCCTGCGTCCCCGGGCCTGCTTCAAGCAGTCGATGACCAGGTCTTTGGTCATCCGCTCGCCCATCGCCCAACCGGCGATCTCGCGTCCGCACAGGTCGAGGATGCCGGCCAGATACAGCCACCCCTCGTCCGTAGGGATATAGGTGATGTCGCTGACCCACTTCTCATTGGGCCGCGCGGCGTTAAACTGGCGATCCAGCAGGTTCTCTGATACCGGCAGATTGTGCTTTGAGTTGGTGGTCGCTTTGTATTTCTTAACCACCTTGCTGCGCAGACCTCTCTCTCGCATGATCTCCGCTACCAGTTTGCGGCTGATCCGCTCGCCTCGCCTACGCAGCAGTGCCGCAATCTTTCCGCTACCAGGAATCCTGTGCAGGGCGCGGAACTCCGCTTCCACCATCTCGGCGATCCGCTGCCGTCTTTGTTTTCTCTGGCTTTCCGGGCGTTTATCCCATGCGTAGTATCCGCTGCGCGTTACCTGCAGTACCTCGCATAGCTTCGTCACCCGATATCTTTCGCGCTCGGCCTTGATAAACCTATACCGCTCTACCTTTGGTTTTTCGCGAAGTAGGCCGCCGCCTTTTTTAGGATTTCGTTCTCCTCTCGCAACTCCCGGTTTTCCCGCTGTAGCCGTTTCAACTCCACATCCTCCGCCTTGATATGCCCGCTCCCGGCAATCGGTTTATCGCGATTTTCTCGGTACCGCTTGCCCCAGGTGTAGATCGTGTTTTCGCTGATCCCCAGCTCTCGGCCCACCTTGGCTGCCGATTCTCCTCCTTCCGCGATCCGCTTACAGACCTCCGTTTTGTAGCCGTTGTCATATTCTTTCTTCATCCAGAACACACTCCTTCATCCTTCTTATTTTCCGTGTGTTCTGCTTGTCTGTCAACTCGGGTATGGAGCAGGTCGACTACGTCATCAAGGAACACGAGGTGACGCAGCGGCGAGCTTGTCGGGTGTTGTCGGTTCGCCGAACCGCTTACCGATACGAGGCGGTCAAACTGCCGGATGAAGATGAACTGCGAACAGAGATCAAAGAGCTGGTCACCAACTATGGTCGAGTTGGGTACCGGATGGTGACGGCGATGTTGCGCAAAAACGGGAAACAGGTGACTCACAAGCGAGTGGAGCGGATCTGGCGGGAAGGGGCTGAAACTGCCCCGAAAGCAGATGAAACGCCGACGCCTGTGGCTAACGACTGGCAGTTGCATTCGGCTGCGTCCGGAGCATCGCAACCATGTCTGGAGCTACGACTTTGTGGAAGAAAAGACCCTAGACGGGCGCAGGTTCCGTATCCTAAGCATCCTTGATGAGTATACCCATGAATGCATAGCCTCGGTGCCGCGCCGCGGCTGACGCAACAACGACCTGATTGAGACGCTGGCGGACCTGATGCTGTTGCGAGGTGCGCCGGAACACCTGCGCAGTGATCATGATCCGCACCCGACAATACAAACCCAACTGACGCATTAGGCGCAACACGGTTTTGTGACTGATGCAAATACTCCGATTATGGAGCTCCAACTTGATGCGCCGATAACCCATTCGGCCTTTGTGCTCTTGGTATATTGAGAAGATTTCAGCTTTCATGGCAGCGTACTTGTCTGGCTGGCAAAGCCGGTTGGCGTGGTAATAGTAACTGCTGCGTGCTATGCCCGCAATTGCAATCAACATGGAATTCTTGTGCCTCAGTTCCCAGATTGCCTACGCTTTTTCTCTCACATCTCCTTTTTGGAAACCAAGGCATGCAATTTTTTTAAGTAGTCATTCTCCGCACGCTATCAGGTCTTTCTCCACTTCGACTTGCAACTTCAGCGGCCGACCCTCTTTTTCACTTCGAGTTCTTCCGCGCCCGTCAACATACAACCCTGACACTCCTTCTTATAAATAGATGCGCTCCCAATCCATAATTGTCTTATGATCCATAGCGTATAGTCGGGCTATTCCCCGAAAACTCAGCTTCTCCTTGCGCATATGTTCTATGACTTTTTGCTTGAACTCTCCTGAGTGTGGTTTCCCTTTGGGCATAAAAATCACCCCACTTCTTAGTAGTCTATCATACTGTCTAACAAGTGGGGTGCAGTTCATTTCCGGGGGTTTTCTTTCGCAACAACAACAAAAAGCAGAGCAACGATGTTGCTCTGCATAAACCTTCAAACATGCGCTTATTCCTGCACAGGCGCGCCAACCGGACAAACATCGGCACAGGCGCCGCACTCAATGCACTTATCCGCATCAATCACGTACTTGCCATCCCCTTCGCTGATCGCATCCACCGCGCATTCGGGCTCACAAGCGCCGCAGCTGATGCATTCATCCGTAATTTTATATGCCATCTACATTCACCTCCCCACATCTCAACAAACCCATCACGGTGAATAGGTTTTGAATATCATAACACGCAGGTGCCCGTTTGGCAAGGGTGCTATGGCAAGAACTTACAATCTTTGCAATGGAATCATGCTATGGCTGGAAGCTGCACGGCACATGTCGCTCATCGGGTCAATAGAGGTGCGGCTTTGGCTGATTCGCTTATTCTTCAGACTTTTCCGTTCGGTGCAGCGCTTCTTCCACGGCCCGCCGCCAATCGTCCGCATGGCCGTCAAGAGCAGCCTCCTCCTCCTGGGTATAAGGATCCAACAAGGCGTCCTCCTCCAATTCCACCTCGCTAATGACCTCGGCGACCTCCACGGATCCTTCTTCAAACACCTTCACGGCTGGGGTCAGAATGTCACTTTTGATTGGCGCTTTGCGGCGGTCCTCCATACGGCCTTCGCGAGGGGCACGCTGTGCGCCGTCCACTGATTGGGGCATAGGTCGGCTCCATTTCACGTCCGCCAGCGCAAACGTTTTATATTCGGAATTATCTCCTCGGCGAACCCGCACAGTCAGCGTTTCCTTCAGCACATTCATGTCAACCACTGTGCCCATGCCGTCTGGGGTTTCCACATCTTTCCCAATTTTGGGCATGCGCTTGCGGGTTTGCTCGTAATGATCCTGTTCATATTTGAGGCAACACATCAGCCTACCGCATACCCCTGAAATTTTGGTGGGGTTGAGCGACAGGTTCTGCTCCTTGGCCATTTTAATGGATACCGGCTGAAAATCTCCCAGGAAAGAGCCGCAACAGATGGGCCGGCCACAAGGACCCAGACCGCCCATCATCTTGGCTTCATCCCGAACGCCAATTTGCCGCAACTCAATACGGGTACGAAATACCGAAGCCAGGTCCTTCACCAAAGAGCGAAAATCCACCCGACCCTGCGCTGTAAAATAAAATAGGATCTTTGCGTTGTCAAAGGTTTGTTCCACGCTGACCAATTTCATGTCCAGCTTGTGCTCCTCAATTTTCCGTTGACAGGTCCGAAACGCTTCCTCTTGGTAGCGCTCGATTTCCAGGGCATGCTCCGCGTCCTTGCTGTCGGCGATGCGCACCACCTTTTTTAGCGGCGCGGTGATCAACGCGTCATCCACCTGCCGCACGCCCGTGATCACCTGACCGTACTCCATACCGCGGGCGGTCTCCACAACCACAAACCCACCGGCTATGGGCCAAAGGGAGCCCGGGTCAAAATAATAAAGCTTTCCTGCATTCTTAAACCTTACGCCGACAACTGCCGCCATCGCATTCTCTCCCCCAGTATCTTGATCATCAAATGGTCAACGGTGGATTGCCAGTTGACCTGGCTGGCCCTGAGCTTCCTGGCCTCAGCCACGCTATGGATCAGCTCCGTCACGCCCTGGACCGGCGCGGAGAGCACCGCCTCTCGCCATTGACTTGGATAGCCATCTAGTGCCGATACAGGCAACCGGCCGGTTTTCACCAACAGGGCCTGATGCAACGCTTGCTCCAAGGCATCCAAAAAACGATTTGCGCCCTCCCGGTCTTCCTTGAGGCTGGTGCTCAGGCCTACCACTTCCGCATCGCCAGTTGCGGACAGGGCTTTATGCACCCAGCTTTGCAGTTGTTGATCCTGTTGCTGATCCTCCAGGAGTCCAATGGCCTGGCCTATATTGCCGCTGCAAAGAGGCAATATCCGCTCAATGGAGGCCGGTTCATACCCCAGGCGGCTTAAGGTGGCTTCCAATGCCACGTCCGACCAGGGCGTCAGTTTTACCCGGGCGCAGCGGGAGGCGATGGTGCCCAACAGCGCCGTCAGCTCATGGGCCATGAGCAGGAAGATCACATCGGACACCGGCTCCTCAAGGGATTTGAGCAAACAGTTTTGCGCCTGGGTTGTTAGTTTTTCCACCGGTTCCACCAATACCACGCGGGTCCCCGCGCCAAAGGCGTGCTGGGAAATGGTATCGATCACTTCGCGCACACGCTCTACGCCGATTTGCTTGTCCCCTTCCGGGCGAACCCAAACCACATCCGGATGAACGCCACGCAACACTTGCCCGCAGCCTTCGCAAACGCCGCATGGTTTTTGCTCCGAGGCGCAAAAAAGTGTACAGGTGAGGGCCTTGGCGAAAGTTGCTTTGCCAAGGCCACGCGCACCTGTTAGCAAATATGCGTGTACCGTTTCTCTGCGTCTAAACTGTTCCAGCACGATCTCGCAGCTTGCGTTCAGGCTTCCATCCTCCATTACGGGCAACGATCGTGCCATGGCATCATCCATGAAATGGCAATCCTTTCCAGACCGTTACAGCTTGATAAACTGATCCACTGTCAATACAAAAACGGTTGCACCACCCACCATCACTTCAACGGGATAAGGTGAATACATACCGGGCATCCCCACCATGGAAGCGGGAGAAGGCGCAATTTGCTTCCGGCTCTTGCAGATCTCTTCGATGATGTCCATGGCTTTTTGAAATTGATCGTCCTCCACACCTACCAGCAAAGTGGTGTTGCCCGCCTTCAGAAAACCGCCTGTG
>JAVBSI010000070.1:0-11790 GCA_031556815.1 Eubacteriales bacterium | reverse complement strand
CACAGGGGTCCTGATCCTCAACCGCCCCGCGCAAGAGCATTTCGCGGCGGTATAAGGCGTTTGAATTGTGGGCGCAAACATCACACGCGCTATCGCCTAAGCCCTCCGCCTTTTTCTGCAAATTGGCGAGGATGCGGTTTTGGCCCACTTGGGTACTGGCGCAGTATTCAGCCATCACGATATCCTGTGCCATTTTGCACATGCTGCGGGTTTTGCCCACATCTTTTCGTTTCGTGATAAACATGAGGCCCGCCATGCCCTGGGCTTTATAAGCCTGGAGCCATTCGTACAGCCGCCGCAGGCTCATGCCGTACTTTTCAGCAATGGCGCGCTTTCGCTCGCCCACCTCATGCACCCAGCCCTCCATGGGCAGGCATTCCTGCACGGCAAGCCACCGCTGGTGGAGTTCGGCAAGACCCACTTCACCAAAGCGAGCCTTGTAGCTCACCAGATCGACGTTATAGCGCTTCTTATCTTCGTGGCTGATGGCGTATTTCAGTTGGGCTTCGATGGGGAGGGCGGTTAGGGGGATCGTAAGGATTAATCCCTTATCCCCGCCGCCAAGAGCCGATGCCTTTTCAATTGCTGGTAAACGGCCATCATTGATCCGATCCCGTATGCTCCAAACTGATAAATCCATCAGCCGTGCGGCTGTTTTGACATCCACCGTAGTCATACGGCATCACGGCTCCCCTCCAGTTCAAGTGAAAGCCTGCGCAGGGTTTTTCCGTCAATCCCTGTGGCATCGGAAATGGCATTGCTCGCCGCAATGCTCAAACGCTGCTTGCCTGTAAGGATGCCGCTCAAATAACTTGGGGTCATGCCTACTTTCCGGGCCAGCTCCTCGCGCTTCATGCCCTCCAAGTAGAGCCAGCGGTCTACCACTTTTGATAATGTTGTTACTTTCTTTGCTGACATTTACATCACTCCTTGTTGCCATTGTGTGCAGTTTCTGATAGACTTCACTTTGTGGAACAGCCGACGAAGTTCTAATTAGTAGACATTTACACTGATATAATAAGTCTACTAATTAGAAATGTCAATACTTTCTTTTTTACTAGGTCTACTTTTTAGTATTGCTTCTAGGGGGATAGGTTATGGGTACTGTTGGAGAGCGGATTAAGATGGTACGTGAGTACCATGAATTATCGCAGGCAGGTTTTGCTGATGCGCTTAAACTATCCCGTGGATATATCACCAGTCTGGAGCATGATGTAAAAACCGCAAATGATAGGATTTTGCGGCTGATATGCGTCACGTTTCATGTAAATGAAAATTGGCTTCGCACTGGTGATGGGAATATGAGAGCCGACCAGGCGAATGCTTCTGAAACCATCTTCCAAGTGAGGGAAATGGAATATGCCAAGTATTTTTTGCAGATACAGAGGGCAATGGCACCGTCCTGCGAATACGAACACCAAATTATAAAACTTTTTCAAATGGACGCTTCATCTGATATCTTCAACTACATTGCATCACGTTTAGTCAGCAATTCTGCCGATCAACACGAAGCTGACCGCGTTGCTGCGTTGTTTCAGGTCGCATTTCCAGACTATAAAAAAATCGTTGATGGCCTGCGGAAAAAAACCAAAACCCGTGTCGCACTGATGGAGCAGTCAAGAATTTCACGGTTGCTTGAAGCGCCTGTCGCTGGGTATGCAGCGGCAGGACGGCCCCTCAATGACAACACAGCAGATATCATGGTTCCTATTCCAGAGAAGTATCTCGATGGCCGTTTTTTTGTGGTACAAGCCCGTGGAGATAGCATGATCCCCAAGATATATGATGGTGATTTTGTTGTTGTTCAAAAAAACATCGCTCCCGAGCCTGGCGCTTTGGCACTTGTATCAATTGAAGGAATGGAAACAGAGTACACCATCAAGCTGCTGACATACGATAACCTCAATGATGAAGCTATCCTTCGCAGCTATAACCCGCAATTCAAACCGATAGTATACCCTTGCGGCCAGATTATAAAGGCTGAGCGTGTAGTTCATATAGTTCACAAATAATCACTCATCGGATTGCATAAATATGCGGTTGTTTGCACGATCTTTCACCTGTGCCCTTTTGAATGAAGTTGGCCTTGTTTTCCGTTTGTTTCTTGCGGTTTTCACCATTCACTCACCCGCCATGCAAATTCACTCACCCCATCAAAAAACAGCTCGTTTTTCTGATTTCGTTCCTGTGTTATTCCAATGACGATAAAAGGTCAATCCTTTATTCAAAGCCTGTTCGACACGTTAAACGCGAGCGGCGCATTTTCGGCGACAAAAAAAGAAGGCCGGGCACATTCTGTTGTGCTAAGCCTTTTTCGTGCGGCGTTTCGTGCGCCGCTATTCTCCCGCGCTTTCGCGCCTAAGCCCTTACAGTACCGTGCTTTCCCGCGTTTCCTCCCGTGGTTCTCTCTGTGCGATCTATCTCACTCCGTTACATGAAGTACGGTGAGAAGGTAGGGTTCAGGGCGCAGGCCTGAGCAGGATTCAAAGGGCGGCGGTCCCTTAACAACCCTCGCCTCCTACCCAAAAGCAGCTTTCGCCACTTTGCGTTACCCCGCCTCCACACGGATCATGCTTTCCAGGGTGGCAGCCTCGGCCGGGATTGCCGATACTGCCTCTTGCATGGCCTTTTCGTGGGCCATATGGGTAATCACCACCATGGTCACCCGGCCATCCTGCCGCTCCCCCTTTTGCTGCATGGCCGCGATGCTTACCCCTTGATCCGCAAAGGCCTTGGCCACCTGGCTCAGCACGCCAGGCTCATCCTTGGCCAACAGGCGGATGTAAAAGGGGCATTGCCAGTCAACGTTCCGCTGCAATGCCACGGCAGGGTTGGGGGCATTGTCAAATGTGGGATATAGATGCTTTTGCGCGGTGGCCGCCCGCACCAGGTCGCTGACAATGGCGCTGGCGGTGGGCATGTCCCCCGCGCCCCGGCCCAAAAACATCATGTCCTGACAGGCGTGGCCTTTGAGGAATACCGCGTTAAAAGAGCCGGAAACATTGGCCAGCGGATGCTCGCTGTTGATGAAGGTGGGATGTACGCGGGTTTCCACCGCCAAGCCGTCCCGCTTGGCAATGGCCAACAGCTTCAAGGTGTAGCCTAACTCCAGGCCGCAACGCACGTCCTCCGCCTGAACACCGGTGATGCCCTCCACATAGACGTTTTCAAAAGGCACCCGGCCGTGGAAGGCCAAGCTGGCCAAAACGCTCAGCTTATAGGCCGCGTCCAGGCCCTCCACGTCAGCGGCGGGGTCAGGTTCCGCCAAGCCAAGGCGTTGAGCCTCTCGCAGCACGTCGCCGTAGCTCTCGCTATTCTTGCTCATGCGGGTAAGGATATAATTGGTGGTGCCATTGACAATGCCATAGATCTTATCAATGCGGTTGGCCTGGAGGCTCTCCTCCAGGGAGTGGATGATAGGGATGGCCCCGCACACCGCCGCCTCATAGTACAGCCCTGCGCCGCTTTCCTTGGCAGCCTTTTGCAGGCTGTGCCAGTGCAGGGCAAAAGCCACTTTGTTGGCGGTCACTACGGTTTTACCTGCCTCCAGCGCCCGGGACATCCACTCATAGGCCGGGCTCTCGCCCCCTAAAAACTCCACCACAATGGAAATATCGGGGTCGTCCAGCACATCGTCCACATTGTCCGTCAGTACACCCGCTGGAAACTGGATGCCTCTGCTTTTGTCCTGGTCCCTCACCAGCACCTTTTTGACATGAAAAGACAAATCGCTGCGGTGTTTCAGCTCCTCACCAAAGCCCTCCAGCAACCGCCAAACGCCGCAGCCCACATTGCCACAGCCTAAAAACCCTACATCGACTGCTTTCCCCACCCTGCTCATCCTTTCAATGACCTATTGATTGCGCTCATAAAGGATGCGCAGCCCTTTCAACGTCAATAACCCGTCCAGTTTATCGATCACGCCATCCTCTGCCACCAGTACCCCCATGCCGCCTGTGGCCACCACAAATGCGTCCGGCGCGTTCAACTCCGCCTTCATCTGCCTCACCAAATACTCCACCTGGCCGATATAACCGTAAATCAAACCGGACTGCAGATTGGTCACCGTGGTCTTGCCAATCACATGGTCCGGCTTGACCAGTTCAAAACGGGGCAGTTTTGCGGTATCCCGTACCAGCGCCTCACTGGCTAGCTTAATACCCGGGCAGATACATCCGCCTAAAAAGGATCCGTGCCCGTCTACCACGCCAAAGGTGGTAGCCGTGCCAAAATCAATAAAAATGCAGGGGCCGCCGTATAGTTCATACGCCGCTACCGCGTTGGCGATGCGGTCACTGCCCAACTCCCTGGGATTTTCATATTTGATGTTAATACCGGTGCGAATCCCCGGCGCCACCATCATGGGCGCTTTGTGAAAATAGTTTTTGCACATATGCTCCAGGGTGAAGTTGATGGTGGGCACCACGCTGGACATGGCAATGCCTTCTACCGCGCTCATGTCAATGCCATCATGGTTGAACAGCCCCGCTATGATCAACCCATACTCGTCGGAGGTGTTCGTTTTGCTGGTGGAAATCCGCCAATACTTGCACAGCTCCTGACCCTCAAACAAAGCGGTCTTGATGTTCGTGTTCCCCACGTCCATGGTCAAAATCATGGTTTTGGCTCCTTCTGTACAGGGGTGGCCCGATGATCCACGCGCCTGCGCAGGGCATCCACCGCCTTTTTCAAAATGGGGATGAGGATCGCCGCAACCACGGCTTCGGCGATCCCATTGGGCAAGCCCACCACAGCCACCAGCCAACCTGCCGCGTTGCCCACATAGGCCGCATCGGCGCTGCCGGAGGCAATGACGCCGGCCACCAGCTCATTTAAGTCCTTCCCATATAGTAGCACAATCATGCCTAGGCAGCACACCGTGTTGGTAAGCGCGCCGATCACCGCCGCTACACCGGTACCGATGGAATCCATGACTGTCTTGGGTTTCACCAGCTTCTTCCATAGCAAGTATGCCCCCAGCGCCGCAAGCGGAATCAGTAGCCGCGGCAAAACGCTGACCAACGGGTTTCTGAAAAACAGCGTCAGACCCACCATGCCGTTTTCCCAAGCGCGAAGCAGGCTGCACAAGCCAAAGACCAGCCCCACCATCAGCCCTACGAGAGGTCCCTCCACCAAGGCTGCCAAAATCACGGGAATATGAACCATGGTCACGGCCGGCAACGGCGGGGGCAAGGGAATCATACCAATGGGGGTAAAGACCAGCAGCACCGTTATGGCGCTGAGCATAGCGGCAATGACCATGCGGTGGGTGGCTTTGCTTCGTCTCCCTCGGTTTTGATGCAAATCTTGGCCCGTCATATTCTTCCCTCCGTTCGAGTTCTGTCGTAAGATACCCGACGTTTCAGCGGCCTCCCGCAAGCCCATGGCTTCCACACCCGGTCTCCGGGAGCCTAGCTTGACCGCTGATAGCATTATAAAGCCAATGGCCTAGAATGTAAAGAAAAGGACACCCCACAAGAAGGTGCCCACCATTGGTATGAACAGGGTCTACTTTTCCTGCTGGTCTCTTTCCTGCACATACCGCCTATATTCCACAGGCGTGCCTTCCTTTTTGGTCGCTTCCATCTCCACCACGGCCAAAATGGCCTTGGCCTTATCCCTAATGATGGGCTGCAGGCAAGCGGGAATGTGGTTGTTCTCGTACCGGTGGATGGCCACGCATTCCTTGCATTTCCCATGCAATTCGCACAGCGTATCCGGGCAGGTGCAACGGATCACCTTAGGATCCGCCAACACTTGCCTGGTTTTCAATGTATTTTGATAATACTCTTCTTTGGAAATCATAGGCCGTTCCTTCTCCCACCTCGACTATTTGGTGCCGCCAACCCCTTATTCGTCCTCGCCCTCTATCACATCTGGAAAGAAAGGCTTGTTGCAACGGGGGCAAACGGGGCTTTGGTCAAAATCGATGTCCGCGGCTTTCAGCCGCATGGGGTTGCCGCAATGGGGGCATTCAAAGGACAGCTCCTCATTCTCATCAAAGGCGGAGTCCTCTTCATCCTCATCGTCATAGTCGCCTTCCCCTTCATCCTCATCGCCAAAGAGGACTTCTTCCATGTCGCTCAGATCCTCATCAATGGACTCCACATACTCGTCCAGTTCGGCGATGTCTCCCTCCAGCTCGTTCAACTTTTGCGCCATTTCGTCCATCACGGACAGCATCTCAAGCATCAGCTTGTTTTCGTTTTGCTCCTTGGAAAGGTTCATGCCCTCGGCCAGCCCCCGCAGGTACGCCGTGCGGTCCGTCAGATTGCTCATAGGGTCTCCTTCCGCCGTTTCCCGCTCATAGGCAGGAAGCCCGGCAATCCATCCTATTGTTATTTACAGCGTTCCATGTACTCGCCGGTGCGCGTGTCCACCCGGATGCGATCGCCGGTGTTGATAAACAATGGAACCTGTAGGGAATAGCCGGTCTCCAGCTTAGCGGGTTTATAGGTATTGCTGGCAGTATCACCCTTGAAACCGGGCTCTGTATCGATGATTTCCAGTTCCACAAAATTGGGAGCCTCAACACTGAAAGCCGCGCCTTTGAAGAACTTCACGGTAACATTGGTGCCCTCCTTCACGAAGGGGATGGCGTCCTCCACCTGATCCTTATTCAGAGGGATCTGCTCGTAGCTTTCAATGTCCATGAAGTAATACAGACCGCCATCTTCATACACATACTGCATTTCCTTGGTCTCAACGATGGCCCTTGGCATCTTGTCCGTGGGGTTGAAGGTGCGCTCCACCACAGCCCCGTTCATGATGTTTTTGATCTTGGTACGCACAAAGGCCGCGCCCTTGCCCGGCTTCACGTGCTGAAAATCAACAATATTCCAAACGCCGCCGTCCCATTCAATGGTGATCCCTTTTCGAAAATCGCCTGCCGTAATCATTTGTTTTCCTCCGTTCGCAATTCATGATGACACGCACCTTTATAGAATCACCAAATCACGGGTGGGGGTTGTCAAGGCTCTGCAGCCATCCTTGGTGACCACCACAGTATTCTCGATGCGCACGCCGCCCACTCCAGGCAGATAAATACCGGGCTCCACCGTCATGAGCATATTTTCTTGCAGCATGGCGGTGCTGATCGTGTTGCAACGCGGGTTCTCGTGCACGTCAATCCCCAGGCTATGGCCCAGGCCATGGCCAAAGCGGCCCTCATACCCCTGGCTGTGGATATAATTCCGGGCCATGGCGTCGATCTCTCTACAGCTTTTGCCTGCCGCCACGGCATCCTGAGTCATTTGCTGGGCTTGCTGAACCGTTTGATACACTTTTTTCATCTCATCGCTGGGTTGGCCCAGGGCGACGTTACGGGTCATATCCGAGGTATAGCCATCGGCCATGGCGCCGAAGTCCATGGTGATCAAATCTCCGGAGCGAACCCGATAATCACCGGGCATGGCGTGGGGCAAGGAACCATTGACGCCCGCCGCCACGATGGTGCCAAACGAGGTGCCCTCCGCACCATGGCTTTTCATATCAAACTCCAGCAGTGCGGCGATTTCCCGCTCGGTGACACCCACCTTGATCTGCGGTAAAATCCGTTCAAATGCGCCGCTGGTAATCTGACAGGCTTTTTCGATCAAGGCCAGCTCCCGCTCGTCCTTGACCACGCGCAGCTGCGCCACGGCGTCGCCCATGCCCTTCCATTCCATGCCTTTGATGGCTTCCTTACACTTGGCAAAGCCGTGCACCGTCAGGAAATCGTCTTCATAAAAAAGCGTGTTGACACCCTGCTTGCCGCACAGCTCGCCCACGCGCTCCTCATGGGTCTTTGCACCCTCAATCATGAGAACGTCAAACCCAGGGGCCTGTTTTTCCGCCTGCTCGGTATAGCGGAAATCCGTCACCACCCAGCAGCCGGCTGCGCAAAGCAAAAGACAACCTTCGCCTCGATAGCCCGACAGATAAAACATGTTGGAAGGGTGATGCACTAACACCGCCTGATGATCCGCCACCTTCAACGCATCCAATAGCCGTTTAACCCGCTGATTCATCCCCTGTCCCTCCCATAACACAAAGCGTTCATTTGCTTATCTACTGCCTAGTAGTGTACCACAAAGCCAATCGCCGCGCCACATTTTTTTCATGTCCCCGTGATTTTTTTCAAGCTTTCGATGCTTTGGCTTAATACCCCAGCGGTTCTTCCACCAGCAGCACAGTCATGGCCCGGCCCCTGGGCACCCGTTCCACCACAAGCGTTACCCTGCACATGCTATCCGGGCAGTCCACCGGATCACAGGTGCCGGTTAGGGCACAGCTGGTCTTCAGGCCAATACGGCGGGCATTTTGAGGGCACGCCACCTTCTTAATGCGCGCGATAGCCGCATTGATACCGCCATCGGCCGCCTTGGAGTGGCTTACCACGAAAAACACTTCCTTGGGCCCACAGCATACCGCGCCCACCCGGTTGCCGATGCCGTCCACCAACACCAACTTTCCATCCTTCGTGATGGCGTTGGCGGAGGTCAAGTATACGTCCGCACAGAGGCTCTCCTGGCGAATCCGGGGTACGTCGGCCGGATCCGCGCCCCAGGAAGTCAACACCGTGTTTCCTCTGGCTGCAAGCTCGGACAGCACATTGGTATCCTTGACGCTCACCGAGCCGCCTACTCCCACCTTTGCCTCCGGCGCAATATGGGACAACAAATACTGGCAGGCTTCCTCGCCCGTCCGCAGCCGCACCACTTCAAAGCCTCCCGCTTTCAATCCTTTTGCCACTTGTTCCATGAGCTCTTCCATGGCCTATTCCTCCTGTCCTTGATACCAAATCACGGGCTGCAGCGCCCCTTGTCCTTCTTGATAAGGCGCCAACAACAGGGTAGACGATGCCTGTAGCTTTTCCATCACCCGCTTGGCATCTTCGCCCTTGGCCAACAAAGGTTGAAAATTATTGCTTCGTTTCTCTCCACTGATAAGGATGGGCCACAGGGTCAGTTGCATGCTGCTCAGCTGCCCGCCAGTAAAGGTGATTTCCACTCGCAGCAGACAGGCGTCCATGTCATCGGGCCGCAAATTTCCGCCAAAGCAACAATTTCCTAAGCTATACAACACGGGAACCTTCCCGATCCTATCCATGCCCTGCACCACATGGGGATGGTGACCCACCACCAGATTCGCGCCGTTTTCCGCCGCGTAGGCTGCCGCAGCGCGCTGCCTTTGAGTAGGCATTGTATCATATTCACTGCCTGCGTGCAATGTATGTACGATCCACTGACAGCCAGCTTTTTCCAGGGCAGCCAACTGCCGATCCAAGGTCTCCATTCGCTGACCACTGAGGGCAAACTGGCTCCCAGTCAGGCCAATGCGCATGCCATCTTTCTCCAACACGGCCACGGCATCCTCGCCAAAATGAATAACACCGGCCCCCTCCAGCACCTGTAGGGTATCCTCATAGCCGCGCCTGCCATAATCCATCGCATGGTTGTTGGCCAGGTTCACGCACTCCACACTGCCTTGGGTCAATATATCCACATAGCCGCTTTCCCCGATGAAATGAAAAAGCTTGCCTGGAGTCTTGTCCTCCCTCTCGTCGGAAAGCACGCCCTCCAGGTTCACCACGGTCAGGTCATCCTTGCCAAAGAGGCCTTGCAGCTGGGCAAAGGGATAATCGACGCCATTGTTGCGGATGTACGTGCCAAACCCCTTGGCCCCAAACAGGGTGCCCGCTCTGCCGCCCAGCGTGCAATCCCCCGCAAGGGTCAGCGCGATGGTCACATCCCGGGTGTTTACCTGCATGGCGGTTTCTGACAGCTCCGCAGGCACATCATCAGAAGAAAAGCTGTACAGGCGGGTCTCCCCCAGGGCCTGCCCTTGCAGGGCCATAAGCAGCAGGCATAGCAACCAGCCCGCCTTCCACCGCTCCATGCCATCACCCCTATTCCTTAGTATATCACAGCCCGAAAGAACGCGCAAAGCTTTGTGAGCCTTGCGCATTCACCAACCTCATGGAAAGATCGCCTCTGTTTTTTATGCGTGCCTTTTGGGTTGAGAAAAGCATGGAATGGCAATGCGCACTTCCACCACCGTCTTGCCGGTTCCCACCTGCATCGAGGCGTCCAACCCCACATCCCGCATCTGCTCCACAATACCACGGATGGCGTTCACGTAGAGCCTGTGGTCCCGCATCAACGGGATCATCCGGCGTTCCCTGGGCACGGGGATGGGCATTCTGGCCAAGGTAGCCTCCACCAGTTCTTCAAGCTCTTTCACGGTCAGCCCCTGTTCCCCCGCGTGGGCTGCCATGCGGGCACGGCCTTGCTCCCCGGGGATACGGAGGACAGCCAAGGCATGCCTTTCGCTGAGCTGATGGTCACGCAGCAACTGGCGGGTCTTTTCCCCCAGGGTAAGCAGGCGTAGCTTCCGCTGTAGCGTAGCCCCGCTACGCCCCAGCCGAACCGCCAGCTCTTTCTGGGTGACCAGCTCCGTTTTCAGCAGGAGGTTGTACTCCTCCGCTTCGTCCAGGTAATGTACATTTCCTTTAAGAAGCCGGGTCAGCAACGCGGAGATCTGCTCTTCCAGCTTCCAGGCGGGGCTGACCACCGCGTTCACGCAGTTTTGTCCCAGAGCCTGAAGCTCTAGCAAGCGTTCCCGGCCTGCCAGCAGCGTATAGCCCCCCTCCTCACGCTCTTGGAGCAGGACGGTGTCACTTTGGCTCTCCTCCAGGCCTTGAGCGTCGCTGGCGCCCAAGTTGGACGCCCCTTCTTTCCAACCCGCGATATCACTGATTGGCACCCAGCGCACCTGTTCGGCTAGCATTGGCATGGCTGTTGCCCCCTCTTAGATCCCTTTCCGCCCCATTTGGATGAGCGCGCCGACCAACGACGCATGCCCTCCCCCTTGGCATGCGAGGCCGTGCGGCGCGCCCATGAAAAGCAAATTCCCCATTCTGTTCCTTTTTCCTGCCGGATTAAGCCAAAAACCGTTCGCCATCAAAAGACAGGCGCGCTTGCCAAAGAAGCGCGCCTGTCGTCAAATGATGAGGAAATGGATCAACCCCTGTCGGTTTTACCAAGCGGAGACCGGCTTGGCAGCCCGGCTTTTCGGGGATATTGTCGAACGGTTTTTTGATTTTTCCGGCAGGTGACGATGCAGTGCCGCCAGTGAGGTTGGCTGGGCATGGACATCGCGCTGATTGTTAGCGGCCCTCCTCCCAGCATTTCCACCGCCTTGGTTCCTTCCTCCTGTTCCGCTTCGGCGGAGGGCCCCTTGTAGCAGACCATTTGCCCGCCTATGCGCACAAAGGGCAATAGCAGCTCACACAGCACCGGCAACGGCGCTACGGCACGGGCCACCGCCAGGTCAAAGCTTTCCCGCAGGGAGGGTGCATGGGCGGCATCCTCCGCCCGGGCATGAATCGTACGCACGTTGGTAAGGCCCAGCGCCTGTCCCACGGCTTTCAAAAAATCGATACGCTTTTGTAGGCTGTCCAGCAGCAACACCTGAATGTCCGGTCTAACAATGGCCAGCGGCATGCCGGGAAATCCCGCGCCACTGCCCACGTCCACCAAAGATGCGCCTACAGGGAACAGGCCTGGGCACTGTAACGGTGCCAATGAATCTATATACAGCCGATCCAAGGCCGTGTCAAAATCCGTGTCCCCGGTGAGGTTGATGCGAGTGTTCCATTCGCAGAGCATTTCGTGGTATGCCAAAAGCCGCCCGGGGGCGTCCTGGTGATAGGCAATGCCCATCTCCTCCAGGCGTCCCGTTATCTTCGCCTTCCGTTGGCTTTGCGTCACAAAGGCAGCCCCAGATACTTGATGCCCCAATACTTTA
>JAVBSI010000054.1:0-8011 GCA_031556815.1 Eubacteriales bacterium | reverse complement strand
CTTTGTCAGCGGCGGCGGCAAAGGGCGGCGTAAGGAAGCGTGTGCGCAGTGCGCACTGCCACGAAGTGGCAAGCGACCGATAGCCGGGGCATGAAGCGAGCAGCCAAACGGTAGTGCAGGCTGCGATGACTGAATGGCCGGGAAATCACGTACGTCCGTGTACGCTCATCCCTTTATGCCACCTTGCTTTCGCGCATCCGAATCTCTTTGAACAGGCTCTAGCCTGCTAAAAAGCCAATGTCACTGGGACCCTTGTGGGGATGCCGTGTCATTCCGGTTGCTGTTCACCGGTGCCGTTTTGGCTATCCCTTCTCCGCCTTCCCCTTGTCAACCGTACTCCAGCAACGGCGATTCCTGCCGCCAGCACAGCCAGTCCGGCCGCCATCCACCCCAAGGGAAAGTCGTCCCCGGTTTTGGGCAGGCTGCTGGCAGGCCTGCCCGCGCCTCTGGCTGTAACCTCCAAAGAAATGTTGATGGGGTTGCTGATGTAATCCGTGTAGTTGTCACCATTGATTTGCTCATTGAACAGCAGCAGGGTATAGCTTCCCGCAGGGATGCCGGCGGGAAGGTTCACCTGGGCGTCGCCCGAAGCCAGGGTGGTGAGCTTGCCGTAGTACAGCACACCGCTCGCATCCATAATCGCACAGGATACATATTTGCCCGCCCCAGTGATGGCCCCGGTATAGGCAATGGACACCATGCCTCCCTGGGCGGCGGTTCGCTGGCTTCGGTCAACAACGTCCAAATTGACCACAGAGGGATCACTCACCGGCACTGTCAGCTTTACCGCGCCGGTTGGCGGCGTTGCCGCCGACAGCATACCCGGGGTGCCTGTTTTGCCGTTTTCCGCATCGGAAGTAAAAAACACAGCGGAGATATCCAGCAAGAATCCGGGGCGTGCATAATTGTCTGTAGCCCACATATTATCGCCATAGGCCTCCACATTACCAAAAGAATCTACAACCGCAACAGTGGAACCACTATTTCCCGGAGAGCGTAGCCAATAATAATTGTTAGCTTCCCTCACATCGTTAGTCAGCAGCCTGACTTCAGCCACGCTTAGTGGCCAAAACCTGGCCTGAAATACAGTAGAGCCCGCTATGTGATCGGCATTGTATGTCCCGGTACCTTCGTTCCCGCTTCCTCCGGGCAAAGTCCTGCCCTGGATTAGGTCACCCTCCGGCGTGCCTGTTGCTGGCGCGGCGCTGTCCATTGCGCTTTGAAGATCCGATCCGGCATATACATTATTCACGCCGCTAAAGCGTGTCCCATACCATGCGATATTTTTCGACAGCAGCGTGAGCGTGCTGCCGGGGGTCGTGTTTCCCACACCGCTATAGCCCACAACCAGCCATTGCCTCCCTGCGAAGCCAATGGTCGTAGGGTCATTGCTTTGCGTGCCGATGGTGATCGTGGCAGGCATGCCTGCTCGGATGCCAATCGCATTGGCCGCTTGCATCGGCATTCCGAACACCAGCATTGCACAAACAACCATTGCAAGCATTTTGGAAAAATTTACTTTGATATCACTTTTTTTCATTTCATGCATCCCCTAGTCATATTTGCGCATCGTTTTATTTTCCTTAGTATACCACAATATAGAAAAAAGCAAATCCAAAATCAGCAAAAATTGTCACAAGGCCTGTCTTTAGGGCGGTTATGCAAGGCAAGAATGCTCCCCCGGCACAGCCGGGGGTTTTCGTGTACAACAAAACGTCCCCGGCGCTGCCGGGGACGTAGCTGCATATATCACTGAGCGAGTTTGGCTATTTTCTTCGCCATGCGAGACTTTTTGCGGCTGGCGGTATTCTTGTGCAGAATGCCTTTGGCAACGGCTTTATCAATAGCGGAGGTGGTGACAGCGTACTGTGCACCGGCTGCGGCGGGGTTTGCAGTAAGCTCCGCATCAAACTTCTTCATCGCGGTTTTGACCTTGGATTTCACAATGCGGTTGCGAAGATTTTTTTTCTCGCTGACCTTCACGCGCTTGATGGCGGACTTGATGTTGGGCAACGTCTTTCACCTCCTTGATTTGTTCAATACGCAAGGGAGATTGTACCACGCCTGCGCGCAAAAAGCAATACCCCGCGGCGTTTTTTTCACAGCCTGCCATTTTTCTTTCATCCGTTACGCCTTTGTGTGCCGCGGCAAAGGCAACGCAATCAAAGAATGCCGCAGGCAAGCCCGCCGTGGGCTCCTGCGGCTTTCTGTATTCCGCGTCTTTATGGCTTCACTGCGGTCAGCACTTCTGCCATCGAAAAGGGATAGGTTAAAACCCCTTCCACTTCGCCGGCAATGGTGCCTGCCTGGATGAAAAACACCAGGTTGCCATCAAAGTCTAGATAAAAGTCTGTTTCGGGAGCGAACACCGCCTCCAGCTCCCTTTGGGTCAATCCATCAATGAAGTCCCGCTGCTGGCTGGACTGTTCCTGTTGCATGATCTGCCAGACCAACCCATAAACCAACTGGCTGGCATAGCTGACCTCACTGTCAAACTCATCGCCTTCCTGCTCCAGGCCCATCACCTGGGACAGCCCCACCACTTGGCCCGCGTATACCCCGTCCCTGGCAAACACATGGGCTTGTACGCTTTCGCTTTCCGTATAGCCCAGGAACTGCGTGCTTGTCAGCTTGACGCTTAGATACGCATCCGTATTGGCCGTCACCTGATACTGCAACGCCGTATAGTAGGGGGGAGCCTCCGGGTCGCGTAAAGCCAGCATTTCCTCCACGTTCTGGGGAATAATCACGGTGCCCAGATCCTCGCCAAGGGCCCGGAAGTATGCGTTAATCTCTTCATCCGTGGCGACTTTCGCTTGGAACTGAGGGTACTCATACCGGAACAGATAGGCGGCCTGCTCCGGGCTGGCGCCCTGGGGATAATACTGGGTTCCGCTGATGGGCTCCGCCAGCTCCAGCCCCTCCGCCATGGCGGCCAAGGGCAGCAAGGCGCACAGCAACAAGGCCGTCAGCCACCCCAAAACCCGGTTCTGCACACGCATTCCTCCTGCCAACATCAACCCATGGATACCTCATCCACCATGAAGGTATTTTCCAAGTAGGTGGTGTACATGCTAAACTCTTTGCTCAAACTGGTTTGATAGGAGAGTTCCGCTTGGTAAATGTACTTATCGGTGACCACATACGTATCAAATACCGTAAAGCCGTCATCCGTTGTATAGGTAACGGTGCCATAGCGAAGCTCATCATTCACCTGAGCCGTGGAGCCCGTGATTCCATTGGCGATGGTCTCCACATAGTCCTTTAGATTGGCTTGGTTTACATTGTCCGCCCGCTTGGCAAAGAAGGAGGCGCTACCGTCGGACAGCTCCGCGGATACGCCGGCTTCATCCTCTCGCAACGACTCGTCCAAGAACAAGGAAGGGTACTGCACCCGGAAACCCAGGCCAGTGTTCACATACTCCACCAAGATATCTTCAAAGTAATTCTGCAGGGCCAACTCCATTTTGAGTTCCGTGCCCACGGAAAAGCCCGTCAGAAGGAAGCCGCCCATGGCTTTGCTGTCGCTTTGGAACGTGAAGATACCCCGATCCAGCCAATGCACCTGCTTGTATTCCAAATCGGTGAGCTGCTTGAGGGGTTTATCCGACTGGTAGATCTCGCCCATGATTTGGATTCCATTGGCGTCCGTAGCGGTGTTGACCGTCACGGGATGAAAACCGATAAAACCCTTTAGCTCAGTGGCTTCCTTCACCGCCACAGGCGTAGGCGCCTTGGCTGCAAAGGTTTTGGCCAAAAAAGCCGACATCTGATCTGGAGAGGACACCACATCCTGGGTGAGCCCCAAAGAAGGGTCTGCCTTCTGCCAGAGCCCAAACAACGCATTCACGAACCCCGCGCTTAACGTGCCCTCCCCGTCGGGGATCGCCTCCGGGTCGTCCGCATTGCTGCTGATGACCGTGCATGCCACCAGATCCATCAGTGGATCCAGCGCCTCAAAATCCGCTTTGGAAAGGGCTGGCGCATCAGAGGGAGCCGGAACGATAGGCCCATCTGACACTTCGCTTTCCGCCATCGCCCCCACAGCGCCGCCCAGCGCCAGGCAAAAGATGGTCATCCATGTAAGCGCGATGTGAAGTTTGTGATTGCTCATGCTGATATCCCCTCCTATTTGGAATGGACGTTCTTCGTCCTTCAACCGATCAATTCGTCAATACAACGCAATGTCAAGCCGCTTTCATCCATCTGAACCAATATATTCCGCCGCAGAAATGGCCGCGATATTGCCTTCTCCAACAGCCTTGGCAATTTGCAAGGGCTTGCCGGTACAATCTCCGGCGGCGAACACGCCCGGTACACTGGTGCGCATGGCCCTGTCCACCTGGATGAACCCATCCTCCACCACCAGGTCTGGCAGCAGCAGGCTAAGGGGCAGGGCATCGCGGAAGATGAACACCCCGTCATAGGCATGGTCCTGGCCGTTGGTTTGCAGCATCAAGGCTGCGCCTTCCCGGCGAAGGGCCGCCGGTTTTTCCGCCTGTTGTTGGACGTTGGCGGGCAGGTTCTCCACCAGGTGCTTCTTTAGGGAGAAATAATCCACCTCAGCTGCCAGCGTAGCCAGAAACTTTGTTTCCCCCAGCCCATGGATGGAGGAAGATAGCGACGCAATGCGCTTGCCCTTAAAAAACATGCCGTCACAGGTGGCGCAGTAGCTAACCCCTTGCCCGATAAGCGCTTCCTCGCCTGGAAGCAAGCTGGGCCTGGCCGCGCCCATGGCCAACACCACGGTTTTGCACTCCAACACGTCGTTTTCCACCAAGAGCATAAAGGCCTTCTCTCCCGGCAAAATCTGCCTTACCAGGCCCTCTCGGGTCTCAACGCCCAGGTCCACCCCTTGCTGGGCAAAGCTATCCAGAAGCATGCGGCCCGATACCTGGGGCATGCCAGGGTAGTTTTCGATCCGCTCGGCCTTTTCCAGCCAGCCCGCGCTGCTTTGCGGCGCAATGACCACGGCGCTCAGACCTCGCATCCTCGCCGTAATGGCACAGGACCAGCCGGCAGGCCCCTTCCCGATGATCGCCATATCCACCATGGGCCCTCCTCCGCTTTCAAAAAAGCCATTTCAGCGGTCGTCTTTCACCCGCCCAGTGTACCAAAAAAGCAATCCCTTTTCAACCATTTGCCGGAAAAGTAACATATGCGACTTTTGCAAAATGGAGGCGAAAATGCCCTTTCCAAACCCGCCATGGGCCTGTATAATGAGGCATATCCTATGCGACGAAGGAGTCTGTCATGGCGGAGTGGAATCCCTGGCACGGCTGTGAAAAGTATAGCCCCGGCTGCCAACACTGTTATGTGTACCGCCGGGACGCCACCTATGAATTGAACGCGGCGGAAGTGAGGAAAAACGCCGCTTTCGACCTCCCCTTGCGCAAAAAAAGGGACGGGAGTTACAAGCTGCAGCCGCCGGACATCGTGTGGACCTGCTTTACCTCCGACTTTTTTCTGGACCAAGCGGATCCCTGGCGTGGCGAGGCATGGGCCATGATGAAAGAGCGAAGCGATCTGGCTTTCTTTTTCATCACCAAGCGAATTTTGCGCTTTTACCAGCAGCTCCCTGCCGACTGGGGGGATGGGTACCCCAACATTACCATCGGCGTGACCTGTGAAAACCAGGCCGCCGCTGACCAGCGGCTTCCCTTTTTCGCAGGGCTGCCCATCCGCCATAAGATCATCATCTGTGAGCCCATGCTGGAAGCCGTTGATTTTTCTGCATATTTGCCGGGGGACATTGAGCAGGTGGTGGTGGGTGGCGAGAGTGGCCCTCAGGCTCGCCTGATGCGATATGAGTGGGCGCTGGCGGTGCGGGAGCAATGCAAGGCCAAGGGGGTGGCTTTCCAGTTTCGACAAACAGGCGCGCGGTTTGAAAAGGATGGAAGGATCTTTCGCATTCCCCGGAGCCAGCAGCTTGCCCAAGCCAGAAAAGCGGGGATCACGATCCCCTAGATCGTACAGGCCGGAGGTTTCCACATGCATGTTGCCAGAGCGCAAACCCATGGAGGGAATCGGGCGTCCACTGGACGCCTGGGCGAAGCCCAAAACGAGCCCAAGTGGGAAGATGGACGAGCGTTGGCAGCGGCGGCGACCAACGGGACGATCAACCTGAACCCCCGCCCCACCGGGCGCACGGCCGATTCGAAGGCATATGGCGGGACAGCGGGCCCTCCACACTTTCCGAAAATCGGATTTTGGGCAGACAAAAGCGGACGCCATGCGTCCGCTTTGCATTTTCATTCTCCCACGCTGCTGAAACTGCTCCGAGGCTGCGGCTGGGGCGTCTGAAAAGCCTTTGCGTCGCTGTGTCCTTCCTCCCGCAGGGAGGCCAGGCGGCTGACGCTCACTTCATAGGCTACCTTGTTCAACGCCGTACCGTCCGGCTGTTGCTTTTGGTAGGTACGGCTCTGGAACCGGCCCAGCAATTGTACCTTGTCGCCCACTCTTAGGCCTGCGGCATACCTTGCGGTTCTGCCCCAGGTGATGCAGGGAATATAATCACTTTTGCCATAGGATCGGTTCACCGCTAACATCAGATCCGCAATTTCCCGGCCAAAGGGCGTGGTGCGGTAAGAGGGCGGCTTGCACAGCGCGCCCACCAACTGAACTTGGTTGGGGTTCTCCTCCTCCAAGCAGGGCAACAGCCTCTGGGCAAAAGCGGTGATCAGCAGCCGGCCCGCGCCTTCCACCACCTTGTTGTAGCTGCGCAGTTGCCCTTCGATGGCCAGCACGGTGCCCGTTGTGATGGGCGCGTCCAGCAGCAACCGCTCACTGAGGGTAATGGGCAGCTGGTCCTCCGCACCGGAGAGCCTGGCCACGGACAGGGTGGTCACGTAGAATTGCTCTCCAAACAGCTCGTGCCCAAATTGCAGGGGTTGGCATACACGGCCTTGGAGATGGATTAGATTGCCGGTTTCTTCCATTTTCTTTCACCTCATTGCTTGGGGTCCGCAGCCTCCACGGGATGCTGCTTCCCCTGTACATCAATAGTCGTATCGCCCTTTAGTAACAGCTGGCTGATGGGGATGATGCGATACCCCAGGCCTTGGTAGTGCTTGATCACCGTGGGCAACGCATTGACGATATCCACGCTGTCGTTATGGAACAGCACGATATCGCCGTTTTCAACCCGGGCGGTGCATTGCTTCACGATATCCGCCGTACCCCGATCTTTCCAGTCCAGGCTATCAATGCTCCACTGCACCACCTCATAGCCTTCCGCGCGGGCCACGGTCACCACCCGGTCGTTATATTCCCCGTAGGGCGGACGAAACAGAGTGGGTCGAGTCCCGGTTAGTGTTTCCACATTATTGCTCATCATACGCAGTTCGTCTTTGACGCCTTGCTCGCCCAATGAATTCATATGCGCATGCGTTTGGGAATGATTGCCGATTTCATGTCCCCGGGCCACCATCTCTTGGACCAGCTCGGGGTATTTCTCCGCCCAGTTGCCCACCAAGAAGAAGGTGGTTTTCACCTGGTGAGCATCCAGGATGTCCAGGATGTCTATGGTCTTATCCGCGCCCCAAGCGGCGTCAAAGCTGATGGACAGCACTTTGTCCTCCCGCTGGACGCTGTAGACGGGAAGCTCTTTTCGCTTGGCCACCACCGACGTGGCCGGTTCATTGAGGTCGCTGACATACAGGCCGCACAGCACCAGCAGGCACAAGATCCAGCCAAACTGCGCCGCGGAATGCTGTCGATGTTCCGACGAAAAAGCTTTGCCGAAAGCGGTTTTCCATGTTCCCCATGTCTTTCGCCAGGGGCCCGTTGCGCTTGCCTTGCCACGCCCCGGCGGGGCCGTCGGCGCCGCTGGCGTTTCCTCCAGCATTCCCCGGGCCCTGAGCTTGAAGGGTTTATTGCTCATGGCTCTTGTCACCATCCTTTGCATTCTTCATATGCGCAAAGGGTTACAACTATGCCCGAAGCTTGTCCAATGGGGCAAAAAGCGAAAAAATGCGACAAAGAAAGCCCCTTTCCGTGAACGGAAACGGGC
>JAVBSI010000058.1:0-43143 GCA_031556815.1 Eubacteriales bacterium | reverse complement strand
GGTGCTCATGACAGAATATCCAGGTCTGCTGGCTCTATCCAGTGGCGTTTGCAAAATCTGTGATCGCTGCGCCTACCCGGATGCCCCATGCGCACACCCGGAGGAGGCCACCCCATCGATGGAAGCTTTTGGGCTGGTGGTGAGCGATGTTTGCACCGCAAATCATCTTGGCTACTACTACGGCCCGGGAACAATCACCTATACAGGGTGTTATCTGTTATCATAAAAAAGCGGGAGGACAAGAGAATGAGCGCGATTTTGACTGAGATCAGCGAAAATCTCCAAAAAGGCAAAGCTAAAGTGGTGGCGGAACTGGTGCAGCAGGCGTTGGACGAAGGCTTGGCCCCGGCACAAATCTTGGATGAAGCGTTGCTTTCGGGCATGGGTGTCATTGGCGTCAAATTCAAGGCAAACGAGGTATTTGTCCCCGAGGTACTTGTAGCCGCCCGTGCCATGAACAAGGGCGTGGAAGTGCTGAAGCCCCATTTGGTCGCTGCCGGGGTAACTTCGAAAGGCAAAGCCGTCATCGGCACCGTCAAGGGCGACCTGCACGACATCGGCAAGAACCTGGTGAAGATGATGATGGAGGGCAAAGGCATTGAGATGATCGACCTTGGGGTGGACGTACCCGCCGAAAAATTCCTTGAGGCAGCGCGGGAAAATCAAGCTTCCATCATCTGTTGCTCGGCATTGCTCACCACCACCATGGGCGAAATGAAGAATGTGGTGGATCTCCTTAAATCGTCGGATCTGGTGGACAAGGTGACCGTGATGATTGGCGGTGCCCCTGTGACCCAGAATTATTGCGACCAGATCGGCGCGGATTGCTACACCACGGACGCAGCCTCCGCAGCAGAAGAAGCCATTAAGTTTTTGCAATAGGCAAGCATGGAAAAGCCCCGCCAAAAAGGGGCTTTTTCCATGCCCATTTATGCTTCCTCAAACATCATTTCATCAATGTATCGCTCTGTGAAAAAAGGAGAAGAAGAAAGGGAAAGCTCCTGTGCTCTTTGGGCGATAGCATCCATCTGCTCAACAGCCTGTGGTTGAAAGAGCAGAAGGGACGCGCCCGCAAGGGCGGTGTTTCCAGCGGCAATGGTCTTGGACACCAGGGCTGGAGGGATCAAACCGATGCCCGCAGCCTCCGCCGGGTCCAGTGCTTTGCCAAAGCCGCCGCACAGCAGCAATTCATCCACGTCTTCCGGCGCCAGTTTCGCTTCCATCAGCAAGGTCTCAATCCCCGCCCGAATGGCGGCTTTGGCCAGCTGCACATTGCGGACATCCTGCTGCGTCAGCACCACACCGCTGTTTCCCAGAGGGAGGGGGTCGGCGCAAAGCCTCCCGGTTTCGTCCAGCATGCCATGTCGCAGCAGCTGGTTGACGGCGCTGATGAGACCGGTGCCGCAGATGCCAAGGGGTGGAGCATCGTTAATGGTGTGGCAAACCAGGGTTCCCTCTTGCCACCAAGTCCTGTCAATGGCCCCGGCTTTGGCGGGCATACCCCTGTGAATCTGTGCGCCTTCAAAAGCCGGCCCGGCAGCGGTGGAGCAGCATAGAAGCTTTCCCGCGGCAAACAGGGCCATTTCTCCGTTGGTGCCCACATCCACCAGCAAGCGGGTCTTGCCCTCCTGGCAAAGGTTCGTGGCCAGGATTCCGCAGCTGATATCCGCACCTACGTAGGTACTGATGCAGCGGGGCAAATAAGCTTCCACCCCAAAGAGCGACCACTGCGTACCAAAGAGGCTCACCGGTGTAAAGGGCGCAACGCCCAAGGAATGGGGGGAAAGCCCGGTGAGCAGATGAAGCATGGTAGTGTTTCCGGTGATGACCAACCGCTGGATGAAAAGGGATGCCAGCAGTTCCTGGAGCTGTGTGGTAATCGCTTGCCGCAGAGGCTCCACGCCCTGGCGATCAGCATACTCAATGCGGCTTAACACATCCGCGCCAAACCCAGCCTGGCGGCTATACACGTTGTCGCTGAGCAGAAGATCCTGGGTGTCGGCATCATAGACAGCATAGCAGACTGTGGTGGTGCCGATGTCCACCGCTACCCAGCAGGCCTCCTGCGGCGCTGCCGAACATGGGCTTTGCCCTTCCTGATCCGGCAACAGGCAAAGGGCCGTCCCTTTCACATCGGCACAGCAAGCCATACGCCAGGCAAAACCTTCCGGCGCGGGCCGCGGCGGCACGAAATGCTGGAGCAGGGCGGCTTCCTCTTCCTTGATAGGGCCAATGTCGCCCTCTGCCAACACCGAGCATTTTCCACATCGGTGCTGGCCGCCGCAAGGCTGCGCAAAACCAGGCTCTTGTGCACGCAAAAGCTCCGCAAGCTTTGTAGAAGTTTGGCTCTGAAGAGAAAGTCGGCGCATGTTTATCCTCCGCGTTTCTTGCGGTACTGGCCGGGGGACATCCCGGTCTGCTTCACAAACTTTTTGGTAAAATAGCTCTGGTCGCTATACCCCACCAGATCGGAGATCTCCACCAGAGACAGGGATGTATTCAGCAGGTATTCCTTGCTTTTCTCGATGCGCATCGTGTTGATATAATCCGTAAATGTTCGCCCCAACTCACTTTTGAAAATGGTGCTTAAATAGCTTCGGGAAAGGCTAACTTGGGCAGCCAGCCCCTCCAGCGTGACCCGTTGGGACAGGTTCTCACGCATGTAGCTGACAGCCTTATGCATGATGTCGGTATGCTCAAACTTTCGAAAGTCAAACACATAGCCAACAAAGCGATAAAACACATTGGTCAGGTAGACGCTTAGCTCATCAAGGGTTCTCAGGCGGTCAATCTCCTGCATGAAGCTCTCGTTTTGGCCAAAAATTCTCTGGGCATCGGCCCCGCCCTCAATGGACGCTCTTGAAAACAGAACGATGAGTTCCTTGGCCCGTTCCTTGATATGGGTCAAATCGCCCGTGACATTGAAATAAAGCGCCCCCAGCAACTGGTTGATCAACTCCCGCGCACCGGTCTTGTCCCCCTGCACCATCATGGTCTGCAAGCGCCGCTCAATCTCCACAGGGTAAGGCGTGCCCTGGCCCTGGCGGATTTGGTCAGTGACGTCATAGAGGGCATTGTGAAGGGCCGGTTGTGCGCCAAACCACGGCATATCAACCTCCCTGTACCCGGACAGAAACATGGCCAGGGCATGCTGCACATGCAAAATGTGATTCACCGCCCCTGGGCTGCGCTGGGGCAATTTGCGCAAAACCCCCGTGTCACTTTCGCTATCCGGCATCAGGTCTTCTACCTGGCCCATCACCACAGGCCCTGCCACCAGCGCATAGGCCGCGCGCCTTTCCTCATACACGGTGGTGACTAAAAAAGTAAGGCTGCTGGGGCAGGAGTAGACATATTGCCCTTGCCAACGCTCCGCCTCATAGCTGCCATAGGTGTGGGCGGTTTGATAATCGCAATGGCCGGCTATCGACTGGGTGCAGGTCTCACAGAACTGGCAGGGAGCATCCGTCCAAAAGTCTCTTGCAGAATAATCAAAGACGGACATGCCAATCCCACAGGTCACCGCCATGCTTTGCGCGGCCCGTAAGATGTTATCCGTCTGTTGATCTTGCATGTTGGAAACCTCGCCTTGCCAAACTACAAGGAAAGTGTATCACGAAACGGGTAATCGTTCAATTCTTCTTGCGGTTATAGTCATCCACAGCCTTGAAGAAGGAATCGATGTTCTCCCAGCTGGAAAGGGGCGGGATGTCGCAACCTGAGGAAATCATAAAATTGGGGTGACCTGGGCAGCAAGCCGCCATAATCCTCTGGGTTTCCTCATAAATGGATGCCGGCGTGCCGTTGCGGAACTGCCGGGCCGGATCCACGTTGCCCATGGCGATCACATCTTGGGGGATGTGTTTGAGCATCTCCGCCATGTCAATGGAATTGCCAAAGTGGTACGCGTTGGCGCCGGTCCGCAGGATGGAGTCAATCATCAAGATGGTGTTATTGCCGCAATTATGGTAGATCACCGCAAAGTCGTCCGACTGGGTGGCCTGTACGATTTCCCTCACATAGGGCTCGGAAAATTCTTCCGCCAAGGTGGGCGACAGAATCCCCGTGAGGGGCTCGGCCATCACCACGCCGTTGGCTCCCACCGCTTGATACGCCTTGATGTAATCGATCAAAAAATCGGTGGTTTTGCGCATGGCCTTGTGAACCATGTCGGGTTCGGCGATGCAGTTGGCCAACGCCTCGCTCACATCCATCAGGCGGCCTGCCAGAGAGAAGGGGCCGATCACCCCCGCAAAAACAGGGCGGTCGGTAATGAGCTTGCAGGCCTTTGCAATGGCATCAAGATACTTCCCTGTGCGGCCCGTGCCGACTTTTGGCACCGCGATGGCATCGGCCTCGTCCTCGTCCGTAATGATGGAGCCGATAACAGTAGGTACCTCATCATCCGAAAACCGAATTTCAGATCCAAAACACTCCGCTTCCACCGATAGATCCATCATGCTGACAGAGGCCGCGCTGGGCACCCGGTCTGCAATCAGCTTCATTCCCTTGGCCTGTAAATCACTATCGGAAATCAGTTCCCTTACGGTGATGCCCATCAAAGAGATGGACGGAAAGGACAAAACGGGGATCGCCTTTTTTCCCTCCAACGCAAGCTGCTTGGCAAACCATTGTTTCATATCCATCATACATACCCTCCAACATGGGATTTTTCTTCATTGTAGCTGTTCCAAGGCAGGGCGTATAGGATTTCAATGTGATTTTTGGTGAGATGGTTTTACAAACGATAAGAATGCGGTGGCGGTAAAATGTGAAAAATCCGTACAAACAAGCGATGATTTTGACTTTTCAGGCAATGGTTTTTTGAGTACCATGAGAAAACAGGATGGGACGAAAGGATGGTTTGCATGACACATCGAGAGCTTTTCTTTGCGATTGTGCGTGGCAAGCGGCCTGCACAAATTCCCTTTGTGCCAGACATCACCGACTGGTACGGCGGCCAGCATCGAAACCCCGGCGAGCCGCTGAAATACGGGCCCGGGGTGTTCGTTCCCAGCGATGACCCCATTAAATGGGAGAAGGGAATCGGCATCCCGGAAGAATTTCTTGGCAAGAGCCTCATGGACATCCACGAGCAGCATGACTGGGGAATCCATGTCCACACCCGGGATTGGTATGAAGAAACCTATGCCCAGCCAGTGCGATATACCGAAACCATACAGGACCATGTGAAAACCTGCACCTTCCATACGCCCAAGGGCAAGTTGGACCGGGTATTCAAGCTGGCGGCCGATGGTAGCTGGGGCTCGTTGGACTATTTGATGGATGACCCTGACGAAATGGATATCTTGTTTGAGATCATCAACGCCACGCGCTACCGATTGCTGGATGAAAACATCCTTCGGGATTTAACCGCCATTGACCAGCGGGGTCAATCCGACATCGTGGTGAACCGTTCCCCTTTTGGCAAACTGCTGCACGAATACCTGGGCTTTGAAAACACGGCTTATTTGTTGCACGACGACCTGGCGGCCTATCGGCGGTTTGAGGAAATCCAAACAGCCAAAGACATGGAACTGATCAGCCTGGCCAGCCAGTCCAGTTGTTCCATTGTACTCATTTGCGATCATGCGGATGCCACCCTGTTTTCACCCGCCTGGTACGAAAGCTACTGCATCCCTTTCTACCAAAAGGCAGGGCAGATGTTGCGCGCTACGGGCAAGTTGATTTCCACCCATGTGGATGGCAATTTAAAAAGCCTTTTGCCCTTGATGCAAAAGGCCGGGTTTGATATATTGGATGGCTGCACACCAGCCCCGATGTTTGATTATACGCCGGAGGCCTTAGCGGAAACCCTGAGCGACACGATGTATGCTTTTGTTGGCGTACCATCCGCGATGTTCTGTGACGGCACGCCACTTTCAGACATTTTGGCGTATACCGATAGGCTGATCGCTCTTTCCCACGGTCGGTTTATCATTAACGTTGGGGACATATTGCCGGTCAATGGCAATATGGAGCATGTCATTGCCATGGGCAAGCACATCCATGCCCACAACCAGCGCTTGCGACCCTAACGGGCGTGCGCTTACGCCTCCCCTGAGCCCTGCTCCAGCAGGGCTTTTTTGTATTCATTGGGGGAAAGGCCCGTAAAACGCTTGAAAACAGTGGATAAATACTGGGGCGATGCAATAGACAGGCTGTCGGAAATTTCATACAGCTTCAT
The DNA here is from genome assembly GCA_031556815.1 of Eubacteriales bacterium. Classification (GTDB taxonomy): domain Bacteria; phylum Bacillota; class Clostridia; order Christensenellales; family Aristaeellaceae; genus Limiplasma. The sequence continues at coordinate 36,956 of JAVBSI010000058.1, read as the reverse complement.
ATGGGTGTGCAGCAGCAGATGCTTGGCGCGGGAAATCTTTTTCTGCGTGATGTAGTTCATCACGCTTTCCCCGGTCTTTTCTTTGAATATGCGGGATAGGTAGCTTTTGTTGGTATGCAGCTTGTCCGCAATGTAGCTTAGAGAGATGTCCTGAGCATACTCCCGCTCAATCAGGCGCAAGGCACGATTGACCAAATTATCATTATCTTGGCTTGCGTCTTCGGCGAAGAGGCTCAGCAAACAGGCCTTAAAAAGCTGTGACATTTCGCGACTATTTTCCATGCGCTTTAAGCTCTCTTCGCTGACCCCCGCACTGGCTAACACCGCCTGGTATTCCCGCCCCTGCCCCTTGGCAATGGCAAAGATCAAGGCCCAGAGACGGGCGTTGAGATGTCGATAATAGTGGATGTCCGCAAAGGAGGAGGGCAGATCCACCTCGTAAAGCTTATCAATCAGGTGCAGGCAGGCGGTGTTGGCATGATGGCTGAAATCCTCAATGCATTTGAGGAGATACTCCGTGTGCCGAAAATCCAACGCGGATTTCCGAAGAGCGATGGTGTCAAACAAGATGGTGCGGCCTGGGCCGCTCAGGATGCGCATTTGGGCGGCTTCCCGAGCCTGCTCGCAGGCGGAGGGCATCTGCTGGATGCTTTGAAATAAATTGCTCACCCCAATGCTCACGGAACGCAAGCCGCTCTTTTTGGCCGCCAGGCGGATGTTGTTGGCAAACCCAATGACATTGGTGTAAAAATATAAAATGGATGGGTTGTTCTCCACCTCAACAAGAAAATAGCAAATATCGCCGCCGGGATAATAGCTGGCCAGGCTTTCCGCTTCCGCCACAAAGCTAGAGATCTGCTCCATGAGATGCTCTTCCCCGCTGGATGTGCACTGGCTTTCGAAATCGTCGATCATCACGGAAAAAATGGCAGCCCCTCCAAAGCCCGGAATGGGAAACGGCGTGGCAGGCAGCTCCGCGCCGGCGGCAGCCAGCCGCAGAGCATCGTCCAATGTGCTTTGTCCAGGGGGTTGGCTGGGCAGCAATACCCCGGATTGCAACGCCAGGGAGGACAGAAAAGCCGTCAATTCCTTTTGGGTGAGCAGGTCCTTAATAAAGTAATCCTCCACGCCCAGCTGCAAGGCCCGGCGGGCATATTCAAAGCTCTCGTGACAGGAGACGATCACGATGCATTGCAACGGTTTTTCATCCCGAATCGCCTCGATCAGCGCGATACCGTTCATCACCGGCATCTCGATATCCGTCAGTACCAGATCAAAACGATCTTCTTTCCAAAGCGCAAGGGCCTGCATGCCATTGTTGGCGGTCACAGGCGGGTCAAAGCCAAAATCCTGCCAGTTCACAAGCCTGCATAGGGTTTCTCTTGCGGCATATTCGTCATCTACCACCAGTGCCCGTAAAGGACGCATCGCTTGCCCTCCTTATCTCAGCCTTGCAAACCCGGCTCAATTTCCTTACGCAGCTTGAACATGATCACAGTCCCCATGCTGGGCTCGCTGCTGACCACCAAGCCCGATTCATCCCCGTAGCAAAGCTTGAGCCGATCATTCACATTGGATAATCCAATTCCTGTAAAGCGCTTGCGAGGAAGCAACAATTCCCGCATCTTTTCCGGGTCGATCCCTACGCCATCATCGCCCACGGTTACGGTGATCCATTGCCCCCGGTCCTCAATCAGCACCTCAATGAGCCCTTTCTGATCGTTGGGCACAATGCCATGGATCATGGCGTTTTCCACCAGAGGCTGCAAAATGAGCTTGGGGATCTGGAAATCCCACAGGTTATCGTCCACTTGGATGTTGACTGTGAATTGATCGGGGTAACGATAGGCCATAATGCCCACATAGGCCTCCAAAAAAGAGATCTCACTGCGGATGCTGACCGTGTCCCGGGTGTTGCTAAGGGTGGCCCGCAAAAGTGCAATCAAAGACTGGTTGAAGTCCCTAATTTCAGAGCTTTTCCCATCCAGCGCCAAAAAGCTGATAATGTTGAGCGTATTATACAAAAAATGCGGATTGATCTGGTGTTGCAAGGATTGCAGCTGATATTTCAGTGCCGTTACCTCCGCGTCCTTCTTTTGCTCCTGTTCCTGCACAATGGTCCGCATGTGGGCTTGAATGTTGTCCAGCATATGATTAAAGCCCGTGACCAAGGTGCTCATCTCCCCCGCCATGGGGGAAATGGCCAGTTTGGGAGGGATCTGCCCGGACTCAAATACCGCCATGGATTGGTTAATCTGCTTCACAGGCCGGGAGACGTTTTGAGTAATGGCGCTGGAAACGAGAAACATGAGCAGCACGCCCATGCCGCCCAGGGCAAAAACCATCAACATGATGATGAAAATGCTTCTGGAAAAGGTTTGGCTAGCCACAACGCCCACGATGCGCCAATCGGAGTAGGAACTCACCGCGGAGGAAAAATAGAGTTGGCCTTTGTTGTCTATGTTTTGCGCGGAGGGAAAGCTGTCAAAATGAGCAAGCGCATAATCCCTTGTTTCTTTGTTGCAGCCTTCCGCCCGGAGGTTGAAAATCAGCCGCCCGGTTCCGTCGACCACATACACATCATCAAACTGGGAACGAAGCAAATCCACCCGATCCTCAAAAAGAGACGGGATGGATACCACAAAAAGCACATAGCCATAGGTACGATAGAAATCGGCAGGAGACCTGAGTTTCGCAAAAAAGCTGATACGGTCTCCCTCTGGACTGCGAAAGGGGAATTGATGCGGGGCAGAAAAAAGCTCCTCTTTGCCACTGTCCAAATAGTCGTAGAAGCCGGCCAGGCGCAAGGCGTTGTCCGTCTGTTCCCGGTTTCCCCAATAGAGGGGCTCCAAAACCTGCTGCTGGGTGGAGATCAAATACCGCTGCTGCAACCCATAGGCATATAGGGCAGACATGCGGCGGGAAACGGTTTCCGCGTCCGTATCCGTTTGCAGCGCGGCTGTGAGGGTGGTATCGTCCCGGATCAGCGATACCAGCTTGCGCAGGGAATCGATGCGGCGGTCAACGGTCTCCCCCACAATCTGCACCGTATTTTCCGTAAGCTCATGATTTTGCTGCATAAAGTACCGAAGCAAGGTAAGGCTAGCTAGCAAGATGCATAGCACCAAAATCAGCATCAACACCACAGCTGCAAAGGTGAGCTGCGCGCGAATGCTGTGAAATTTGCCAAGAACCCGTGGAAGAATGGCCTTTGCCCGCATTGGGTTGGAACTCCTTTGGATGGCTTTTGGGCTTGCTATCCTCCATTATAGCACATGCGTTGGCATAAGTCAGGCCGTGCCCTTGGGCACGGCCTGATCATAGAAGTAATTTTTGTCTTATTCAGCCTGGTCCTTCATGATTTCCACATAGTTATCAGCGGTGATCATGACAGCGGGGGTACGGAAATCCTGGGGAATCTCGGTGCCTTCCGTGAGGAACTTCATCAGGTTCTCAGCGGAGTAGGCGCCAACGTCCACATAGTTGATGAAAGCAGTCGCCTTGAAAGCAGAGCCGCCTTCTTTTTTGAACTCCAGCTTCGCCAGGTAGCCGCCGATGCCGACAACCACAGCATCCTTATCCAAGCCAGCTTGCTCCAGCGCACGGGTAGCGCCAGCAGCGCCCTCGTCGTTGATGGTCATGATGACCCACTTGCTGATCTGGGGATTGGCGGTGAAGATGGCGGCGGACTTGTTGAAGGCTTCATCCTGGGGGCCGGTGTAGTCCGCTTCAAAGGTGTTCGCCTTGGGCCAATCGGGGAATTCCTTCGCCCAAACTTCCTGCTGGCCTACAGTGCGCGGCACGCAAGAAGAAACCGTGTTGGCGGTCAGGTACAGCACGCCCACGTCATCGCCGGTCATGCTGTTATCCTTCACATACTGGGCGGCCCACTCGCCAACGGCAATGCCGATGTTATGAGCGTCGATCCCAACAAAGGGGGCCAGGAAGGTGCCGCTTTCATCCTGCAGCGCATCGTCACAAGCGACCACAGGGATGCCGGCTTCCTTGCACTTGTCCACAACCACCTGAGACATTTTCTGATCCGGCGGGCAGGTCAAGATGCCGCTGGCGCCATTGGTGATGGCTTCGTCAATCGCGCGCAGATAGAGGTCGGGGTCCAACTTCACGTCCACATAGTGGAATTCTTTGGCGCCCATGGCCAGGCTCTTTTCTTCGGCGGCTTTGCCTTCGCCGATGAACCATTGCTGATCGCCGGACTTGTAGATGCCGTAGACGATCAGATCGCCCTCTGCCAAGCTCATAGCAGCGATTCCAAGCACCATAACCAGGCAGAGTACCAGTGCCACGATTTTCTTCATTCCGATTGTCCTCCCTTTTTCTATTTGAGATGGTGTATCCATGCAACGGCTGCGGAACACTCGCAAGCCGAAGGCATCTTTGGGAAGGTTCCTCTACGCTTTGCGCCGTTTCTGTGAACGCATATAGTCAAAGCTGAGAGCCAGCAGCATCAGGCCGCCACGAGCCACATACTGCCAGAAAGACTGCACGTTGACGAAGGTAAGGCCAGTGTTAAACCCTTGCAAAATCAGCAATCCCACAAAGGAGCCCGTCAGCATGCCCACGCCGCCGCTCATAGCCACACCGCCCAGGATCGCGGCTGTAATGCCATCAAACTCCAGGCCGATACAAGCCTGAGGCTGCCCGGTGTTCATGCGGGAGGCCAAAATCGCGCCGCCCACCGACGCCAATACGCCCATGATGATGAACAGCGAGAAGGTGACCTTTGTGGTAGAAATGCCCGCCAGTCTAGCGGCGACGGGGTTTCCGCCCACGGTATATACGTTGCGGCCAAAGCGGGTACGGGTCATAACAATATAGAACACCACGAACATTAACAGCATGAAAAAGATTGGGAATGTGATGTCCCCGATAATTTTGAAGGTACCCATGCTCAAGAAAGCGGTGTCCGTAATCAGCAGGCTTTCGCCGCCGGAAAGGATGTAGCAAAGGCCCCGCACGATGGACTGGGTGGCCAGCGTAGCGATAAAGGCATTGATTTTAAGCTTCGTGATAAAGAACGCATTAAACATACCGATAAATGCACCCAGCAGCACAATGGCAACCATCACCACAGGGAAGGGAAGGCCAGCTTTGAGCAATAACGCCGATATGATGCCCGCAAAGGCGGCCGTGGAGCCCGGGGAAAGGTCCATGCCGCCACCGATCAGTAGTAGGCTCTCCCCCACACAGATCAGGCCGATCAAAGACGCACCGGTCAGTACCGTGCGAAGGTTGCGCACGGAAAAATAATTATGGTTAATCAGGGAAAACATGAGAATCATGGCGATGAGCGCCACCAGCAAACCAAAAACTTCCGAGTGAACCAGCCGGGATGGGATGCTTTGTTTTTGTTTGCCAACTATTGTTTGCTTTGTCATTGTGCTACCTCATCTTTATTTTCATCCAACATGGCATAAGTCAAGATCGTTTCTTCCGTCGCGTTTTCCCGGGTCAGCTCTGCGGTGACCCTCCCATCCCGCAGTACGTAGATCCGATCGCATAGACCAATCACCTCTGGCATTTCACTGCTGATCAGCAACACCCCAACGCCCTGGCAGGCTACCTTGCAAATCATGGCGTAAATCTCACTTTTAGCGCCTACGTCAATGCCCTTCGTTGGCTCATCAAAGATGATCAAATCCGGGTTCATGGCCATCCAACGGGCCAGGATCACCTTCTGCTGATTTCCGCCGGATAGGTTGAGCACCTTCTGCTCCTGCGAGGGTGTGCGGATGTTAAATTCCGCAATGGCTTTGTCGCAAAAACCCACTTCTTTCTTCCGGTTGACAAAGCCCAGCTTGGTGAGGGCGGACAGCACCGCCAGGCTAGCATTCTCCCTTACGCTGCGGATGAGCGTTAAGCCTTCCAATTTACGGTCCTCCGGGGCCAGGCCAATGCCTTCGTCCATGGCGTCTCTGGGGGATCTGGGCGCATAGGGATTGCCCTTGAACGTCATAGAGCCCGACTTGATTGGATCGGCCCCGAAGATGGCCCTTGCCAGTTCCGTGCGCCCGGCGCCTGCCAGGCCGCTCAACCCTACAATTTCACCTGCCCGGATAGTCAGGTTGATCCCATGAAGGCGCTCGTTGTAAACGTCTTTCATCTCCAAGATGGGATCACCGATTCCATGGTTGCGCTGTAACGCGGAAAAGGTCTCGCCCAAATCCCGGCCCACCATCAATCGAATGAGCTCCGAAGGGGTGGTGCTTTGGGTGTCCTTGATATCTACCAGTTTGCCATCTTTAAAGATCGTCACGCGGTCGGTAAGTTCAAAAATCTCACTGATGCGGTGGGAAACATAGATCACCGCCTTGCCTTCGTCTTTCAGCTTGCGGATGATCTTAAACAACACTTTGATTTCCGAGTCCGTCAGAGGGGCCGTGGGCTCGTCAAAGCAATAGATGTCGGCTTTTCTACGATAAGCCTTCATAATTTCCACCATCTGCTGATACGCCACGGAGATTTTCTTCACCGGCACGTCCGGCTCGATGGGGATGCCAAATTCCCCAATGATTTCGCGGGCCTTTTCATTCAGGTTTTTATAGTTGACAAAACCGCCAATGGTGGGCAAATGACCCATGAAAATGTTTTCCGCCACGGTGAGGAACGGAGCCAGTTGCCGCTCCTGATAGATAACGCTGACGCCGCCCTCAATGGCCTCATTGGGGTTGGCGAAGGAGACCTTCTTGCCATCGATAAAAACCTCGCCCTTGGTGGGCGGAAAATCACCGTTTAGGATTTTCAGTAGCGTGGATTTGCCGGCGCCATTTTCCCCAACAAAGGCAACGATCTCGCCCCGGTCCACGCCAAAGCTGATGCCGTCCAGTGCCTGCACGCCAGGAAAGGCCTTGGATATGTCGGAGAACTCCAAAAACTGCGGCATCCTGTTACCTCCATATCCTGCGGGCGCATGATGACCAGAGAGACGACCCACTTTTCCCATTATCGCCACCCCACGGATTTTTGTACATACACAACGTTGACCAAAATGTATAAAAAATTGACCTGATGGGAAGATCCCCTTTTGAAGGGTCAATGAAGTATACATCCAAGTCAATTTTTTGACTTCCACATTGCCACGTCCCTTGCTATACTATCCAAAAAAGCGTTGCCTGGGGATGAAAGGATGAGAGGCATGAACGGACGGGAGCGATTTTTGAAAACTTTTGCCGGTCAAAGCACAGATCGGATGCCTGTGAGCATTTTCATTTCCGACCAGGGGCATTTTCTGGAGCAGTGTTACCCGGATGCTGATCCTTATGATTATTTGGATTTGCAGCACAAAGTGGTAGACCTCCAACGGGAGATGGGGGCGGATGTCTTTGTGCGCATGCTTTTTGGCGTAACCGACCCGCTGCACATCCATATGGGCGGGGTGGACATCACACACCAAAGCGCAGACTGGCAGGTGGAAACCACCCAGACCCGGAACGGCAACACCCTCACCTCTCGTTCCAAGATCCATACCCCCGGCGGCGATTTGACCCAAGAGACCCGCGTGGTGGAGTTAAGCCGGGGTACTTTCCTCTATGCCCCTACGGAAAAGCCTGTAAAGGAAGAAAAGGATCTGGATCTGCTGATCGCTTATGAGCCCAAGATGCCCAAGGGTTGGGGCGACGGCGCTCGCCAGCGGGTGCAAGTGATGAAGCAATACGTGGGGGATGACGGCATTGTGGGCGTATGGGCGCCCCACGGACCCTTCAACAACGCTTCTTTGTTGATTGATCATGAGGAGCTGTATGCGCTCTTCTTAACGGAACCGGAGTATTATGATAAGCTGATGCATTATGCCAGCGACCGCATCGTGGACTACACCCGGGCCATGGCAGCCAGCGGCGCGGACGTTTTGTGCGTGGGTGGCAATGTGCCCGGCGGTTTTCTGGGCAAGCGGGCCTATGATGAGTATGTGCTGCCTTATGAGCGGGACTATATCGCCGTCTGCCAGGAAACCGGCGTGCCCGCCATGTACCACAACTGCGGCGAGATTATGAACCTGGTGGAAAGCTACAAGCATCTGGGCGTGAAGATTGTGGAGCCTTTCTCTCCGCCACCCCTGGGCGATGCGGATCTGGCCAAGGCCAAGGAAATCGTAAATGGCAATTACATTATGCTATGCGGCGTAGATCAGGTGAATGTGCTACAAAATGGCACAGTGGAAGACGTGCGCAGGGCTACCAAAGAAACGGCGATGATTGCCAAGCAGGGCGGAAAGTCCATCCTGCAATCAGCCGACTTTTTGGAAAAGGGTACCCCAATTGAGAACGTGAAAGCCTTTGTAGAGACAGGCCTAGAATATGCAGGGTACTGATCGATCGGCATCCCTGCAAAAGACCTTGTATAAGGATGCGGTGGGCTACCTGCTCACGCTGGGTGGCCTGAACGTAACGGTGCTGCGTCGTGGGGGCAAGCTGCAAAGCATCCGTTGGGACGGCCGGGAATGGCTGTGGCAGCGGCAGGGGACACATTTTCGTTTTGCCGCCTATGGGGCCCGCTTTGAAACGGGTGAGTTTTCAGGCTTTGATGATATGTTCCCCACGATTTCCGCCTGTCCCTATCCACAAGCGGATTTTTCAGAGGTCACGTTGCCGGATCATGGAGAGGTTTGGACCCAGGACTTTGATTGCCGGGAAGAAGGCAGCCAGCTTTGGTGCGGCGTAAAGGGCGTGGCGCTTCCTTATCGGTTTTCCAAGGGGGTTTCCCTGGAGGAGAATTCGATTGTCATCCAATATCAGGTGGAAAATCTGTCGGACAAAACCCTTTGTTATCTGTGGGCGGCTCATCCGCTATTCGTTTTACAGGACGGCATGCGTGTGGAAATTCCGGGCGCCGAAACCATCTTCAACGCCGCCATGGACCAGGACAACCTGGGCGCTTTTGGGCAGATCCATCCTTGGCCGGTTTGCGCCTCCGGCAGGGACATGCGCAGGCTGAGCGGCCAACACCACACCTTCCAAAAGTATTACGTATGGAACAGCCTTTCGCAAAATCAAGTTTTGCTCCACTATCCCGATGGTACTACCCTTACCATGGAAGCCACGGTGGCCCAAGCGCCCTACCTGGGCATGTGGGTGGATGAGTGCGGCTATGGTGGCTATCACATGCGCTGCGTAGCGCCAGAGCCTTGCACCGCCGCCCTTGACCGGTTGGACTTTGCCGCAGCCTATGACAAGCAATCCCTATTACCCCCTTTGGGCACTGCCTCCTGGCAGCTACGCATTGATTTCGCAAAGGAGTGATCCTCCATGGACTCCAGAGAACGGACGTTTATGGCCCTGTCCCACCAGCAGCCGGACCGACCCCCTGTTAGCGCCACCTACACGCCAGAAGCCGCCAAAATGCTGCGTCGGGTCTACGGCCTCCCGGAGGAAGACCTGGGCTTTGTCATGGGCAACGACCTCATCAAAACCACCGTGGGCATCGAAAACAGCTATTATTTGCATGACACCCCCGAATACACTTGTCCCTTTGGGGTGCGCTGGCGCAATGTGACCAACAGCACCGGCCACTATACAGAGATCATCGGCGGCGCATTGATGGACGATGAGGATGGACGCAAACTGGCGGCCTATCAAATTCCGGATCCGAATGCACAGCATTGGTATGCCCCTGTCAGGGAAGCAGTGGCGCGATCTGGCAAGGCAAAATTCATCATCGGGTCTTGCCAGTGCTCAGTTTTTGAAACAGCCTGGTATCTTCATGGCATGGAAGACACGCTGCTGGACATGGCCGCCAACGAGGACTATGCCAACGCCCTGTTTGACAAGATTATGCAGTTCCCGCTCAGGGCCGGGCTGAACCTGATCGACTGCGGTGTAGACATGGTATGGCTTGGAGACGACGTCGCCGAGCAGCGAGGCATGCTGATGTCCCCCGCTATGTGGCGCAAGTATTTCAAGGGCCGGTATGCGCAGATGTTTGCCGCTTTCAAAAAGAAGAACCGGAACGTAGCCTTAGCCTATCATTCCTGTGGCAATTGCCAAGACATTTTGGACGATATGATTGAAATTGGCCTGGAGGTGCTCAACCCTATTCAGCCATTGGCCATGAGCCCCTATGAGATCAAGAAGCGCTACGGGGATAGGCTCACCCTGTTTGGCGCTGTGGATGTGCAGCAGTTGCTGCCTTACGGCTCACCTCAGGAGGTCATCAAAACCATCCGGGAGTATCGGGCCACCTTGGGCAAGAGCGGCGGATACATCCTATCTCCAGCCCACCACATCCAGTCGGACACCAGCCTGCCTAACATCCAGGCTTTCTATCAAGCCGCATTGACGTAACAAAAAGGAGCGAAAACCATGACTTCCAGAGAGCGATTGATTGCAGCCATCCATCATCAGCAACCTGACCGTTGCCCCATCGACCTGGGAAGCAATGGACAAACCGGCATGAACTGTTCCACCCTATACCGTTTCCGCAAGGCATTGGGGTTAGAGGAGCATCCCATCCGGGTGATTGAAACTTGCCAGATGCTGGGGGAGATCGAAGAGGATTTGATGCGTTTGGTTCATAATGATGTGGTGGGCCTCTGGAATACCGGGGGATTCTTCGGCTTTAGCAACGCGGGTCGTAAGCCTTGGCAGCTGGGGGATGGCACCCCTCTTTGGATGCCTGATCAATTTGAGATCGATGTGGACAGGGACGGGTATGCCTGGTTGTATCCCCAGGGAGACCGAACCGCGCGTCCCAGCGCCTGCATGCCTCCAAACGGTTATTTCTTTGATGGGGTGCAGCGCACCGAACCCTTTGATTTTGGCATCGACGAGGAAGACTTGACCCCTGTTGAGGATTTCCAGAAAGATTTTGCCGTGGCCACGGACGAAGATGCGCGCTATTGGGAAAGTGAATCCAAGCGTTTATATGAGGGAACCAGCTATGGCATCATGGGGGTGCTGGGTGGCGCTGGCCTTGGAGACGTGGCGCTGGTGGGCGGGCCGCACAGAACGGAGGTCGCAGGCATCCGGCGGCTGGATGATTGGCTCATGGCCCATAGCATGTACCCGGATTACATCGATGCTGTGTTTGCCTACCAGACGGAGATCATGCTGAAAAACCTGGAGATTTATAAACAAGCCGTAGGAGACCGCATCCAGGTGGTTTGGATTTCTGGAACGGACTTTGGCACCCAAAACAGCACCTTTCTCAGCGTGGATACATTCCGCAATCTCTACAAACCCCATTATCAAAAGATCAATGACTGGGTACACCGCAATACCCCTTGGAAAACCTTCTATCACACCTGCGGATGCATCACCAACCTGCTGGACGATTTGGCGGAGATGGGTGTGGATTGTTTGAATCCCGTACAAGTGAACGCCATTGAGGCCGGCGGGCTCAGCGCGAAGGATCTGAAAGCCAAGTATGGCGAGAAATTCACTTTTTGGGGTGGCGGCGTGAATACGCAGCAGGTGCTTCCCTTTGGCACGCCGGAAGATGTGCGGCGGCAGGTGAAGGAACGGCTGGACATCTTTAGCCCTGGCGGCGGATACGTGTTCTCCACCATCCACAATGTAGTGGCGAAGGTGCCGCCTGAGAACCTGATTGCCATGTATGAAGCCGTGCTGGGTGAAAAATTGCGGTCATGATGGGCAGGATGCGCAAGACAGCTGTGCGTCAGAAAACTTGGAATGGTTGGTTGCGTATACATTTACGAAGGACACAACGCGGCATTGCGCCATTAAACTCCTTTTGCTTGGTGGCAGTGCTCTGTCCACGACACTGTTCAAACAAAAGGAGTTTTTGATCTTTCTCAGCGGCAATCATTTTTCTGCACAACTGACTCAGCCCATGATAATCGATGCAAGAAAAAAGAGGCTTTCGCCTCTTATCTCACCCCTTTACCCTTACCACATTCCAGCTCAACGCGGGAATGACAATGGTCAGCTTCCCACCGTCCAGCACGCCTGCCTCGCACACCTCCGGCTTCACGTTGTCAGGATTGTCCGCGCTATTGACAGCGCACACATCCGAGTGGTGCAGCACCGTATGCTCCGCCCTTTTCAGGCCCGAAAAATCCCGCATGTCCACCGTTAGCTCCATTGGGTCTTTTAGGTTGCGGTTCACCGCAAAAATCGTGACCGTTCCATCCTCGGCCAGGGTCGCCGTAGCATCCAACTCCGGTACGGCATCGTAATCGTGGCAATCGTAAACAGGCGAACCCACAATGGCCTTCAGGGCCGTGCCGCGGCCATAGAGGGAGGCGTGCAGCAGCGGCCAGTAGATGGTCTGCGCCCATGCTCCCTCCTTGTTGGTCATGATGGGTGCAATTACATTCACCAGCTGCGCTAGGCAGGCGACTTTCACCCGATCCACATTGCGCAGGAGTGCAATCAGCATGGAGCCCACCAGCAACGCGTCCTCAAAATGGTAAATATCTTCCAACAGCGGCAGGGCACGTCCCCATTTGTCCTTCTTCCACACCTGCTGATCCTGTCCCAGGCTGTGGTACCACACATTCCACTCATCAAAGGACAGATGCAGCTTTTTCTTGGAACGCTTCCCGCCTCCAATGGCATCACAAATGGACACCACCGTGTGAATGAAATCCTCCATGTCCATGGAGCGGGCCAAAAAATCCCGCGTGTCCCCCGTGGGGTTGGCATAGTACCGGTGTAGGGACACATAGTCCACATTTTCGTAGCATTCTTCCAGCATCTGCATTTCCCATGCCCCAAAGGTGGGCATGTCCGAATGGGAGCTGCCACAGGCCACCACCTGGATAGACGGATCCACCCACTTCATGGCCTTGGCGGCTTCGTTTGCCAAGCGGCCGTACTCCGTGGCGGTCTTTTGCCCGATCTGCCACGGGCCGTCCATTTCGTTACCCAGGCACCATATCTTAATGCCAAAGGGCTCCTTGGCGCCGTTTTGAATCCTGAGATCCGACCAGGCGCTTCCGCCCGGATGGTTGGCGTATTCCACAACGTTTCTGGCCGCATCCACGCCCCGTGTGCCCAGGTTGACCGCGTACATCGGCTCCGTGTCCACCATATGGCACCAATCCATAAACTCATGAAGGCCAACCTCGTTGGTTTCCGTGGTGAACCAGGCCAGATCCAGCCTCTTGGGCCGCTTTGCCTTGGGGCCCACGCTGTCCTCCCAGTTGAAGCCAGATACAAAGTTGCCGCCGGGATAGCGAACAATCGGTACGTTCAGCCTGCGCACCAGCTCCGCCACATCCTGGCGAAATCCATCGGCGTTTGCCGTGGGGTGCCCCGGCTCATAAATGCCCCCGTACACCGCGCGCCCCAGGTGCTCAATAAAAGAGCCGTATAGGCGCGGATCTACCTCCCCCACCGTATAGGCTCGATCTAAAATCATGGTTGCTTTTTTCATCAGCACAGCACTCCAAACCCAACTGCGTTAATTTTTCATCCCCGTCATAACGATGCCTTCCACAAAATATTTTTGACATACCAAGTATACCAGAATTCCGGGGAGAATGGACATAAAAGTGGATGCCATGGCCAGCTTCCAGTCCGTGCCGTAGGAGCCGGAAAATTTCTTCAGCCCTAGGGCAATGGTATACTTGGCCGGTTCTGTCACATAGACCGTTTGCTGCAATACATCGTTCCAGATGGCGATGAAAATGAACAGCGCCACCACGATGATGGCCGGCTTGATGGACGGCACCAAAATCTGCACCAGCGTGCGAATGCGCCCCGCTCCGTCGATCTTGGCTGCCTCATCCAGTTCCTTTGGCACCGTCATGATGAACTGTCGAACCAAAAAAATGTTAAACGCGCCACCGCCGGTCACATAGGGCAAAATCATGGGCCAATAAGTGCCGCCCAGACCCAGAAAGCGGATCCAGACAATGTACAAGGGGATGAGCGTTACCATGGGCGGCAGCAACAGCGAGGCAATACACAGGCCAAAGACGAAATTGCGACCCCGGAAATGAAGCCGCGCGAAGGAATAGCCGCACATGATTGCCGTGACCGTACCAAAGACCACGCAGGGCAGCACAATGGTCATGGTGTTTAGGAAATATTTACCAAACGTGAAAACTTCCAACGCTTCCAAATAGTTGGAAAACAGCCACCGGCTGGGAAGCAGGCTTAGGGAGCCGATCTCCGGGTTGGTCATCAACGAGGATCGAAAGATCCACCACAGAGGAAACAGGGCCACCAGCGCAAAAATGACGATTAGGATCAGTGCCACCGCGTTGGCAATCCTCTCCCGCCTTTTTTTACTTTGCATTCCGCCGCGCATCACTGGTCCCCCCCCTCATAAAAGAGCCAAAATTTGGAGGTCATAAACAGGATCGCGGTAAACACCCCAATCACGGCGAAGAAAATAAAGGCAATGGTGCTGGCGTAGCTCATGTCGTTGTTGATGAATCCAGTGCGATACATCAAAAAAGACATGAAGGTGTACTCGGGATAGGTGGTGCGGTTGCTGCCCGCATACATCAGCGACGGCACCACCACCTGCATGTTGGCAATCAGGCTCATCAGCAGGTTGTAAAAAATAATGGGGGTCATGCAGGGGATGGTGATGTGGGCAAACCGCTGCCAAAAGGACGCTCCATCGATCTCCGCCGCCTCATGGTATACACGTGGCACACTGCCAAGCCCCGCCAAAAAAATCACGATCAGGTTGCCACTGGCCCACACGGCAATCACGGACAAAGACGGAATGATATACCTGGAATCAGCCAAAAACGTCATTTTGGGCAATCCCTGGCTGGCGAGCAGGGCGTTAAACACGCCAAAATCCGGGTTGTACAGAAGCGCCCAACTGGTATACACCGCAATGGCTGGGATGATATAGGGCACATAAAAAACCGCGCGAAAAAAGCCCCGCGCGGGAACTTTCCGATTCAAGAGCATCGCGATCAGCAGCGCATAAATCATGCTGCCCGCAACGGAAAGAAGGGCGTACTGGATCGTGACCTTCACAGACGTCCAAAAGAAAATGTCTTTGGTAAACAGCTTGATATAGTTATTAAGTCCAATAAAGATCGGCTGGGGCATAATGGCCGTCCATTTAAAAAAAGACAGCCCAAACACTGCCAGTAACGGCAGATAGGTGATGAAGATTAGGCCCAGAAAAGCAGGAATCAAAAACAGCTTTGCTGCCCGTGCTTCCTGACGCGCCATCAGCGAAGGAGGTCCTTTGGGCTTTTTCATCTTTGCGCCTCCCTTGTATTGTCAGAGCACTCCCTGACCGGAATAGGGCCCCGCCCGCCTTGCAGCGGGCGGGAATTGCTACCGGTTAATTTCCTTGGTGCGCCGCTTCCAGCGCATCGATGTTCGTTGCGATGACATCGGCTACCTTGGCGTTGCCGCTCCAGCAGGGCGCTAGAATGGTGCTCAGTGCATCATTGAACAGGTTGGTATTGTTCACCCAGTACCAGGAGGTGGGCTTGGCGTTGTTGGCCGCGTAATCCACAACAGCCGACTTGTACTCATCATACGGCGGAAAGTTGGGATTGTCTACCCATTTGTGGGTCAACGCCTCGTCCGTGTAATAGCTGGACAGTACGGGCATCCAGATGCCGCTCTCAATCAGGCCCCAAGAATTCTCTTCCTTGGCGTACCATTTCAGCCACTCCATGCCCTCTTCCAGATGCTGGCTGGTGGCGAAAGCAACGTTCACGCCGCCGGTGTTCAAGGTCACTTTGTCCTTCATGTAAGGCAGCACGCCAACGCCATAATCCAAACCATCGCTGGCACGGGCTGGTCCCAACCATACGCCGACAGCCCACTGGCCGTTAACGTACATGGCGCAGTTGCCATTGACCAAATCCTGGTCGATATTGGTGGCGGTGTTGGTGCCGTACTGGGGCGCCACATGATGCACCAGGGAGAGATCGGCAATCCGCTGCAGGGCCTCCGTGGCCTCGGGGGTGTTGATCGTCACGTTGCCATCGGCGTCATACCATGCGCCGCCGTTCATGACCGACCAAACCTCAAGCTGCCAGAAATCGGGGCAGAACATCACGCCGTAGCGCTTGATGTTGTTGGGGTCGAAATCCGGGGACTTGGCATTGTTGCCATTCGCATCCAAAGTCATTTCCTTGGCGACGTCCACAAAGGTGTCCCAATCCCACGCATCGTCGACACTGGCGGGAGGCGCCGCCACGCCCGCCTCGGTGAACGCGGCGCGGTTGTAGTACAGAAGCAGCACTTCGTTGGCGACGGAATAGCCCACGGGCTTTCCTTCAAAGGTAAAGGCCAGGCTGTCTAAAGGCTTGGCTTCCTCGGCGCCGTACATGTTGCTAACGTCAGCCAGCGCGCCCTGCTCCGCCCACATCAGCACGGTATCCTCCGCCATGATGCCGGTGTCGGGCAGATCCTTGCCCGCAGAGCGCCTGTTCAGCATTCCCACGTACTCAGCGCGGTCGCACTGAATGACTTCCACGTGGATCTTGTCCTGTTCGCTTTCAAACTTCGCGATGGTCTGCTCCAGCACGCGAACCTCCTCGTCATCGCCCCACATGGAGTACGTGATGGTGACACGGTCCCCCGCCTCGGCCAGCGCGGCCAGGCCGGACACCATCGTCAGCACCATGGCTAGTGTGATTGCAAGGCTTACCAGTTTGGTTCCCTTTTTCATGTTGCTTTCTCCTCCTATCAATTTATGCACCCCTGTGCATTATTGAACATTAAGATAGACCCGCATTTCCCCTTCGCCCCGATTGGCCCATAAAAAGTAAGGAATCAGCGTGATGTCGGCCTTTTCCCGGCCCGGCAGCCGCTGCTGATACAGCGATTCCCTGTCCGCGAATACCAGGCGGCTTCCGTGTACCTTCAGGGCGACGGCTTCCTGCCCAATGTAGGTTGCCTCCTCGGCAAACTCCGCCTCATGGGGAAGCTCCAGGCAGGTAATGCCCTCCCCGTTGTCCGCTTGCTCGGCACAGTAGACCAGCGGCCCACGCATCACTGCGGCTTTGCCTACATTGTCCGCCACTTGGGGATTGGAGACAACGTAGTGGGGCGCAAGATCATACACGGCGTCCACCACATCCCCGGGTTTCAGGTCGTGCAAATGGATGTATCCCTGCCGCACAATCAACGGACGTTCTTCGCCGTTTACTTTCAGCGACTTCACAGGCGACAGACCCGACTGGCGGATCGCGAGGTTTTGCCGCTGATCGCTCACCCGGATACGGAGCGTATCCCCAAAGGGATACTGTGTGATCAGCGAAAGAGCGAAACACTTCGTATGGATGTTGCACGCCAAAGGAATATGGATGAATAAGGTGTCATCCTTCACCCCAAAGGCATAGAGGCCCATGCTCATGATGGTGCGGGCGATATTGGTGGGACAGCAGGCCACATCAAACCAACGCTGACGCACCGGCTTTACATGCCGTAGTCCAGGATTTCCCTTGCAGGCCGCAGGATTAACGGCAAGGGGCCCCACGTAGAAAAACTCCTTGCCGCTTTGGGCGATACCAGCCAACACCTGGTTGAAAAAGGCGCGCTCCACCGTGTCGTAATAACTTCCCTCTCCCGTCAGAGTGGTCATGCGGGAGGAAAACATCATCAGCGCCACAGAGGCGCAACTTTCTCCATATACTGTGTCGTTTGGTAAATCAAAGTCCGCCGTAAAGCTCTCCCCATACTGGGTGGAGCCCACCGCGCCGGTGATGTACGATCGCCGTTGGGTTACGTTTACAAAAAGTGTCTGGCAGGCATTTTGTAGGGCTTCGTCTCCCGTAAGGTTCGCCAGATCCGCCATAGCGCTGTACATGTACAACGCGCGCACCGCATGCCCCACAGCATCGGTTTGGTCCACAGGCGGAAGATGGCATTGTGAGTAGGTGGTCTGATGCATCACAGGTAGGCCAAAAATATCCCGATAGCCCGGCTTTTCCTTTTCCGCAGCAAAATAGAGGGGCTGCTTGCCGCGCTGGGCGATGAAATAGCCGGCCAAGTCCAGGTAGGGCTTCTTCCCTGTGGCCTGATACAGCTTGAGCAGGCCCACTTCCACCTCCTGGTGTCCGGGATAGCCTAGTAATTGTCCCGGGTCTGTTCCAAAGCGACTGGTCAAATAATCCGCAAAACGGCAGGCCGTGTCCAGAATCGCCCGTTTGCCCGTGGCCGCATGGTAAGCGACCGCGGCTTCAAAAAAGTGCCCCGCGCAGTATAACTCATGCCCCTCCAAAAGATTGGAAAACCGGCCCTCGGGCTCCTTGATTGTATAGTAGGTATTCAGGTACCCATCGGGCCCTTGAGCCTTCTCAATCAACGCGCAAGCCTCATCCGCGTGGGCTTCCAGATCCTTGGCTGCTTCTCCAAATACGGCTACGCAGTAGGCCGTAGCTTCCAGCCATTTATAGAGATCGCTGTCCTGAAATACCATACCGTAATGCTCGCCTTGATCGAGGCCCGCAGCAATGCGAAAATTCATAATACAATGGCTTTGGGGCACATCAGGCAGCCGGTCGTGCAATACCTCCCATTGGTATGGAAGCACTTGTTCCTTCACAAGCCGCTGCATTCTTTGCAACAGGCCTTCTGTGAAATGCATGTCCTGAAGGGGCAGCGATGGAGATATTTGCATACTATACCTGCCTTGGTAAATCGTTTGGATACTAAGACGACTGTCCTGAAAACGATTTTGTAGGAAAATAATCAAGGATTTGTCAGTTGGTTAAACGATTAAATTTCTATTTGCATTATACAGCGCATTCCGGGGATTGTCAACCTGTTTTTGCACTTTTACTATTTATTTTTCGAAAGATATTTCACATTAAACAATTTTTAGCGATTGCTTGACAAAAGTGCCAGGAGATTGTATCTTCTTAGGGAAGATAATCGTTTATATAAAGAGGTGACGCGCATGGCTACCATGAAGGAAATTGCCGGACTGTCCGGCGTGTCCGTCGCCACGGTGTCCCATGTGCTCAGCGGCAAAAAAAATGTCAGCGACGACACGCGGCAGCGAGTCATGCAGGCGATTGAACTGACCAATTACAAGCTGAATACCATCGCAAAATCCTTGCGCATGAACAAAACCAATATTATCGGCGTTTTGGTGGAGGATATCTGTGGTCTGCCCGTACCTGAAATCGTGGACGGCATCAATCAACGGCTGGAGGAAAGCGGCTACCAGGTGCTGCTGAGCAACCTGCGGCTACTGCAACAGCTGTACAACCAGTATGAGCAGCTAAGCCAATATACCGGCGTGGTCAGCCGGGGCTTGCAGCTTTTGGCGGACGCCAGGGTGGACGGCATCATTTACGTGGCCATGCATGACCGGCGCATCACCGGGGTGCACCAGCCAGTGGGCATTCCCCTGGTCTACGCTTATGCTGAAAGCAGCGATCCAGCCTGCGGCAGCGTGACCTACGACAACGAAAACAGCGCCTGCGAAATCACCCGCCTGTTAACATGGCAGGCACATAAACACATTGCCCTGATTGCCGGTCCTGCCAACTCACCGGTCACAAACCGGCGCCTTTTGGGTTTCAGGCAAGCCCTGGATGAGTCCTCCCTGCCCCTGCCCACGGAGTATATCCGCTGGGGCGACTGGGAGTACCATTCCGGCCTGGAGCAAACGGATGCGCTTTTGTCTCTCACCATTCCACCTACCGCCATCTTCGCCATGAACGATCCCATGGCGGCGGGCTGTTATGCAGCCATCAAACGCCGTGGTCTTCGCATCCCGGAGGATATCTCAGTGGTAGGCTTTGACAACCGAGAAATCGCTTCCTGTTTGTTTCCGGGGTTGACCACCGTGGCCTTACCCAATAAAGAAATCGGATATGCTGTTGCCCAGCAGCTTTTGCAGCGCCTGGAAGGGCAAGCCATTGAAACGCCCAACATCTCTTTGCCCTGCCGGATCATCCAACGGGAGTCCTCCGGGCGGCTGTAGCATGATTTTTGAGTTGCTTTTGACCGATAATATCCTTCATAAATGCTATGATATGTTCATCTGCCAGTTCCGAGGATAAAACGCCGTTGGGCCGGTATCCGGCGAAAGTTTATAAAAACGATCTCGGTATTCCTGTTTTGAAGAAAGCTCAAAGCGCTTGACCTCTTCCTGATTACAACAAATCTTCTGCAAACCTTTATTCCAATGATTGCAACAGAGCGGCGTGGCATTCTGCATAAGCTTGGTACGCTCGTCTGCTTCGCGCATGTTCCCCATCGTTTTATTCCATTCACGAAGATCCCGCACATAACCAATTACAATGTCTTCACCGCCAAATTCCGAACGTACCAGGGTGATTTCGCTGGGAATTGGTTCATCATCTAATTTTTGATGCATCCAATCGAAACGAAGCCATCCTGTTTTGATTGCCTCTGCCACCTGGCTAGAAGCAGTTTTGCCGAAACCTCTCCATCGAGCTGATATTTGGGTGAAAGTTCATGAAAGCGGTCAAGATACGCCTGCTTGGTAGATAAGCCGAATAACCTTATAGCCTCTTCATCACAGGCAAGACCTTTAAGATCAGTATTCAGACAGATGTTGCACATCGGCATAGCGTCCAGCATTGTTTGTGAAATATCTTTGTTGTTTATCATATCATTATTCATCTTCTTACCTCTGCTGATCTACATATGTAATAAGCATACAATAATATATTTATTAATACATCACAGATGAATGCAAAACTACGTCCTCGTACTTACTCCCACTCAATGCTTGCCGGGGGCTTCGTGGTCACGTCATATAGCACCCGGTTCACACCGGGCACCTCCCCCACCATCCTCGTGGCGATCTTGCCCAACAATTCATAAGGAATCTGCGCCACATCGGCGGTCATAAAATCATCGGTTTGCACGGCACGGACGGCGATGGCATAGGCGTAAGTACGCTCATCCCCCATCACGCCTACGGAGCGGGCGTTGGTCAGCACCGTGAAATACTGCGATATCTGCCTGTCCAGCCCAGCGGCGGCGATCTCCTCCCGCAGGATAGCGTCGGTCTCCCGAACGATGGCTACCTTTTCTCGGGTCATCTCCCCCAGGGTGCGGATGGCTAGGCCGGGACCGGGGAAAGGCTGGCGCATCACCAAAGCTTCTGGGAGACCCAAGGCTATACCCAGTTTGCGCACCTCGTCCTTGAAAAGCATGGCCAGCGGTTCCACCAGGCTGGTAAAACCCAGCTCCGCAGGCAGGCCGCCCACGTTGTGATGGCTCTTAATCACCGCGCTGCCCTTCACCATGCCGCTCTCAATCACGTCGGGGTAGATGGTGCCTTGGGCAAAATGATCTAGCTTGCCAAGCTTTTTGGCCTCTTCCTTAAACACTTCCACAAAATCCCGGCCGATGATCTTCCGCTTGGCTTCGGGGTCGTTAACGCCCTTTAGATCCGCAAAAAAGCGATCAGACGCGTCCACATGCACCAGCCTCACCGGGAAAGTCTTGCTGAACACTTCGATCACCTGGTCGCACTCGCCCTTGCGCATAAAGCCGTGATCCACAAACACACAGGTGAGCCGCTGGCCGATGGCTCGATAAATCAACGCCGCTGTCACGGCGCTATCCACGCCGCCGCTGAGGCCCAGCAGCACGGTGCCACTGTCTCCTACCTGTTCCGCAATTTGCCGGATGGCCATGTCGGCATAGGCTTCCATGGTCCAGTCCCCCTTTAGGCCGCAAATGCGGGTCAGAAAGTTGTCCAGAATCAAGCGGCCCTCCTGGGTGTGGGTCACCTCTGGGTGAAACTGTACACCGTACAGCTTTCGCTGCTCGTCCGCCATGGCAGCCACCGGGCAGCTCTGACTGTGGGCGATCAACTGAAAACCCTTGGGTAGCTCGCATACCTGCCAGGTATGGCTCATCCAACATGGGCTTTCGGATTGCAACCCCTGCAAAAGCCCCTCACTGGACTGATCCATCATCACAGCGATACGGCCATACTCCCGCTGGGGGGCCTTCTGCACGCCGCCGCCCAACACGTGGGCCATCAGCTGCATGCCATAACAGATCCCAAGCACGGGAATGCCCATTTCAAAGACGTGTCTTCCGCAAAGGGGCGCATCCGCATCCAGTACCCCTGCCGGGCCGCCGGAGAGGATGACCCCCTTGGGGTTCCATTTTTTGATCTCTTCAGCCTTCGCGGTATGGGGCAAGACAGCGGAAAAAATGCTGCTCTCCCGCACCCGGCGGGCGATCAACTGGGTATACTGGCCGCCAAAATCCAAAATCACGACGCCTTGTGGCTTTTGCATGATAAGACCCCTTTCTCATCTGAGCATCCGCCAAGGCATGGGCCCCGCGAATCCCGTCTTATTTTGCCACAAACGAAAGCCCACCGCAATAGGGGGGTAAAAAACCGTTCCGTGCTCACAAAGCTCGCCTCTGGCGAATTTTCTCGGCCTCCAGCCAGGGCTGCGCCCCCGCCAGCAGAGCTCCCCGCTGGTTGGGCAGTTCCCCTTGGGCCACCGCTTGCCACAGCCGCTCCAATAATGACCCCAAGCAATTGTCTGGCAAACCCTGTCGCCTGCACAGCGGCAACAGGTCATCCCCGCCCACCGCCAATTCCCGCAAGGAAAATGGAACATTTTCATCTTGCAGCTTCTTGCGCACAGATGCCAGCCTTTCCTTCGCATTCCACCGCCCCAGGGCTTCCAGGGCATTTTCGGCAAACTGCAAGACGGGCAACCCTGCCCTGACCGCGTCAAAAACTGGGATCCCGCCCTCCGCCGCCTGTTGCAGCACAGGCAGTAAGGCCGTCACCTGCCTCTGCTCTTTGACGGAAAACCGCAAAACATGCAAAGCCCGGCGTACCGATGCGGCCTCTTCTTGCCACAGCAGCAGCGCCAACCGGGCCGCCACCGGCTGCAGACCTTCGTTGCTCCGCAAACACGCCAGCGCTTTGGCCGCTTCATCATCAAAATGCAGCTTTGCAAATAGGAAGGGCCAAGCCTCTACCCGTACAATCGTCTCCAGCCCACTGCCCGTGGCGGGCCGCACCCGCGCCAGCATGGGATACCGAAAATCCGCCAAGAGTACCTTGACCAACTCGTCATGGAGTCGCTCGGGAGCGATCTGCGAAAGTAGGGCTGCATGCCGTCGGGCTGAGGCCAAGAGGCTTTCCGTGGGCTGTAGCCCCAACTCCGCCTGGAACCGCGCCGCCCGCAGGATGCGCAGGCCGTCATCCTTCAGCACCTGATCTGGATTCTCCGTCACAGTGCGCAGCACACCCTGCCGCAAATGGGCCAAGCCTCCGGTGGGATCTTCCACCTCGCCTAGGCCTTTGGTCAGGCAGCGCTGGTAGAGCGCGTTTACGGAGAAATCCCGCCGAAGCGCATCTACAGCCAAGTCCTTGGTAAAGGTCACAGCCTCGGGCCTATGGCCGCAGCGGTAGCTGTCCTCCCGAAAGGTGGTGTACTCAGCCATGTGGCGGCCTCTCCCGTCCTCCACATGCAGCTCCACCGTGCCAAAATGTGCCGCCCGAAGCAAGGCCCTCACCTTTGTACCTTGGCAAAGCTGGCAAACCTCATGGGGCAGTGCCGGGCCGCACAGGTCCATGTCGCTGACGGGCAAACCCATCAAAGGGTTACGCACCGCACCCCCCACCATGTACAACGGATACCCCGCTTTTTCAAAGACCCGGGCTAGCGTTTGCACCCAACTCGGGCTGGTCTCTTCCGCTTTCATCTTTTTTCCGCCTGTTCCACAAAGGCGTCGATCTCGGCACGCACCAGATCCAGCGCGCTGTTCCAATAGGCCACGCTCCGCACATCGATGCCCACAGAGGCAGCCACGTCCGCCACCGACCCGCTGCCACAAGCGGACAGCAATGCGTCATACCGAGCCATAAAGGCAGAACCCTGTTGTTGATATTTCGCAAAAACGCCCAATCCAAACATCAACCCAAAAGCATAGGGGAAATTGTAGAAATGCATGCCCACGGAATAATAATGGGGT
This sequence comes from Eubacteriales bacterium, assembly GCA_031556815.1. GTDB lineage: Bacteria > Bacillota > Clostridia > Christensenellales > Aristaeellaceae > Limiplasma. The sequence goes on along the minus strand of JAVBSI010000058.1, from coordinate 13,101 downwards.
TTGCATACCCACATGTATGGGTGTCGCGCCTCCACTGCTAGGCCATCCCCATAGGCCTGCTGCTGGGCATCCAGCATCATGGCCTTCAGCTCCTCCGGGGTGGGGGTGTAAGTCTTTCGGGCTTCCAGCACCGCGCTTTCAAACAAATAGCGGCTGTAAATGTCCACCACCGTTTGGGTAGCTTCCATCAGGCTGCCTTCCAGCAGGGCAAAAGCAGCCTCGCTGCCCGCCTGTTGCCGGATGGTTTGATTCAGCAGCGTCTCGTTAAAAATCGAAGCGGTTTCAGCCAGGGGCATGGGTGGCTCCGCCATCAAAACGGGCATCTTTTCTAGGCAGCGGTTATGCCAAGCGTGTCCCAGCTCGTGGGCCAACGTGCTCACATCGGAAAAGCTGCCTACAAAATTGGTCAGAATCCGGCTGATTTTCAGCTGGTGGTTGCCCGCACAGAACGCGCCGCCCTCCTTGCCCTCTTTGGGGTACAGATCAATCCAGCGGCTTTCAAAAGCATGGTCGATAAAGGCTCCCATGGCCGGATGCACTTGACCGATTACCTCCACCAGCAGCTTTTGGGCTTCCCCCACCGTATAGCGACTCTCCGCCTGGCTTACCGGTGCAAACAAATCATAAAAGGGCAAGCCCGCCTGATGCCCCAACAGCTTGGCCTTGGCCTTCAAGTACCGGCGAAAATCAGGCAACGCTTGCCGGATGGCAGCCAACATCGCCTCCAGCGTTTCCCGATCCATGCGGTTTTGGACCAGCTGCTGGGTCAGCACGTCCGGGTAGTGCTTAGCCTCCGCCAAAGTGAGGGCCTCGCCTTTAATACCCGCAAGGCAGAAGGCCATGGGCAACTCCACCTTTTTGTAGGAAGCCAGCTCCGCCTCGTAGGCTTTGCGGCGTGCCTCCCCGCCGGGATCATAGGCCATGCCCCGCACCGCAGGCAGGGGCAACTGCTTCCCTTCCATCTCCACGGTATGGGTGCCCATCAACTGATCCCGAAGCTTCATAAAGGCATCTCCCCCGCTGAGGGACATGCGCAACAGCCACTTCTCCATGCTGACGGGCAGCATATGGCTTGCCTTTTCCTTGCTTTCCCGAAGTGCAAAGGCGTTGGCTTGCAAGATCTGGCTTTGAGCAATCAGCGCTTCCAGGTTGTCCACCGCTCCCACATAGCGGGTACAAGCGCTGTCAAACACCTCTACCTCCACCATCAGGCTGGAGAGCTGGTCCAAGTATTTCAGGGCTACGGTATTTTGCGCCTGGGTGGCCAAGGTCAGCTGACAGAAGGAAAACGCCCTATTCAGCGTGTCTGTCAGGCATTCCTGGAAAGCAATCATTTTTTCAAGCTTGGAAAGGGGCGCAAGGTCGCTATCCAACAGAGCCTGGCCCTGGGTTAACAGCTCCTGAGTCCGCTGGAGGTCCCGTCCAAAAGCGGGGTCGTCAAACCCCTGATAAAACACGGAAAGATCCCAGGTGGATTCCTTCATACACTGTCCTCACTGACCACAGAATATGGGCTGTCACGCCTTCATCATCCGGCTCTCCACCAGGGCGGTCAAGCAGTTCTCCTTGCTGCGCTCGATATGCTTGCGCATCAGCTGCTCAAAACCCTGCAGGTCCTTGGCTTCCACCAGATCTACCAGCTGATGGTGCTCCTGGTGGGCTGCCTGGCGGCGGGGCTCCTTGGCGATGGAAAGCGCAGAAAACCGCGTAATGTACTCATCTTGACCCTCAATCACCCGCAGGATCCGGTTCATCTTGGATATACGGGTGAGCTGCGCATGAAAGTCCCGGGTCAGGGGCGAAAGCGTTTCGATTTCACCCTTCTCCACCATCTCGTCCATGCGGGAAAGCTTCTCCCGCAGCGACAAGATATCCTCCGGGGAGGCGTTTTCCACGATAGCGGGCAGCGTAAGCATCTCCAGGGCGTTGCGAATGGTGTAAATCTCCTCCACATCCGCGATGGTAAAGGCCCGCACCACCACGCCCCGGCGCAGCACATATTCCACCAGCCCATCCCGTTCCAGCTTGCGCAGGGCCTCCCGCAGGGGCGTCCGGCTGATATGCATCAGGTCGGCGTATTCCGTCTCCACAATGCGTACCCCCGCCGAAATCTCCCCGGTAATGATGGCATGCTTAAGCGTCTCATAGGCGATCTCGCGGATGGGCTTGCTTTCGAAGGAGGGAGAAAAGCGTCCGCCGACCATGATCTCATCACCTCCTCGTTGGGATTTTGCGAAAATTGTACTTGGATTGTTTTTTGTATACTAACCTGAAAATCCATACTTGTCAAGGCCTTGCATCTGTCCGCCCTGCTTTATCTTTCCTTCAGCACCACGCCATCCAGGCCGAAGGCGTCCCCAAGGCTCGCCAGGGCCGCCTTGCTGCCGTCACACCAGAACTCCTGTGCTAGCAGCAGCATGATCTTTTCGTTTTGGATCTGCACATACACGGGCACATTCCCGGAAAACCCGCGGCAAAGTGCCTTCACCCGCTCCATATCCGCCCGGCCAGGGGCCAGCACATATAGCTTGCGCGGGGCCTGCTTGGCAATCTGCGCGTCGGTGGGGCGGGCGGCAGACCTCCCGGTGGGCTTCATGGACGCAGAGCCCTTTGACGTTGCCCTCCCGGTAGCAGGCTTGGCAACAGGCGCCACCAGCCCAATCGGCTGGGCCTCCAACGGCCTGTCCTCCATGTCCATCCCGTCCCAACTCACATCACCTTCCAAACCACCCTCCAAATCCTCCTCCCACCTGCCTAGGGCGGGGGTCAGCACGCGGGTCGCCCCCTTATGGTGCTGGGTCAACATCTCCACGGTGTCCACCAGCAGCTTAGGCTCCTCATCTTCCCGGAAAGACAGCTTCCCCGTGAGCACCACCAGATTGTCCACCATCAATAGCTGCACATATTTTTCATAGATCTTGGGGAACACCAAGCCTTCCAGTTGCCCGGTCAGGTCCTCCAACGTCAAAAAACCCATCATGGAACCCTTCTTGGTGATTTTGCCCTTGCAAGCCACCAAAATACCCGCCATGGTCACCAAGCTGCCGTCATAGGCCATGCCGCGGTCCTCGCCCTCGGCCAAGGTCAACACGTCCAGCGTGGTGGTAAAGCCGCTTTTCAGCGCTTCCGCCACCTCGTCCAAGGGATGGCCGCTGATGTATACCCCGGTCATCTCTTTTTCCATGCTCAGCAGAACCTTGGGCTGGTGCTCCGGCAGGTCTGGAGCATCAAAATCCAGGCTGTCACGGCTGCTAGCCAGGCCCATGCCTGTGTCAAACAGCGACACTTGGCCCGCCACGTTGGCCTTGCGCTTTTGGGCGCTTTCATCCACGGCCCGCTCATAGACCGCCAGCAACTGCGCCCGGTTCAGGCCCAAGTTGTCAAAGGCTCCGGCCTTAATGAGGCTTTCCAGGGTACGCTTGTTCAGCGCGTCGGAAGGGTTGCGGCGCACGAAATCAAACAGGCTCTTGTACGGCCCGTTTTTGCGCTCCGCCATGATATCCTCCACCGCGCGATGGCCCACATTCTTCACGCCGCCCAGGCCGAAACGGATACTCACGCGCCCTTCCCCATCCATGCCCACAGTGAAGCGCCAGCCACTGCTGTTTACATCAGGGGGCAACACGGGGATTCCCTTGCTTTTGCAATATTGGATATACTCAGCCACCTTCCCCGCGCTGTCCATCATGCTGTTCATGGTGCTAGCCATTAGCTGGGCCGGATAATGCCGCTTCAGCCAGGCGGTCTGCACGGCCAGCACACCATAGGCCGCCGCGTGACTCTTGTTAAAGGCGTAGCTGGCAAAGGCGGACATATCGTCGAAAATCTTTTCCGCCACGGCTTCAGGTACACCCCGGCGCACCGCGCCGTCAATGATCTGGTTCCCCTTGTCGTCCTTCATGCCGTGGACGAAATAGGCCCGCTCCTTGGCCATTACGTCCCGCTTCTTTTTGGCCATAGCCCGGCGCATCAAATCGCTGCGGCCCAGGCTGTAGCCCGCCAAGTCGCGTACGATCTGCATCACCTGCTCCTGGTAGACCATGCAACCGTAGGTCACATCCAAAATCGGCCGCAGCAGCGGGGTCTCGTAGTGCACCTTGGAGGGGTCATTCTTGCCCTCAATGTAGCGGGGGATGGACTCCATAGGTCCGGGCCGGTATAGAGAAATGCCTGCGATGATGTCCTCAAAGCAGCTGGGCTTCATGTTCTGCAAAAACAGGCGCATGCCGCTGCTTTCCAGCTGAAATACCCCATCCGTATCCCCCGCGGCGATCATTTCATACACCAGCGGATCGTCCAGGGGGATGTCTTCCTCGTGAAGGGTGATGCCCTCTTGCTTCAGCAAATCCAACGTGTCACGAATCACGGTCAGCGTACGCAAGCCCAGAAAATCCATCTTCAGCAGCCCCAGTTTTTCCAGGGTGCCCATGGTGTATTGGGTGGTGATCACCTCGTCGTTCAGCTGCAGGGGCACATAGTCCGTCACCGGCCGGGCGGTGATCAACACCCCCGCTGCATGGGTGCTGGCGTGGCGGGGCATGCCCTCAAGCGTCAGCGACATCTCCAAAAGCTTCTGTACCTGGGCGTCGGACTCCAGCATGGTATGGAGTTGCGGGCTCAACTCCATGGCCTTTTGTAAGGTCATGTCCAGGGCGAAGGGGATGGCCTTGGCCACCTGGTCCACAGTGGCATAGGGCATGCCCAGCGCTCTGCCCACGTCCCGCACCACAGCCTTGGCCTTCATGGTACCAAAGGTAATGATCTGGGCCACATGGTCGCTTCCGTATTTTTCGGCCACATAGTCGATCACCTCTTGGCGGCGTTCGTAACAAAAGTCGATGTCTAAATCCGGCATGCTGATGCGCTCCGGGTTCAAAAAACGCTCAAAGAGCAGGTTGTATTTGAGGGGGTCCAGCAGCGTGATGGACAGGCTATAGGCCACGATGCTGCCCGCGCCGCTGCCCCGTCCCGGCCCCACCATGATGCCGTGTTTCTTGGCATAATCAATAAAATCCCAGGTAATGAGGAAGTAATCCACATAACCCATGCGGGAGATGGTCTCCAGTTCATAGGCAAGGCGTTTGCAGGGCTCGCTGGCTGGGTCGTCAGCCTCCACCGGATAAAGCTTTTGCATGCCTTTCGCGCACAGCCGGGCCAGCATATCCAGGGAGGTTTCTCCCTCCGGCACCGGGTACTTGGGCAGGTGAATGCTGCTGAAATCAAACTCCACCTGGCAGCGAGCCGCGATCTCAGCCGTACGCTCTATGGCGTCCCCATACTCCGGGAACACCTTGCGCATCTCCGCCTCACTTTTCACATACAGCTCCTCAGTCTCCATGCGAATGCGAGTCTCATCCTGAAGTGTCTTGCCCGTTTGGATGCACATCAACACCTCTTGGGCCTGGGCGTCGGCTTTATGGATGTAGTGGCTGTCGTTGGTGGCAACCATGGGGATGCCCGTCTCCCGGGCAACCCTCACCAGCCCCGGCAACACCTGCTTTTGCTCCATCAGGCCGTGATCCATCAATTCAACGAAAAAATTCCCTTTGCCAAAGAGTTCCTCCATCTCCATGGCGTAGGCCTTGGCTTCCTCCATACGACCTTGTAGGATCAGCTTGGGCAGATCCCCACTCAAACACGCGCTCAAGCCAATCAGTCCCTCATGGTGCTTTCTCAGCAGACCGTAATCGATACGGGGGCGATAGTAGAACCCCTCAGTGAAGCCCGCGCTCACCAGTTTGGTCAGGTTGCGATACCCCTCCTGGGTCTCGCACAGCAAGATCATGTGGCTGTAATCCCTGGACAGGCTCTGTTTGTCAAACCGATCCGGGCAAATATACACCTCGCAGCCAATCACCGGATGAATGCCCTCTTCCATGCAGGCGGAATAAAAATCCACCACGCCATACATCACGCCGTGGTCGGTGACGGCGCATTGGGCGATGCCCAGCTCCTTTAATTGTTTCACCAGTGGTTTGATGCGGCAGGCGCCATCCAGCAAGCTGTATTCCGTGTGCAAATGCAGGGGAGCAAAGGCCATGGTGTTCCTCCTTGGGGCAAGAATCGTCGTTTTTTAGTATACCACATTTGCTTGAAAAGGTATTGGTGGGATGGGAAAGAATGTGTTATACTCACTCTGCGTGCTCATTCTATCCGATGAGGTGAAGCGATGCCCCTGTTTCAAAGTGACAAAAGCGGAATGCTATGGGAAGTGACCTCGCTTCCCAACGCTTTCATCTGTGAATATATGCCAGGCGCGCCGGAAGCCTATGTGAAGGTCTATTTGTATGGCCTGATGTACACCCAGTCCACCGCCTTGCAGGACAGCCAATCCCTGGCGGACGTTGCCAAGGCGCTGTCCATGGAGGAAAGCGATGTGGCGCAGGCCCTTCGCTATTGGGAGCGCTGCCGCCTTCTGGTTCGCACCCAGGACAACCCGCCCCAGTACCGCTACCTGAACGTGCAGCAAACATTGGTCAGCCGACAGGCCGCTCCCCAGGACGATGCGTACATGGAGTTCGCCCAAGCGCTGTACGCGCTCTTTGGAGATCGGCGCAAGCTGCACGGCAACGAGACTGTTCTGGCCTACGAATGGGTGGAGCAGCTGGGCTTGCCCCGCGAGATCGTGCTGATGATGGTGCAACACTTGGTGAGCACCCGGGGGGTACAGTTTGGCTTCAAAGAGGCGCAAAAGCTGGCGCTGGAGCTATGCGAGCAGCACATCCACAGCATTGAGGCGGCAGAGCTGCTTTTCTCCCGCTCCGAAGCTGCCTGGAAGGGTACCCGCAAAGTCTTGCGCCGCATGGGCAAGTACCGAGATCCCAGCTTGGATGAGACCGACCTGTTTGTGAAATGGACCGGAGAATGGGGCTTTGCGCCCAAGGCCGTGGAAAGCGCCTGCGCCGAGATGACCAGCGGCGACCCCAGCTTCAAGTATTTGGATAAGATTTTGGAAGGATTACGCCAGCGCAGCGGAAAAGAAAGCCTCACCGCCGCCCAGGTGGAAAAGCAACTGGGGGCCGAGAAGGAAGAGACGGCCCGGGTGCGTGAGATGCTTACCGCCTGCGGTATCAAGGCCACAGTGGTGGATGAGGGCAAGCGCTTGGTGTACCGGGACATGCTGGGCTTGGCCAGCCATGAGGTGATCTTGCTGGCAGCTGAAGCCGTGGGCAAGCGCCGGGGAGGCCACAGCCTGGATTCCGTCACGGAACTGCTGATGTCCTGGAAGGATAAGGGCTTGGGGGATGTGGCTTCGGTGCAAAGCTACCTAAACACCGTTCAGCAGCAAAACCAGTTGCTCAAAGCCCTCTACCAGAGCGCCGGGCGGGAAGCGGCCCCTAAGCTGGGCGACCGGGATCTGCTGCAAAAGTGGCGACAGGACTGGCGTTTTGCAGATCCCCTGCTCCACCAAGCCGCAGAGTTTGCCAAGCATACGGACAAGCCTTTGCTGTACATGGATAAAATCTTAGAGGGCTGGCATGACAAAGGAATCGTCACCGTGGAAGCTGCCCAGGCGGAAAACGCTGGGCGCAAGGCAGCCGAAGCTGCGGCGCGGACTTCATCCGGTGGCTCCCTCCTTGGAAAAGCCGGTGTAAAAAAGGTGATCGAACAGCAATATGACCAGCGGACCTACGACCCAGCCGAGTACGACGGCCCCACCGACGCGGAACTGGAGGAGGCGCGAAAGCTATGACCAAGGATCAGATCGTGTTGGCCTTGCAGCAAGAATATGCTATTCGCCGGGAAACCAACCAGCGCGTTTTTGAGGAACGGGCTGCAGCCGCCTGCGACAAGTGCCCGGGCCTCCATGCTTTGCTCACCGCCCGCAAAGATGCGCTGATGAATGGGATCCGCCAGGGGATCCTTTCTGACCGGAAAGACCCGGGGGCTAATGCCTCCCTGGCCTCCGCCCTGACACTATATAATGAAAAGATTGCAAAGGCGTTGCAAGGGGGCGGCCTGCCCACCGATGCGCTTCAACCCGTATACACCTGCCAGGCATGCCGGGATGAAGGCTATCTCTACGAGCCCTCCCGCCATATGTGCGCCTGTTTTGAAACCGAGCTGAACCGCCGCATGCTGGCGGAGGTGGGCCTGAACACTACCAAGCCCCAGACCTTTGAAGCCTATGATGAAAAACTATTTTCCACGGAACCCATCGCTCCCTATGGGGTGAGCCAGCGGCAGATGATGGCCAAAAACCGCAATGCTTGCCAGGAATACGCGGATCGTTTCCCGACCCCCCCAACGCGCGACCTGCTCTTTGTGGGCAGAAGCGGCCTGGGCAAGACCTTTCTGCTGCAAGCCCTGGCCCACCGGGTGGCGGCGCGAGGCATTATGCCCCTGTACACCAGCGCCTACCGCCTCTTTGAGACCGCCCGTAAAGCCTATTTTGACAATGACCCGGAACAAATGGCTGAGCTGATGAACGCGCCCCTGCTACTGATCGACGATCTGGGCACGGAACCCCTCATGGCCAATATCACCATCACCCAGTTGTTTAACCTGCTCAATGAACGGCAACTACGAGGGCTGCACACGGTGATTAGCACCAACCTACCTCTGTCCGAGCTTAAGGAGCGCTATACCGAGCGGATCGCCTCCCGGCTGCTAGATGGGCGGGACGTGGCGCAGCTTACCTTCATCGGCGAGGATGTTCGTAAGCGGCTAGGGAAGGCGGAACAGGCGTGAACATCCAGATTTATATGAACAAGAAGAACCCGGAGGTTCTTAAGGCAGAGCGGTTTTTCAAGGAGCGGCGCATCCCCTACCAGCTGCTGGATCTGAAGAAACACAAGTTGGGCGCCAAGGAGCTGCAGGTTTTCGTGCAAGCCGTGGGCGCAAAGGCCCTGGTGGATCGCGTTGGCCTCAAGGCCCTGGAGCGGCCTGTGGCCCATATGACCACCGACAGCCTAATCGTCTCGGAGCTGCTGAGCGCCCCCACCGCCCTCGTCAGTCCCATTGTGCGCAACGGCAACAAAATCACCATTGGCGCGGATGAGCCTACATGGAAGTCTTGGCTAGTGGAATGATTGGACTACGCATTGCAGGAAAAATCGCTGCAGCGCGCCTCAAAACACAGAAAACATTTGACACTGCATGGGCAGCGTGATATTATGTTATGGTTGCCCAATGTCCCTATTTTTGTGTGCTTTTTTTCGCAGAGACTTGTACAGGCACCAAAACAAGCCGTTTGCAAGGAGGTCCTCGACTGTGGAGCAGCAGCTTCGTCAGCCATCCATGCGCGTGGTGGGTACCAAGCAGGTCCTCCGCGCGGTGCGGGACGGCAAAGCCGCCTGCGTGTTCCTTGCCAAGGACGCGGATGAGTTTATCTACCGCCAAGTGCAGGCTCTTTGCCAGGAGTGCACGGTGCCCCTCACCCTGGTGGACAGCATGCAGGAGCTGGGCAAAGCCTGTCTGGTGGGGGTCTCCACCGCCGCCGCCGCGCTGCTGAAATAAGGGCGGATGGCAAGGCCAGAGGCCCACTGGGCTGACAAAAGCTGTAGATCTCCGAGGGTTGCGGAGTGTTTATAGATATTATTTCCGGAGGTGTTTCAATGCCCACGATCAATCAGTTGATTCGCAAGGGACGGCAAAAGGTGGAAGGTCGGTCTACGGCTCCCATCCTGCAAGGCTGCCCGCAAAAACGCGGCGTTTGCCTCAGCGTGAAGACCACGACCCCCAAGAAGCCCAACTCGGCCCTGCGGAAAATTGCACGTATCCGCTTGACCAACCTCATCGAAGGTACGTGCTACATCCCGGGCATTGGTCACAACCTGCAAGAGCATAGCGTGGTGTTGATCCGCGGCGGCCGTGTGCGCGATTTGCCCGGCGTTCGTTATCACATCATTCGCGGTGCTCTGGATACGGCAGGCGTGGCCAAGCGGATGCAGGGGCGTTCCCTGTATGGCGCCAAGCGGCCCAAGAAGTAAGCCGCCTTTTGCGTAGCCGTTCGCACCCTTTTCGAAGTGGGCGCAGGCGCAAAGACAGGATGCGTGAGAATCGAAGCGTGATCCAATCCTTGCACACCACGTGACTTTCCGGTAGCCCGGAGCGGTCGATGCTGAAGGCCGTCAGAAACTGCACAGCAGCGCAAAACATGAACGCAGCAGCCATAGCCTTTGGCCCTGCCCAAGGCTGACATAAGGAGGGAAAACCATGCCCCGTCGCGGATTTATTCCCAAGCGTGAGGTATTGCCGGATCCCGTACACGGGACCACGGTGGTCACAAAACTCATCAACCAAATTATGCTGGATGGCAAGCGCGGCACCGCGCAACGCATCTGCTATTCCGCCTTTGACACCATTGCCGAAAAGACTGGCAAGGACGCCAACGAGATCTTCACCTCGGCGCTGGCCAACGTGTCTCCGCAGCTGGAAGTGAAGGCCCGCCGCGTGGGCGGCGCCACCTACCAGGTGCCCATCGAGATTCGCCCCGAGCGCCGCCAGACCCTTGGCCTTCGCTGGATCGTGGATTTTAGCCGCAAGCGCGGTGAAAAGACCATGGCCGAGCGCCTGGCCGCCGAACTGATGGACGCCGCCAACAATACCGGCTCCGCTGTGAAGCGCAAGGAAGAAATGCACCGTATGGCCGAGGCCAATAAAGCCTTTGCCCACTATCGCTGGTAAGCTGTACTTTCGAAAGGAGACCCATCCCCTATGCCCAGAAGTCACCCCTTGGATAAGGTGCGCAACATCGGTATCATGGCCCATATCGACGCAGGCAAAACCACCACCACCGAGCGCATCCTGTTTTACACAGGACGCACGCACCGCATGGGCGAAACCCACGAGGGTTCGGCCACCATGGACTGGATGGAACAGGAGCAGGAACGCGGCATCACCATCACTTCCGCCGCCACCACCTGTGAATGGAAAGGCCACCGCATCAACATCATCGACACCCCCGGCCATGTGGATTTCACCGTGGAGGTGGAGCGCAGCCTGCGCGTGCTGGACGGCGCTGTGGCCGTTTTCTGCGCCAAAGGCGGCGTAGAGCCCCAAAGTGAGACTGTGTGGCGTCAGGCCAACAAGTATCGTGTCCCCCGCATGGCCTACATCAACAAGATGGACATCACGGGCGCGGATTTCTTCCGCGTGGTGAACATGATGAGGGACCGCCTGGGCGCCAACGCTGTTCCTGCCCAACTGCCCATCGGTAACGAAGGCGATTTCAAGGGCATCATCGACTTGGTGCGCATGAAGGCCGAAGTCTATTACGATGACGAAGGCAAGGATGTGCGCGAGGAAGACATTCCACCTAGCCTCCAGGAACAAGCCAAGGAGTACCGCCAAATCCTGATTGAAGCAGTTGCGGAACAGGATGAGGATCTTCTGGAAAAGTTCTTTGACGGCAAAGAAATCTCCACAGAGGAGATTTGCGCCGCGTTGCGCAAGGCCACCATCGCCTGTTCCATGACGCCTGTATTCTGTGGCACGTCCTACCGCAACAAAGGCGTTCAGCCTCTGCTGGACGCTGTGGTGGACTACATGCCCTCTCCCCTGGACATCCCGCCTGTCACCGGCATCGATCCCGACCATCCCGATAAGGCCCTGGAGCGGAAATCCGCCGACACCGAACCCCTCTCCGCCCTAGCCTTTAAGATCATGACGGATCCCTTTGTGGGCAGGCTGGCTTTCTGCAGGGTGTACAGCGGCAAGTTGGACAGCGGTAGTTACGCTTTCAACTCCACCAAAGACAAGCGAGAGCGCATTGGCCGACTGCTGATGATGCACGCCAATCGCCGGGAAGAGATCGAAACCGTCTACGCAGGCGAGATCTGTGGCATCGTGGGCCTGAAGGACACCACCACCGCTGATACCCTCTGCGATGAAAAACACCCCATTATTCTGGAGTCCATGGAATTCCCTGACCCGGTGATTCAAGTGGCGATCGAGCCCAAAACCAAGGCCGGTCAGGATAAGATGACCATGGCGCTGGTGAAGCTGGCGGAAGAAGACCCCACCTTTAAGACCTATACCGATCCCCAGACCGGCCAGACCATTATCGCGGGCATGGGCGAGCTCCACTTGGAAATCATCGTGGACCGTCTGCTGCGTGAGTTCAAGGTGGAGGCCGCGGTGGGCAAGCCTCAGGTGGCCTATCGGGAAACCATCCGTAGGGCCGCCAAGGCCCAAGGCCGTTACGTCCGCCAGACCGGCGGCCATGGCCAGTATGGTGATTGCTCCATCGAGATCCAACCCGTGCAGCCCGGCGAAGGGTATTCCTTTGAGAACAAAATCGTGGGCGGCGTGATCCCCAGGGAATTCATTGCTCCCATCGACACGGGTATCAGAGAAGCGGCAGCCAGCGGCATCCTGGGCGGGTTTGAAGTGGTGGACTTCAAGGCCATCGTGTATGATGGCAGCTACCACGATGTGGACTCCTCCGAGTTGGCCTTCAAGATCGCCGGTTCCATGGCCTTCAAAGAAGCGCTCGCCAAGGCGGATCCCTGTTTGCTAGAGCCCATGATGAAGGTGGAAGTCATCATCCCTGAGCAGTACATGGGTGATGTCATAGGTGACCTCTCCAGTCGCCGGGGCCGCATCGAGGGCATGGAGGCCCGCATGGGCGAGCAGAGTGTGCACGCTTTCGTGCCGCTGAGCGAGATGTTTGGCTATGCCACCGATCTGCGCAGCCGCACCCAGGGACGCGGACTCTTCACCATGCAGTTTGACCACTACGAGGAAGTGCCCAAAAGCATCGCCGAAAAAGTGACCGGCGTCGGCAAAAAGGGGCAATGAGCTTCACCTAAAGCATTGTAAAGCAAGAACGCTTTTATTATGACCATAACTGTCCCATCAATAAGGAGGAACAATCCCATGGCAAAGGCAAAATTTGAACGGAACAAGCCGCATGTAAACATCGGCACGATCGGGCACGTAGATCACGGCAAGACGACGCTGACGGCGGCGATCACCATGACGCTGGCGCAGCTGGGTGAAGCCCAGGCGATGAATTATGAGGACATCGATAAGGCGCCGGAAGAGAAAGCCCGCGGCATCACAATCAACACCGCTCACGTGGAGTATGAGACGGGCAAGCGGCATTATGCGCACGTGGACTGCCCCGGCCACGCGGACTATGTGAAGAACATGATC
>JAVBSI010000060.1:0-11921 GCA_031556815.1 Eubacteriales bacterium | reverse complement strand
GATCATGTTCTTCACATAGTCCGCGTGGCCGGGGCAGTCCACGTGCGCATAATGCCGCTTGCCCGTCTCATACTCCACGTGAGCGGTGTTGATTGTGATGCCGCGGGCTTTCTCTTCCGGCGCCTTATCGATGTCCTCATACTTCATCGCCTGGGCTTCACCCAGCTGCGCCAGCGTCATGGTGATCGCCGCCGTCAGCGTCGTCTTGCCGTGATCTACGTGCCCGATCGTGCCGATGTTTACATGCGGCTTGTTCCGTTCAAATTTTGCCTTTGCCATGGTGCAAGACCTCCTTCAAATCGTAAAACCTATCATCTGGTATGGTTTCATGCGGTTGGAGCGGGTGATGGGAATCGAACCCACGTAGCTAGCTTGGGAAGCTAGAACTCTACCATTGAGTTACACCCGCATGTCCGCATCAGCCTTTGAACCAGACATGGGATATTGTAACGATTTTCCCATGGATTGTCAACCGTTATTTCCGCTTTGCGCCTGGAAGCCTCAAGCCGTCATACGGGTGCGATGCAAAGCTCCGGCGGCGAAAATCGTTCCCGCAGGCTTTGGTATGGCACATGGCCAGACGCCAACCAGGCTTTCTTCAAGGCCTCGTCCCGCAAGATCACAGGCATTCGGCTGTGATAAGGGGCCATTTGCGCATCCGCAGCCTGAGTCAGGATGGCGAAGCCGTCATAGCCACCCGCCTCAAACCCGCCGGAAAACGCTCCGTACAGGCCCGCCAGGTACATCAACTCCCCGGGCTTCGCATTCGCCAAGGTGAAAGCATATTTTTGCTTGGTTTTAGCGCCGCTATCCGTGCGCTTCCATTCATAAAAGCACTGGGCGGGGATCAGGCAGCGCCGTTCCCGCACGGCCCTTTGGAACATGGGCGTGGCATCGGCTTTTTCGCTGCGGCTGTTGATGACGATCCCTTTTCCCCCTACCCGCGGGAAGCCCCACCGCATGGGCCTGACCGCAAAACCGTGGGGTTGCGCCAGGATTACCGGGGCCATCTGGGAGGGGAAGACCTCTCCGCCCTTGATTTCGGCGCTTTGGGCCTGTCCCCCTCGGTTTAACGCCTCCACGATCACCCGCAGTTTTTCGCTGCTCTCATGGTCTAGCTCCAGCAAATAGCGTCCACACATGGGTATCCCTCCTTAGAAGAAAAGCCCCCGGATGTCCTCCTCACTGAGGCTGGAAAGGGCGATTTCCCCCGCCAATACCACCCGGTCGAAGATGGCCCGCTTGCGCTTGCTCAGCTCCGTCACTTTTTCTTCAATCGTGTCCTGGGCGATCAGGCGCAATACATCCACGTCCCGGGTCTGGCCTATGCGGTGGGCCCGATCCGTGGCTTGGTCCTCGGTGGCGGGGTTCCACCAGGGATCGTAATGGATCACCAGGTCAGCCCCGGTCAGATTGAGGCCGGTCCCGCCTGCTTTCAGCGAAATCAGGAATACTTGTCCTTCCCCGCCATTAAAGCGATCGCAGAGTTCTTGGCGCAGCGCCGGCTTGGTCTCCCCATCCAAGTACAGGGCGCGTACTCCTTCCCGAGCCAGCCGTTTGCGGATGAGCTGGAGCATCCCCACAAACTGAGAAAAGATCAACATCCGCCGCTTCTCTGACAGGGCCGTATGCACAGTTTGCACCAGCAGCTCCAGCTTTCCGCTGGTACCCTCATAATCAGGAAGAAATAGCTTGGGGTGGCAGCAGACCTGCCGCAATTTCAGCAACAGGCTGAGTACTTGCATGCGTGCCCTGGGCAGAGAGCCCTGACGCAGGGCTTCATCCACATGGGTGCGCAAGGTGTCCATCAGCTGGCGGTATACGGCGGATTGCTCAGGAGTCATGGCGGCGTACAGGCTCTGCTCATGCTTGGAGGGCAAATCGGCCAGCACTTCTTTTTTCAAGCGGCGCATCAGAAAGGGCCGGATGCGCTCTTGCAGCTCTTCCGCCCGCTCCCCGCCGCCATAGCGACGCAGGAAGGTGGGTTGGGTGCCCAGATATCCGGGCAGCACGAAATCGAAGATGCTCCACAGCTCACCGGTGTGATTTTCCATGGGGGTGCCGGTGAGGGCAACGCGCACTTGGGCACTCAGTTCTTTGGCGGCGGTGGCTCCCAGGCTCTGGGCGTTCTTTACGAATTGGGCCTCATCTAGGATGGCAAAGCGCAGGGGTATGTCCCGCATCAGGTCGATGTCTCGCCGCAACAAAGGATAGCTGGTAAGAATCACGTCCACTTGACTGTCCGTGAGGATATCTGCGATGACCTGACGCCGCTCTTCCCGGTGCCCGCCCACCATGCGAACGGTGAGGCTGTCGTCAAAGCGTTTGAATTCCGCCAGCCAATGATAGATCAGCGAGGTGGGGGTGATGATAATGCTTTTTTGCGGTCCGTCTTTTTTCTTGGCGGCGGAGAGGGCGGCGATGACCTGCACGGTTTTCCCTAGGCCCATCTCATCCGCCAGGATCCCACCCATATGAGCCTGATATAAAGACAGCAGCCAACCGACCCCCCTGCGCTGATAGGATACCAGCTTCTTTAGCAACCGGGCGGGGACGAACTCCTCCGCCTGGGAGGCCACGGAGGCCAAGCTGCCCATGGACTGTTCCACCTGGGCATCCGCCTGGGTATGGATGCCGGCCATGCGCAACATGCTAACCATGTAAGCGGAACGATAAGCGGTGAAGGAAAGCTCTCGGGCATCCTCGTCCGCATTGGGGTCGTCTAGAAGGGCCGCTTCCAGCAGCTCATGCGCAATGGGGGCGAAGGCAGCCATATCCCGAATATCCAGAAACTCACCGGTTTTCAGCCGAACGTACCCCTGGCGGTCCCGGATGGCAATCAGCAGAGGCAGTAACTCCGGCGCCTCTCCGTTTTCTTCCAGCAAGGTAAAGACCAGCTTGCTGCCCCGCATGTGGAAGGCAGCCTGGCCGACAAAGTGGCGGGGCTTGATTTTTTCAAAGGCGGTGGAGGCGAAGACCTCACATTTTTTGCTGAGCTCCTGTACCCCCTGGGTGCAGAAAGCCAGAATATCCTTGACCCGGCGAAGAAAAATGCGCTGCCCCCGCACCACGAAGCCCGCGTCGGAGAAAAAGTCCAACAGAGCACTTTCCGCCCGGCCATCCCGCAGCAACAAAGACCCGGGGGGAAGCGCAGGGAGGGGGACAGCCTTGTCAGAGTCCGCACCATCGGCCTGCTCCGCGTCGGGGTTGCTGGCAAAGGGGTGCAACACTGCATCCCCGTATACGAATTCCAGCCTGGCCTCCACATTGCCATCCACGAGGTCCAGGTACACCCTGGGCCGGAAAGGCGCGGTGATGAGTCGCGCGGAAAGCTCTGGCGCGGGGATCACCGTACCCACGGTGGACAGGGCCGGCAGCAACGTGGCCAGGGTGTCCTCCGCATCCTTGGCGTCGTAGTTGAAGTGAGCGCCTTCGGTGAGGAGCAGCTGGCACACCCTGGCTTGCACGGTGTGCAGATGCCGTACCTTTCCTTCGCTGAGTACGTAACGGCCATCCGCAGTAATCATTCGCAGCTGCTGGGCGCCTTCTGCGGTTACCTGCAGCTGCCCGTTTTGCATGGAAACCGTGAAACACAGGGGCAGCTCTACGGTGTGAATTCCTTGCTGGGCTTGCTTGCTGGCACCCTCCATCAGCACAAAGGGATGGGTCTCTAAATAACGCAACACGCTTTGTAAAAAAGCGCCGGACAGCATCACAAAGCGGCCTTCACTGGCGGGTGAGAAGGAGGGCTCATCCTCCTGGGAAAAGGGTTCAAAGTCGGCTTCCACCGGGGCTTTGGGTTGTATATAGCTGAGCAAGAGGGACAACAACCGTTCGTCCTCTTTGGAAAAGCGCATCTGGGTGGGCTGGTAGGTGAAGCGGGGGGAAAAGGGAAGGGGGAGGCCCTGGGTATAGCAGGCGAGCAGTTCCGGCACACTTTTGACGGCATACATCCTCTCCTGCCCAAGGGAAAGGCCAAAGCCCACACGCCCATCCGTAAAAAGCCGCAGGAGCGCCGCGATGCGCACGTTCTCGTTGCCGGGCATGGCGCGGTTGAGCGCCGCCAGCATCTTTTGTCCAGTAGCCAGAGCATGGGCGTGGGTGAGCCTGTGCATGGAACCGTCCTGCTCGGCGGCAAACAGCGCGGCCACCACGTGGGGGCAAGGAAGCGGCCCATGCCCACAGGTGCAATGGGGCGAACCGGCGGGGGTCAACCGCACCTCTTGGGCGGGAAACGTGCCCACTTGCAGCAGCAAGGCATCCGTTTCTCTGGAGAGCAGGGTGACACTTCCGCGCCTGAAAATCGCCTCTCCTTCTAGGAAGGCTGGGGATGCCGGGTCCAGCATGGCAAGGATCATGGGCGCCTCCCTAAAATAGCATAGTTTGTTTAAATTCTCTTTTTCTTTTCGCTAGTCCTGCAAGTGAAAGGGTTTTTTGGAAACAAAAGCCAGTATACGCGAAGTTGCTTTGGGCATGATATGAGTGAAACGGCAATCAAGCAAAGGGCCGGAAACGCGCGAGGTGCTTTTGAATTAAGAAGCGCCAATCTGTCTGCAAAGACGCAGTACAGATCCAGATGTTCCAACGAGGATACGAGGGTATTCTGCGCGATCTTCCTAAAGCGTAGACGCTGCCTTGAAGGCCAGTTCCTTCCGATGATTGACGTTTTCAACAGCCTGGGGATTTTTCCCCAGGCTGCTTGATTTGATACTGTTTTTTAGTGATTGGCGCGCTTTTTCTTCTTTTGCATAGGATGGATGTGGGAGGCGACTCCTAATTTCATTGTGGAAAAGAGTGAGACATATGTATATCTTCGCGAAACGCGCCCTCTGTGTTATCATCATAGGGATTTTTCTAGCGACCCTTATTTTTGTGCTTTTGTTTACAGGCGTTTTATCTCTAGCTATGGCGGAAGGTTTCCATGTGGCCAGCCTGATTCTGGCGGGGCTTACCCTGCTGCTGCTGCTGCCCCTGGTATTGGTGCTACGGCAAAACAATCCTCTGAGTCTGCCGGTTCGGTATTTTGGAGGCTTAATCTTGGTTGGCGCAATAGGGCTGCTGTTGAATTCGTTTTTAACTTTTTTCTTCTTTTCGGTGCCTGTGTTGCTGATGGTAGCCATTGCGGTCAACACTTTTTTGTTGACGCTCTTGCTGGGCGGCAATGCCCTGCTCATCTCGTCGTATTTTAGCGGTTGCAATTTGGACACCGTAGCGAAGTAAAAATCTTTGAAACGATGGTACACCCGTAAAACGCCCGCGCTTGTAAAGCGCGGGCGTTTTGCGGGTGATGTTTGCGCAAAAGCGTGAACGCCCCGCCCGTCCGGCAAAGTCGGTCGATACGAATGCATTTGGAGGGACTGCGGCCTCCTCCAACCTCCTGGAAATGGATTCTAGCGTGTAAAAAGGTGTGATTGCATAAATAGGAAGACCCTGATACAATACTTGCAGGCTTGTTCTGACGAACAGGGGAAAGGACTCGCATTTCGTAATATGAAGAAATTATTTGTGGATTTTAAGAACTTCTGTTTGCGAGGAAACGTGCTGGATCTGGCGGTGGCGGTGATGATCGGCGCAGCCTTCGGGGCCATTGTGACCTCGTTGGTCAATGATGTGCTGATGCCGGTGATCGGGCTGATTACAGGCGGGATCGATTTATCCGGGCTGTTTGTGGCATTGGATGGCGGTAGCTATGCTTCCCTGGAGGCGGCCAAGGCGGTGGGTGCAGCCACGCTAAACTATGGAGCGTTCCTGCAGTCGATCCTCAACTTTCTCATCGTTGCGCTTAGCGTTTTTGTGATTGTGAAGTTGGTGGCAACAACCAAGAGGCACAAGGAGGAAGCGCCTGTGAAAGAAGAGCGGAAGTGCTCCTTTTGCAAGCAGACCATCGCGGAGGATGCCACCCGCTGCCCCTATTGTACCAGCGAGCTTTCCACCAATGCATAGTCCGTGCCTATCCATAGGATTGGAACCGGCTGCCCTCCAGGGCAGGCCGGTTTTTTGATCAAGGTGAGAAGAGGAAAATCTTTTTTTTGGCCGCGAGGGTTACCTCTTGAAGATAGGTTTCGTACGAGCAGCAAAAGATTTGTTTTTTGTTGACTTGAAAGGCTTTCATCTGGTTGGTAAAATCTGGTTACATTTCTAGATACATGAATATAAAATGCATAAACGGGCATTTAAAAATTATATCTGCCAGATCAGATAAACCATTTCAAAGCAAAGTATATGAGTTGGATTTTTAAGACAAAAAAAGCAATGCGATTTGAGATAATGAATAAAGATACAATTTAGTGCAATAAAGCGTCTTGGACGCGAAGGACGGAAAGCAAGGGAAATGGGCGTTTTTTGTTTTTGTGGACAGCCTATTATTCATGGCCAAATAAGTTTGAAGCCCAATGTATATGCGACCGTGAGCGTAACCCTGCTCTGGTATACTGTGAACAGTAGATCAGCAATGCACTTTTCACATTTTAGCAACGGAAATTGGAGGGACATTCCTGATGAGAGTAACGGCTATCAAAAAGTTCATTGGACTTACCGTCGCCATTGTGCTTTTGGTGGGGACGGTGGGTTATGCCAGCGCCAATGAGATTGCCCCCGCAGAAGTGAGCGCCCCGGAAGCACCTAGCGCCCCGGCCCATACGGAAGTGACTGTGCCCACTGCGCCTCCCCCTGTAGTGATTTCCACGGCCGAGATGGTGACGGATGTGACGCCTGCGCCTACCGAGCAAGCTACGCAGACGCCCACCGAGGAGCCCACAGAAGAACCCACCTTGGAACCCACGCAGGAGGCCGAGGCCACGCCCGAACCTACGCAGGAACCCGCCTATTCGGTGACCATTAAGCTGAATGGCGTCCCTGGCGGATTTGATTATGGCGAGCAGGTAGAGTTGGAGGCCTTTTTATACGGCTATGAGGGCGTCCTATATTCGATCACTTGGGAATGCAGCGCCAATGGCGTGGATGAATGGTTGGCCGCCCCGGGCGTGAACAACACCACCGAGTACGAGTTTGAGTTGACCGAAGAGAATGCGGTTTGCTACTGGAGAGCTGTGGTGGAAACGGCTTGATGTGACCTCATGAACCTATTGCAAAAATAGGCAACGCTGCCGAGCCACTGGCTCGGCAGCGTTTTTGAAACGGAAAAGTGTGTTACCGCAAGGAAAAGCCATAGGCATCCTTGAGCCACTGCTTCACCTGGGGGTCAACGTCCTGGGGATGACGCAGCAGCACATGATGGGTCCACCGCCGGTGATGGGTTTCCACTGCCGCTTGTATGAGTGAGCTGGTGATCGGGTCTGGAAGTACAAAGGTGAGTACCAATCCGGCTGGGCTTCCAGCTTTCCAACGGCGCGGAGGCAGCCAGAGGCAAGCGACCACAAGCTTTTTTCGAAACGTAAGCTGGGTTTTTTGTACGTCCAAAATGATAGCGGGATCCAGGGCCCAAAGCGCCTCGGCAACGGATTCATATAGAGGGATGGAAGCTGAATCCTTCGCAAAAAACAGCAGAACATCTGTGGAATGCATGGATGTGCACCCCTTTCGCGCTTCCATGCTTGGGTATAGGGCACATTGGCTTGTCCCCAGGCATGCTGCTTCTGTGGTGTGCCTGGGATTTGATGGTCTCTTGCCGTTATCAACGTACGCCTCGAATCAAAAGCTCTGAGCGAATGCTCAGGGCTGTTGACAGGCCGCTTTACAGCCTAGAAATACTCGGTGATGCAAATGGGCTTGCGGTAGAACAGGGGAGAGAGCCGCCGGGGGTCGGTATGCACGGCCACAGCCGCAAGGAAAGGCAAAGACTCTATTTCATATACACCTAGAATCAGGCGGGAGAATTCTTGGATGGTCATGGTGACGTCGGGTTCTTTGTGGGTTTTTTCCACGCGGTTCTCCACCCCTTGGGCAAAGGTCACCTCAAAACGGCCATTGTTTTGTGGTATCTGTGGATCGCTGATGGCTAGCACCAAGGAACCTTCTCCCCGGGCGGTTGCCATCCGTAAGGCCTGCTCTACATTTACCACCCGGGCCATGCCCCAGCTTTCCATTTCGCATTGACCCGCCCCTAAAGACCACTCTGGAAGCAAGGGGAGGATCTCCTGGTCCATGGGCGCATCAAAGATAACAAACCGATGATCAGCCGCCAGGCTTACCAAAAGGTTCATCAGGCCATAGAACCCCTCTACATCGATGAAGAAAAACCGGCTACAACGCAGGTTGCGGCCATCGGGATCGTCCACCTTTTGGAAGGTCGTATAGGCCTTGGGTTGTCCGTCCTGGGCCTTGTATATATAGGTGTAGCGTTGATCCTGAAAGGGATTGCTTTTGCATACCCAGGCAAACTCAAAATCCTCCGCGATTACCATCATATTGTATCGGTTCTGCCAGGCCTGATATACCTGACGGATGTCCCCCAGCATTGGGTTTTCCTGTTCCACCAAATGGCAGCGTCCCAGGAGGGGGACGCTGGGGATCTTGTCCAGCAACAGTTTGTAACGCTGGCGTCGGTAGCACAATTCATAGCCAAACTTGCGGTAATAAGCTGTAGAAAAGGGATACAAATAGGAAAAGATACATCCGTTTGCGTACATGTCCGGCAAAGCCGCCTCAAAACAGGCGCGGACGCCTCCCCTGCGGCGATAGGGGGGAAGAGTGGCGACGCCTCCGATGCCGGCCATGGCTGCTGGGTGGCCGTCAAAATGGACGGTATAGGGGATGACAGCAAAGCCGCTCATCAAGGTTGTGCCGTCGTCCTCAAAAGCGCCCCATTGGCACTGCCAGTTAGCGTCTAGGCGGCTTTGGGGATTGCTGACCTTCTCGTCAAAAAGCTGCTCGGGGGTTTTGCTGTTGTCCATGCTGTATTCAAAGGCGATGGCAGAAAGCTCCTGCACGCGCTTGATTTCAGAGGATCTCACTTTCCGAACAATCATGGCGGCACCTTCCTTAGCTCTTGGCTATTTTTCCAAATGCATTTTTATGATAGCATCAAAAATCGTCAAAAACAAGTTGTTTGGTTGCTGCCGGGCGACAGATGCACAGGTGGTCGGGGGGCTGTACCATGACAAGAGCGGGCTTTTCCTCCGCCTCCGACGGGTGGCTAGAACCTTACTTGTCATGTGTTGCTTTATGTTGTAGATGCTTGTGCATTATTGCGCTATGCATTGACAAAGAGGGAATCAAGGGTCTACCATAAACACATACAACAGGGGTGGATGGCCTCAGACAATTGAAGGAGGGAATACCAAAATGAAGCTTCGGAAACTGTCAGCTCTTGCTCTGGCGATCGTCATGTTGGTCGCTGTTACAGCGGTCGGCCTCGCGGAAGAAAGCAAAGTGGTCGAACTGCGCGTGCTAAACTATCGCGATATGACCAGCGCCAATTCGCTGGAGGAAACCTCATTGGTCTGGGAAGCCTTTGAAAAAGCGAATCCGAACATTAAACTCGCCATTCAGGATGAATTCAACGATCCCTTCCACCAAGCCACGGAAGCTTACGCGTTTGGCAAAAATCTACCAGATGTCGTGTATGCCTGGCCCTCTGGCCGCTCCACTACGCTGCACACCCAGAAGCTGCTCAAGGACCTGAGCCCCCTTGTGGCGCGTGACGGGCTTGCTGAATTCTATCTCCCCATGGCGCTGGATCCCGCTAATCAGGCTGGGGGATATCTAGGAATCTTGCCTCAGGGTATTACGGCGACCCACGCCTTCTATGTGAACACGGAAGTACTGAAGGCCGTTGGCCTTGAACCGGCTAAAACCTATTCCGAGTTGGTTGCTCAGGTTCCCGTCCTGAAAGCCGCGGGCTATGATACGGTGTTGATGCCCAGCCAGGACACTTGGGTGATGCAATCCTGCCTGTTCTCCATGCTCGCCGGCCGCTTTGCGGGTGAGGGCTGGGAACAGAAGATCCTTTCCGGCGAAGCCAAGTTTACCGATCCTGATTTCGTCGCAGCCTTGAACTTTGTCAAAAAGATGTATGACGACGGCGTGTTGGATCCGTCCACCATTGCTGTTGGCTATGGCGAGGGCCCGGGGCTCTTCGCAACCAATACCGCTGCGTACTATATTGATGGTGACTGGCGGATGGGCGCCTTTATTACGGATGTCACCACCGGCCAGGCTCTGATCACCCCTGAGAAGCAAAAGGATTTCCTCATCACCGTATTCCCGGAAATCGATGTTGAGGGCGTAAAGTTCAACAAATCCAACACTGCGGTGTTGGCAACCGGCTTTGGCATCAGCGCGGCGCTAGAAGATGGTTCGCCCGAACTGGAAGCAGCCTGGACGCTGGTAAAATGGCTTGTTGGCAAAGAAGTTCAGACCTATCGGCTTACCACTGGCGGCTTGGCCACGCCTTCCCGGACTGACATTGACTATGCGTCGCTGACTTTGGAGCCCTTGCAGGTAGCCATGGCGAATTTGGCGAATGAATATGATAAGGCGACTGTGGTGATTGACGGCGTGTTTGAAGGCCCTGTGTATACGCCTCTGAATGACGGCCTTCAGGCCATTGGAATGGGAACCCAGACTCCCGAGGCGGTTGCTCAAGCCACCCAGGATGCCTTTGACGCCTGGAAAGCAACCAAATAAGTTCATCGAACCGATCAATGTAGCCAGGTAAAGTAATTGATGGATGGAGAGGCCACATATGACAATTCAAGGTGAGAAGCGGCTTTCGTATACAGTATTGGTTTTGCCTGCTGTGGCCATCTATCTTGCGGTCGTGGCCTTTCCAACCATCTTTTCCATTCTGCTAAGTCTTACCAACTACAACGGTGGCCCGATTTTCGGAAATGCCAATGTTCAGTTTGTCGGATTGAAAAGCTATATATGGATGTTTACCGAGCCTGCGGGTAATTTTTATACGGCGCTGAAAAACAATTTGCTAATCGTGGGCGTATCCGTATTTGGCCAGATTCCCCTTGGGTTTATCCTGGCCTATATCCTTTCCCGAAAGCTGATTAAGAGAGGGAACAGCTTTTTTCAGACGATGATCTACCTGCCCAATGTCATTTCGTCGATTATCATTGGTATCCTGTTTAATACAATCATTTATGGCCGGAATTCAGTGCTTATGGAGATACGCCGTATCTTTAACCCCGACGCGGTATATACCATTAGCTCCCAGCCGATGGTACCTGTACTGATTGTAATTCTTGGGATGTTTACAGGCTTTTATATTATCATATTCTTGGCCAAGATGCAGCGCATAGACCCCGCAGTTATTGAGGCCGCCCGAATTGACGGCGCCAAAGAAGGCAGGATTCTATGGCATATTACGTTGCCCGCCTTGTCGGGTGTAATCATCACCACCGCGATACTCGCCATTTCTGGATCGCTAAAGACCTTTGATTTGCTTTATGCCATGACCAGCGGCGGTCCGGCAGGCCAGACCCGGGTACTTTCCCTTTACATGTTCCAATCGGCGTTCCAGGGATCGCCGAATTACCCCCTGGCGAACGCGATTTCCACAGTGATGGTACTCATCAGCGTCGTGCTGATTATCATTACCCAGCGGTTGGGTAAAGTTTTCAGCAAGGGGGAGTAATTGATGGATAACCGTAATATTTCCACAGTAACCAAAGTTATTGTTTATACAATTATGATCGCGTTTACCATTCTGGCGATCTATCCCATTTTCTGGCTTATTATCCAGTCTTTCAAAACGAACACGGCCTATATGACCACCAGCAAGCTTTCGCTCCCCACCAATTGGTATTTCGACAACTACGCCTTTGTCTGGGTTCAGGGAAAGTTCGCTAACTTCTTTGTGAATAGTGTGATTTATGCGGCTGTTACCGTTGTGGCGGTGGTGGCATTGGCCAATATGGCAGGCTTTGCCTTTGCCAAGCTGCATTTTAAGATTACGAAATTCTTGCATGGTTTGTTTATTGTTGGCATCCTCCTTACCCTGCAGTCGAGTT
>JAVBSI010000046.1:0-68925 GCA_031556815.1 Eubacteriales bacterium | reverse complement strand
ACTCCCTGATCCCCAACTTTGCCGGCTGGACCCTCCTGCCCACCATTACCAATTCCACCTTCTTCCAGTTTGACTTTGGTTGGGTGTTCCAGAACCTGACGTCCTTCGCCGTTATCATGTTTGCGTTCCTGTTTGTAGACCTGTTTGATACTGTCGGTACCTTGATCGGCGTGGCTAACGAAGGCAACCTGCTGGACAAGGATGGAAAGCTGCCCCGCGCTGGCGGCGCGTTGCTGGCGGATGCCGTGGGTACTGTTGTGGGCGCTTGCCTGGGAACCTCTACTGTGACCAGCTACATCGAATCCACCGCTGGCGTTTCCGAGGGCGGCCGCACCGGCCTCACCGCGGTAACCACCGCCGTGCTGTTCCTGATCTCCATCTTCTTCTACCCGCTGTTCTCCGCCATCCCCGGCTTCGCCACCGCGCCTGCGTTGATCTTCGTGGGCCTGCTGATGATGGGCTCCGTAAAGAAGATGGCGTTCACCGGCGATATCGCGGATGTGGTGGGCGGCTTCCTGGCCATCGTGATGATGCCCTTCACCTACTCCATCGCCAACGGCATCATGTTTGGCATGGTCAGCTGGGTTATCCTCAAGCTGGTCTCCGGCAAGGCCAAGGACATCTCCCCCGTGATGTGGGTTTCCTTTGCCCTGTTCGCCCTGCGCATCTTCACCTTGGTTCGGTAAGATTTCACATCGTTCGTATTTGTTGACAATCAAAAGCGCCCTGCAAGCAGGGCGCTTTTTGATTGTCAAAGAACCCCTTCGCGTTGCGCACTGCACTGCCCCATCAGGGCATGTGCCGCCAGCGGTCGTTCCCTGATTTCGTTTTACAGCTCTTTCTTTTTTTGCGCCCCGTAGGCCGCAATGGCTTTGGCTGCCGCGGCGTTCATGCCCGGCACCTTTGCCAGCTCTTCCTCGCTGGCCGCAAAGATCGCCTTGATGCTGCCAAAATGCCTCAATAGTTCCACTTGGCGCTTGGGGCCCACGCTGGGAATGGAGGAAAGCTCACTCTTTAAGGTGTTTTGCGTGCGGAGGGCCCGGTGGTGGGTGATGCCAAAGCGGTGGGCTTCATCCCGCACAGCCTGAATCAAATGCAGCGCGTCGGAATGCTTGCTCAGCCGGATGGGCTCCTCTTGGCCCGGCAGGTAGATCTCCTCAAAACGCTCGGCCAGGCCAAATAGGGGGATGTTGCCGCCGCTTTCCTGCATGGCCTGAAGGGCAAAGGCTACCTGTTGCGGTCCGCCGTCGATCAAGATCACATCCGGCAGCTTGCTGAAACGGCCTTCCTCCACCGGCAGTCCCGCTTCTTCCCGCTCCTTTTTCTCCTGTAAACCATGGGTGATGCGCCGACCCAGCACCTCCGCCATGCTGGCAAAATCGTTGGCACCCTCCACGGTTTTGATGCGAAAATGCCGATACTCTTTCTTGGCAGGCTCTCCATTTTCAAACACAACCATAGCCGCCACGGACTGAGCCCCCTGGGTGTTGGAGATATCATACCCCTCGATGCGCAACGGCAAGGTGGGCAGGCCAAGAGCCTCCTGCAACTCCCGCATGGCCCCGGTGGTGCGGCGGAAACGTACCTGCTTGTTCATGCTGTGCTTGACGATAGCATCCTTTGCGTTTTTCAAACAAAGGTCCATCAGCTGCCGCTTGATCCCTCGCTGGGGTGTGCCCAAGCTGACCGCGCCGCCCTTTTTGGTTCGGAGCCACTGGTGGATCACTTCTTTGTCTTTGGGCATGTTTTCCACCAAAATCTCGTGTGGAATCAGGTGCTCATCATCATAATACTGGGTGAGAAAGCTGCCGGTAAGCTCGCTGAGGTCATCCTGGCCGCAGCCTTCCATCAGAAAGCTGCGGCTACCCTCCATCTTGCCGCCCCGGATGTGTGTAATCTGCACCAAAGCATCGTCCTCGTCCACCACGGCGGCAATCAAATCTTGCTCCGCGTCTTTGGTTTGGATGGCATTCTGCCTTTCCATCATTCGGTGAACTTCTGAAATCTTATCCCGGAGCATCGCCGCCTGTTCAAATTGAAGCTTTTCAGAGCATTCTTGCATCTGCCGGTTCAGGTCCGCCAGCAACTGGTGGGTATCCCCCCCCAAAAAGGCCACTACATTTTTTAAAATCTGGGCGTACTCCTCCTGGCTAATCAGCCCGACACAGGGAGCCAGGCATTGACCAATCTGGTGATGCACACAGGGACGAGCCGGAGCCTTCAGGGGCAGAGCCAAGTTGCAGGTGCGCAGTGGGAAAAACCGCCGCACCTCATCCAGCACTTGACGAATGCCCGTGGCAGCGTAATAGGGGCCAAAATATCTGGCGCCGTCATGGGGGTCAATCCTCCGTGCCACGGTGAGCCGAGGAAAGGCTTCCGCGGGGTCCAGGCGCAGATAGGGAAAATGCTTGTCATCCTTGAGTAAAATGTTGTAAAAGGGCCGGTGTTTCTTGACCAAATTGCATTCCAAGGTGAGGGCCTCAAAATTGGTATCGCAGAGGATGACGTCAAAATCATCAATCTCCTGCACCATCCACCGCACTTTGGGGGTGTGTTGGGCGCTCTCATGAAAATACTGGCGAACCCGGTTTTTCAGGTTCACCGCCTTGCCCACATAGATGATCTTCCCCTCCCGCTTCATCAGATAGCAGCCGGGGCTGTCGGGCAGCATTTTGATTTTATGGGCCAGGGTTTCGTTCATGGAAAGCTCCTTCGAGT
Organism: Eubacteriales bacterium; assembly: GCA_031556815.1. Classification (GTDB taxonomy): domain Bacteria; phylum Bacillota; class Clostridia; order Christensenellales; family Aristaeellaceae; genus Limiplasma. Next base: position 66,207 of record JAVBSI010000046.1, on the reverse strand, counting down.
CTTTGATCGATGGACAATGGAAAAAGCGCTCTTGCTATCATTCGCTTTCCATGGCTCCTGTCCCTGCTACTGGAAGCTCCGGAAGATCCTGCCAAAGGGCAACGCATCCCCTGGAAATGGGCATAATGGTTCCAGGAGGCGGTTTTTGTGATCCGCATGAAAGACATTACCAAGAACTATGAAGTCGTTGGTTCCCGGCCCTTTGGGGGCAAGCGAAGCATGCCCGCCTCTCTTTTGCCCGTGCTTTGCGGGGTGAACCTGCACATCCGCCGGGGAGAATATGCGGCCATTGTGGGCCCCAGCGGCAGCGGCAAAAGCACGCTGATGCATATCTTAGGCTGCCTAGATGCCCCGCAGAGCGGTCAATACCTGCTGGACGGCATGGAGGTGGGCGGGCTGAATCCGGCGGCTCTATGCACGGTACGCCGAGAAAAAATTGGCTTTATGTTTCAGGGGTTTCAGCTTTTGCCTCGCCTTACCGCCTTGGAAAATGTAGCCTTTCCGCTGATGCTGCGGGGAATCCCGGAAGCGCGTCGCTTCACTATTGCCACCAAGGCCTTGGAAAACGTGGGCATGGGTGACCGCCTGCATCATCGTCCCGGAGAGCTTTCCGGCGGGCAACAACAACGCGTGGCCATTGCTCGAGCCCTGTCCTACCAGCCCAAGTTGCTGCTATGTGACGAACCCACCGGCGCTTTGGATGAAGCTAGCCGGGACGAGGTCCTTTCGCTTTTTCATGCCCTGCACCGAGATGGACATACCTTGGTGATGATTACCCACGACCTGGGGGTGGCCGCACACGCCCTTCGCCGGTTTGCTGTGAAAGATGGCCAAGTGATGGAACTGCGCAACTGAGCTGCCCAACCAAAAGCCCCGCACCTGCGGGGCTTTTGCGTGTTTGTTATCCCTGGGCCTCGCCTGTTTTGCTTTCGCTTAGCGGCACAGGTTTGGGACAATGGAACTCCATATCCTTGTTGTACTTTACCTCCGCCGGAGGCTGCTCCAGCAAGGTGGGCTCTTTCAGGTACTTCTTCATCTCGGCAAAGAGCTGCGCATATACCGCGCCGCTGCAAATCCGCTCATCCGCCACGATGCCAATGGGCAGCGTACATTTGCGCACGGTTTTGCCTGCCGCATCCACGCCAAAGCCGCGCTCCGCGCTGCCCAGACTAAAAAACAGCGTGGAATTGCCAAAATTGTACAGATGATGATACACCCGGTGCATGCCGATGGAGGCCATGTTGGTGATGTACATGGCGGTATGAAAGGGGCTAGCATCCAGCAAAACCTTGGGACAGATACCATAGCGGTCTAGCAGCCGAACCAGCCCCACCACCACGTTGGGCAGCAGGGGCATGCTCATCAAGAAAGAAGCGAGTTTGAGCGCCAAGTTGGCGTTTTCTGGCTTGCGGTTTTGTTCGATGGTGGTTTTCACCCGCGCAGACACATCAAAGATGGTATCGCTGGGGTCAAACATGATCTTCACCGCCGTTTCCTCCAGGGAGCCGTCCTTGGTGTCCAGCAACATGCTAAAAGCAACGGTGAGCTCATTGCGGTTGAACATCTGCTTGTTCAACACAAAGCGGTTCACCTCCGGCACCTGGGAAACGCCGCGGATATAGCTGGCAATCAAAATTTCCATGAAAGTGATTTTTTGGCCTTCGCGGCTTTTGTCCGCAATATAGCGCATCAGCGGTTCATAGTCCAAGTTGTGATCCAGCATTACTTGCGCGTCACAGCGCATGGGCATCAGGTAAGGGGTGAGCTGTACGATGGGATCCATATGCTTCACCCGCCGCCCATCAGGTCTTCTGCCAAACAAAGCGATCCTTCCTTTCTCTTTTGGATATGGGAAACTACGCCGGTTCTCATCCATCGTGAAAAGCGGCTGTTTTGCTTTGATGGGCCGAAGATGTGTGAAAAATCATGGCAATATCAAGAGTACGGCTCAGCAAAGTTTTTATCATTGTAGCGCGATGAACGGCGTTCGTCAAGCGATGCTTTCTGGCGACGCCCAAACCCGCTTTTATGGCTCTGTGTTCATCAGCCACAGCTTGGCCTCCTGCGCGGCCATCTCCTGCGCAATTTGCGCCGGGGAGGGCGGCCCCGCGGGAAAAAGTTTCTTATCCACAGCCAGCACCAGGGGCGCGTATTCCCGGGCCAGGGAATATTGGCCAGGTTTGCGGATGCCATAGGAGGGCTGCCACTCCTGCCGCTCGCCTTGAAGGGTCAGGCAGCTGACCGGCGCGGCAAAGTCCTGACTGCTGGCCAACAGATAATAGGCGCTCGTCTCCTGTTCCATATGAAGCGGCACCTGAGATAGTGCAAGGGGCTTTGCCCGACTTCTGAAGCTGCGGGCCAGCAAATCTTTTGTAGAAGCAAAGGTGAAGATTCCGGTTTGGTTGAGCTGCTTGCCATTGGGGCTCAACATCACGCATTGCAGGGTAAAGGGGTCCTTCGTATCCAACACCATCCAGTCGTCCAAGGGTGCCCCGTTTACCGCCAACTTAAATCTTTGCCATGGGTTGGCAAGGTGAGGGCGCACAAATACCGCGCCATCCATGGGCAGGGTCTCCCATGCCAGCAATTCCATTTTTCCGCCGATCTGCCAGGCCTTGTTGTCCATCTGATACCCTGCCCAGGCATAGGCCCGCTGCTTGCCAAACAGCGCGTCATAGCTCAGCGCTTCGTAGTCGCCATCGGTTTGCTGCCCCTGCTCCCGCAGGGCTTCAATATGGGCAAAAAACGGATCGCTGTGGATGCCCGCCTGTGCAAGGGCATAAGCGCCCAGCTGCCAGGCCTTCATGTCTGCCTGCCGGAGCGTATTGCCTTGGTTGCTCCAGATCAAGTAAGGGCAAAGGTGTGCCTCCTCCCCCTCTACGGGCATGCCGATTTCTTGGTACACCTCCCGTTCAAAGGGAGGCGTATGATCTCCAAACAGTACCACCAAGGTTGGCTCCGGGAATGCCTCCAGCGTCCCGATCAGTTCCTCAAGGGCCTCATCGCTCTGCTGCAGCAGGTAACTGTAGTTGTTCAAAATTTTTTCACTGAAAGGGGACAGCGCTTCGTTAAAGGGTTTTTTTGCCCCATAGCGGGCGGCAAAATCATCATACCCATAGGTGCCGTGGTTCTGCATGGTGATGCAGAAGACGAAATCCTTTCCCGGGGTCTCCTTCATCTGGCCCAATACGGAGCGGTAGTGCTCCCGATCGCTGATAAACATGCCAACCTTTTCCAAAGGCCGCGCATCGGTGTCCGTGGTGTGAAACTCGTCAAAGCCCAGCAGGCGCAGGTTTTTATATCGATTATAGAAAATACCGTTGAACCAATGGATGGCGCTGGTATGATAGCCTCGCTCCCGCAGCGTGGCTGCCAGGGAATGCAGGGGCGGAATGCCCATGGAATAGGGATTCACCGAGTAGGCGCTCTGCAAGCCGGTGAGCACTTCAAACTCGGTCTCGCTGGTGCCTCCCCCCTGCTTGGGCACATAGATATCTCCGCTGGCGCAGGTTTGTACCAGCGCCTCATAAAAGGGCATCAGCGGCCCCTGAAGGTCTAAGTATTGCCCCAAATGCCCAGCATCGGTGAAGCTTTCGGAAAGGATTAGAATGATGTTGGAGGTCTGCGGCCCATCGGCTTGGGGCTCTCTTTGGATCCTTTGCCACGCCTCCTGGATGTCCCCCTCCTCGTAGCGGACTCTCAGCAGGCTTTGCCGCTGCCGCTCCGACGCCACCACGGTATATAAGGTTCCCCCTTGGTTGGCACATTCCGCGAGGTCCACATTTTTTCCTTGGATCAGCGAGTCAAAACTACACAAAGGGATCATAGCACAGCATAGCGCCACCCCTGCCAGCGGCCAGACCACGCTCCGCCTGGGCCTGACGCCCCGCACAAAAACCAGCGCCATCCCCGTGCCTAGCAGGCTGAAGCCAAGCACCTGGGCCAGTTGCCACCAATTGATCTTCAAATCAATTTGTTCCACCACGTTGCGCGCATCGGCAAACAACGCCACATCTGTCAACAAGATGGGTTCAAACCGATAGCGGATCTTGTAAAAACTGACAATGCCCAATAAGCAGCACAGGGTTACCATTCCAATGGAGGCCATCAGGCGGGCTCGGTCACTTCTCACCAGCGCCAGCAACCAAAAAAGGCCTGCCAGCAACCCCAGGTTTTGCAAAAAAAACAGCGGCCGGCGGATGCCCCAATCCATCATGGCAATAGCGCTGCCCCGGGCGAAGGTTTCAAACAAACACAGGGCCACCAGCGGAAAAATCGCCAGGAACAACACATTGCCCAGCACTTTTGGCAGATGAACTTGGGGGATCTTGCCCGTAGGGGGAGAGGGGTTATCGATTGCCATGCGCTACCTCGACTGAACTAAACATTGTGCAAAAATCACTTGCTTTTAAGGGTGATGACGTGGATTTGCGGCACCGCGAACAGCCGCACCGGGAAGTTGCTGACGCCCACGCCGTTGCTCACCAGGATGCTGGCCTGGTTCTCTTCCCGCCAGCCGGACAGGTAGCGGTTGCCGATCTCGGGCTGCAGATTGGGGATCAACGGCTGCCCAAACAGCGTAACCTGCCCGCCATGGGTGTGCCCAAACAGGGCCAGGTCAAACCAGTGGTTATCATTTTCCTTGCTTTTGGCGGCGAAAGCCGCAGGGAGCAAGTCCGGCGAGTGCCCCAGGAAGATCACAAAATCATCCCGGCTCACCTGCTGGGCCACCCCAGCCACATCCGGATGCCCGTTGTAATAATCATCCACCCCGGCGATATAGGCATACGCCTGCCCCACCTTCACTTTGGCGATGTTGTTGGTCAGGGGGAGGCAACCGTAGTTGGTCATTACCGCCACCAGCTGGGTGAAGTTGCTTTCAGGTTCCGTGCGGTCATGATTGCCCACCACACCGAATACCCCCAGCCGCGCCTGGATGGGCAGGGCGGTTTTGAAAAAATCGATGGCACCATCGCTGTCCTCGGCATAGTCCCCGCCCAGCAGCACAATGTCCGGGCTCAGACCGTTGATGGTGTTAATCAAGTTGTTCACCCGGGCTTGGGAGAAAAAGGTTCCCTGATGAATATCGCTGACAAAGACGATCTTCATATTCTTTAGGTTTGGCGGAAGGTTTTTGACCAGCACGGTACGTTGGTCCACGTCGAGCATGTTGGCCTCAAAAAAAGGGTAGGCAATCATCCCCACCAACAGCAAGAACATCAAGACCCGCGAAAAGCGGATCCTTTTACGGGGCGGCCTGCGGTATTTGTTGTATTGATAGCGCGCCATGCCATGCCCCTCCCTCATTGACAGTCCATTCACTGTATTGTACACTATTATTACAAATCTTGACAAGGGCGTGATATCATGGTTAATTCCGGCAACGCCGCTCCTGTTTTTCGCGCCATTGGCGCCACCCCTTATCTCTGTCCTGGGCCTGCGGTGCTGGTGGGTTCTGCCGACCCGGAAAACGGGTTCCGGCCCAACCTGATTACCGTGGCCTGGACCGGGATCGTCTGCTCCCACCCGCCCATGCTTTCCATCAGCCTACGCAAAGAACGGTACAGCTATGCGCCCATCGCTGGAACCAAAGAGTTCACCGTCAATTTGGTGGGGGAAGACCTGCTGCATGCCATGGATTACTGTGGCGTGCGCAGCGGCCGGGAAAAGAACAAATTTCAGATGATGGAGCTGACCCCCATCCAAGCGCCGCCGCTGACCGTGGCTCCAGCCCTGGCAGAGAGCCCCGCCTATCTTTGCTGCCAGGTAAAAGACATCCTCCCCCTGGGCAGTCACGACCTGTTTCTGGCTGAGATCCTCCAGGTGTGCGTGCAGGAGCGGTATTTTACCGACAGCGGTTCCATCGATGAACGGAGCATGAAGCTGGTGAGTTATGTGCATGGCAAGTACCGGGCCCTGGCTGGGGAAATCGGTTTCTTTGGTTTTTCCGTGGCGGGGCCTCAGGCCTTGCAGCGCCGTATGTCGGAACCTTCAACATAGGCGGTGGGTGAGTTGCGCGAATGGGTTATCAGGTGAAAATTGTTTTGGCCTTTACGACAAAAGACCGCGTCCTTGCCTGTTGCGTTCACGAAAAGACCCAGCGTGGAAACCACGCTGGGTCAGACCGCTAACAAACCCTGTTTGGAAGCGGGGTGAGCGCTTGCTCAAAAAGTGCCTATCGCGCGAAAGCAAGGCGGCATAAGGGAATGAGCGTACACGGACGTACGCGATTCCCCTTTGCCGCCGCCGCTGACAATGCGAGAGGGGCTTTTTTAGCAAGCTGACCCAGCGTGGAAACACGCTGGGTCTTACCTACCCTTAGACCTTTATGCAAGGCAAGCGCGCAGGGGCCACCCTGTCCCTCTACTCCTGGTTACGACTTGGGTCCATCCGGCAGGCTGCCGTTTTCGCCGATGTTGTCGATTTCACTCTCGTTGGGCAGGATCCCCAGCGCCTCCGTGCGAATAAAGCCCCGCACCCGCTGACCATTCACTGTGGTCTCTACATACGCCCAGGCATACTGGTTATGAAACTCGCTGAGGTAATACACCTGGCTGCCCTGGGGCAACGTGGCGATGGCGCTGAAAGCCATGGCCGGATCGTCCGTCAGGGAGGCGTTGCTTACCAGCGTCGTAGAGGTATAGGCCAGCTCAAGCATAGGCAAGGTCAGATTATCCTTCATCTTGCTTCCCTCAATGTAGCCTACCCGCACGCTTCCATTGTTGGTCAGATACATCACCAACAGCCAGCCCCCATCCCATCCCGCCGTGTAAACCGCGCCATTGGTACTGATGGAGGCTTTTCCATTGGCGCCCCGGTAGGAGTTCACGTCTGGCGCGGAATAGACGGGGAACTTTTGATTCGGCTTCATCGTCACCAATCGAAAGCCCGTAAGCACGTCGATGGGGGCTTCAATATCCTTGAGATAGTTTTTCCCGCCAGTATTCTTGGTGCCCAAAGAGCGCATTTCATGGATGACCTCTTTCACCAAATGCTCGTTGTTCCACTCCAGCGTGGTCAGCTGGGAGTAGCAAGCCCGCGAATTATCCGAATCCGCATTGGGGGTGTACCATGGGCGATCCTTAAAATAGTTGTCGTACTTTTGCCCTGGGATAAAGTTATATCCATGCCGGGCAAAGATCTCATTGAGGATAAACCCCAGAGATTCGTAGTCCCATTCCCACAGTTCTTCACTGGTCAACCTGCGGGTGTTGCTGTCCGGGATGATGTATTGGCCTGCCGCCAGCGCCATGGCCGGCAGCAGGCCAAGCACCAATACCAGCGCGATCAGTTTTTTCAGCATATCCTCTCTCCCTTTCTGCTCTATTGGTTCCTTTTGCTATTCTTGCCGGGCAAGCTCGCTCAGCTTGCCCAATGTTTTCAAATTCCGGCTGGTCATCGGAATCCCCAGCTTGGCAAACTGAGCGGCCAGCTTTGATTCCCGGATGCTTTGATAGCAAAGCAGATATATTTCCCTGCCTTGGGCCACCAGCCGATCTCTGTGCACAGGATCGGCCTGTATTGCCTGGATGCGCGCCGCAGGCGCTTCGTCTTCCAGCAAAAAACAGTACAGGCTTTCCGCTCCCGCGGCGGCCTGGCAAGCTTCTTCCCGCTCCTGGCGCGAAAACGGCACCGACCCCACGATGGCTGCCATCTCCTCCGCCGTACGGAGAATCACCGGGCTGTCAAAGCCGAAGGCAGAGCGAAAACCCGCTTGGATCCTCTCCGCCAAAACAGCCTCTCCTTCCCTGCTTTCAAACAGAGCGTTGCCGCTCTGGATGAATGTTTTCACCCCTGCCAGCCCCAAGTCCGATAAAAAAGATCTGAGATCGGCCATTTTTACTGCGTTTTTGCCGCCTACATTCAGCCCACGAAACAATGCTACGTATCGCAACCTACGCGCTCCTTTGATTTGATTGTGAAAAGGCGAACCCTTGCCCTGATGAAACTTTCCTTGCGATATGGGAAACATGCCCTTTGTGTCTGTTTCCTTTTCATGGCATCTTTTTCTTCTCTACTGTGTTCTCCTTATAGAGAGGTTTTTCCTTCTTTGCGTCAGATCAAGCAGCCAGATAGGGCTGCCGTGTTTCACATGAAACATTCCCTCCTCCGGGATGCTTCATTTCCCCCTTGACAATTGGCCCGATGCGGATAGACTAATGTGGACAGCAGCGAGGTGATGCCGATGGTGCGAGATTTAACCCAGGGTAAGCCTTTGTCCCGAATTTTGGGCTTTTGTGTACCGCTGCTCATCGGCAATCTGTTCCTTCAATTCTATACCATAACGGATGGCGTGATCGTCGGCCAGTACCTGGGGGTTCAGGCTTTTGCGGCAGTGGGGTCCACAGCGCAGCTAAACGGCCTGATTTTGGGCTTCGCCTTGGGTGTTTGCTCCGCCCTCAGCGTACCGATCGCTCAGTATTTTGGGGCGGGAGATGTGAACGCCTTGCGCCGGGTTGAGGCCCATGGCATCTATCTGATCCTTCTCATTGCACTGGTGCTGGGAACGATAATGTCTCTTCTGTCCAGACCCCTTTTGGAACTGTTCCAAACCCCCGAAAGAATCCTGGATGAGGCCCATCGCTATATTTCCACCGTATTTGCCGGGGCAGGCGCCTCCCTGTTGTTCAGCCTGTTGATTGGGTATATGCGCGCCCTGGGCGACAGCCGAACTCCGCTCTTCTGCCTGATCGTGGCTTGCTTAGCAAACGTATTGCTGGATCTGCTATTCATCGCGGTATTCCACATGGGCGTGGATGGCGCCGCTTGGGCCACCATCCTGTCCCAGCTGATTGCGGCGGGGATGTGCGTCGCCGCCATCCGCAAGCACTTTCCCATGCTCTACCTGACCCGGGCCGACGCCCGCCCCTCCCTGCATGAACTGCGCAAGTTGAGCCGGGTGGCGCTGCCCATGGGCTTTCAGTTTGCCCTCACGGCAGTGGGCGCACTGTTCATCCAGACGGCAGTGAACCGCTTGGGCTATGATGCGGTGGCGGCTGTCTCCGCCGCGGGCAAGCTCCAGAACGTGCTTATCCTCCCCCTGGATGCCTCCGGCATTGCCATTGCCGCCTTTGTAAGCCAAAATCATGGAGCCAAACGCTACGACCGCATCCTTGCGGGCGTTCGCCAGGCCTCCTTGGTCTTTGCGCTGTATAGCGTCTTTGCCTTTGGCGTTTGCTTCCTTTTGGGCCCTACCTTCGCGGAAATATTTGTAAAGCGCCAGGAGGTCGCCATTCACGCCTTGATCCGCCAGGCGCTTCTCATCAACGCATATTTTTACCTGAGCCTCAGTGTGGTGTATATCTACCGCAACGCGCTGCAAGGGTTTGGCCATAGCAGCGCGGTGATGACCGCCGGTCTTATGGAAATGATAGGCCGTTGCTTCGTGGCCTGGATGCTGGCCGCGCCCTTTGGCTATCTGGGCCTGTGCTTTGCCAGCCCCATGGCCTGGAGCCTTGCCGGCCTTTTTATGTTGCCCATGTATGCCCATACTGTCAAAAAACTTGGCAAACCAGCTCCCCTTACGTAAAACCGGGTCATGGCCACCGTCATTCCTCCCTCCTGCCCATGTCATAGGACATGGACAGCCCGCATACGCTACCTACAAAGGCGTACGAGGAGGAGACCCACATGATGGAGCACATGGAACCCAGGCCCAATGAACATAAACCCGCCTCTGCCATGAAGGTGTTGCGGGAAGAAATCCCTATGGAGCGTTTTGTGGGTGCGGCAAACTCCCAGGCCGTCGTAGAGGGTGAAGTAGCGCTGCCCGGCGGACTGCGGGAGGAAACCCGCGTGCTCTCTGCCGAGGGCATGGCCGTCCTGCAAAAAGCGGAAACCTATACCGACCAAGTGGAAGTGGAAGGCCGTGTGATCTTCCACGTGCTCTATACCCAGGGTGATCCCACCCATATCTTGGCGCTAGAGGCCAGCGCGGACTTCACCCACAGCATGGATCTGGCTGCGGCTCAACCCAAAATGACGCCCGAAGCCACCGCCGTGGTCGAGCATGTGGAGGCCGTTGCCCAAGGGGGGCGGCTACATCTGCGCACCATTCTGCGGATAGGCGCCCGGGTGATGTGTTGCCAGCCGGTGAACCTGGTAACCAGCGTGCAGGACGCGGAAGGGCTGATGACCAAGACCGCAGCCTTGCAAAGCTGCCTGGCCGTGGCCAGTGGGGAGCAGGATGTGTTGGTGCGGGATGAGTGCGAGCTGTCCTCCGTGCTTCAGATCACCGATACCCTATACGCCACTGCCCTGGCCACGGTAAGCGATGTGATGGGTGGCGAGGAGCGGGTGACGCTATCCGGTACCATTTTGCTGGAAGTGGTCCACTGCAGCGCCATGCCTTCCCGGCCCTTGGTCACCACCCGGCACACCATTCCCTTTGAGGAGTCCCTCTCCCTGTTGGGTGAAGTGGGCGATACTCTTTGTGCCGACGTGATGGTGAAAGACGTGGCTGTGCTGTCCCAGGATGGCCAGGCCGAGGGCGAGCGGACCCTGCGGGCGGAAGTGTTGCTGGGGCTCCGCGCCCGGGCCACCCGCAAGCGGGAGATGACTGTGCTGCTGGATGCCTACACCACCCAGGGCGAGCTGCTGATCCCCGTAACCCGGGAGGTGCAACGGGCGCTTTCCTACCAGCAGCACCACACCGCGGAAAGCGGCAAGCTCACCTTGCTGCTGGAGGGGGAGCAGCCGCCGGCCCGTACTCCCATTAAAGCTTTTTTACGACCCGTCATTACCGATGCTTCCTGCCAAGGGGGCCGGCTCCTGCTGGACGGCATGATGGAAACCACCTTGCTCTATATGACCGATGACAATGAAGTGCCTGTGAGTTATTCCACGGAGGAACCTTTCCATATGGCCTTTGCCTGCGAGGTGGCGGATTTGGAGAGCATCTGTGTATTGCCTAGCAATGTGGATGTGTCCAGCATCACCAGCGACCGGGTGGAAGTAAAGTTTATCCTGCATCTGGTGTCCAGTGACGTGCAATTGGCTACGGATTCCCTGGTCAGCGATGTGCAGCAGCAACCCGCAACGCCCATCAGCCCGGGCATTCTTCTCTACTTCATTCAGCCGGAAGAAACCCTTTGGGATATTGCCAAGCGATACCGGGTCAGCCGGGAGAGCCTGCAGCGGATGAACCCAGAGTTGTTGGGGAACGGCCCTTTTGAAACGGGGCAGAGCGTTATTCTTTGGCAGCGTGGGGATACGGAAGACTGATGATACAAAACAAACCCGGGGGCGTCTATGCCGCCTCCGGGTTTGTATATCGTTATGCCTTTTCCCGCTGCGCCCTTTCGTAGGCATCCAATCCCAACAAATAGGCCCCGACCAGCCCGCTCAGCGGAAATAGCTTGGGGGGCACGATATACTGATCGATTTCCTCCAGAATCAACCGATCTTGCACGTAGCCGTTTAGCAGCCGCTGGGTCTCCCGGCGTACCTTATCAAACAGGCTCTTGCGTTCCATCACCCCGCCCCCTAAAATAATCCGCTGTGGGCTGACGGTGAGCACAAGATTCACACACATTTCCGCCAAGTAATACGCTTCCACGTCAAAGGTGGGATCATCATCCTGCAACGTACGGGCATCCCCTTTGATCCTTTCCCCAATGGCCGGGCCAGAGGCCAGCCCTTCCAGGCAGCCATCATGGTAGGGACATACGCCCCTGGGATTAGGATCGTCCGGATGGGGGCGCAACAGCATATGCCCTACCTCCGGATGTAACATGCCGTGTACCAGATGGCCTTCCACGATAATTCCTCCACCAATGCCGGTCCCCACGGTCACATATACCGCAGTTTGAAGTCCCTTGGCCGCCCCCAACTTGGTCTCGGCCAGCACTGCGGCGTTCACATCCGTGTCAATCGCCCGGGGGATGCCCCGCCCACCGCAAAGGTTCTCCAGCAGAGGAAAATTGCGCCAAGCCAATTTGGGGGTAGAGGTGATATGGCCGTAGGTATTGGAAGCCGGATTTAGATCCAGGGGCCCAAATCCCGCCACGCCCAGCGCATCCACCTGCTGCTTGGCAAAAAAATCTTGCATCGTTTGTGCGGTGGTCCATGGCTGCGTGGTGGGGATGGTAAGTTGATCCAATACGACACCTTCTTGGGAAAAAATACCCAACACCATCTTGGTGCCGCCTGCTTCCAATGCTCCAATTTTCATGGATAAACCTCCCACGGGATGAATCAAGATCAATCAAGTATTGTTAATTGCTTTAATCATATCATATCAAATTTTCATTGAAAATGCAATCACCCTGTTTTCCTTTTTCTCCTGACCCCCTTTCTTGACTTTTACTGCAAATCTCGATACAATCAAAGAAACCCGTGGCGCACCCCTTTTTTGCCAAAGTTTGGAGCGTAGGCCATGCCCTTTTCAACGGAATGCAAAGAGGAACTTTGCCGTTTGCCTCTAGAGAAATCCTGCTGTCGCCTTAGCGAGCTCAGCGCTCTGTATATGACGTTGGGTTCTCTTAGTCTTTTGGGACGCGGCCAGGTTAATGTTCAGTTTACAGTGGAAAGCGCCGCCATTGCCCGGCGGATTTTTACCCTATTGCAAAAGGAACTCCGCTTGGTGGCCCAGATCCATTATGTGAGCCACGCCCGTTTTGGTGGTGTTCGTAAGTGTGTGTTAACCTTGGGTCCCCAGCAATCCCCTCAGTTGTTGACCCGTTTTTCCATGATGGACATCGATCATCATGGACAAGCGGTGTTGCGTGCCACCTCTCCGAAGCCCTCGCTCCAACGGGCCTGCTGTTGCCGGGCGTTTTTGCGGGGCGCATTGCTGGGTTGTGGCAGCGTCATCCGGCCAGAGAAAGGCTACCGCTTAGAGCTGGTGACGGAAGACCAAGCGTTTGGCTTAGCGTTGGCCAAAGCCATGCAACGCTTTCAACTTCCCATTAAACAAAGCCGACGTAAGGGCCTCACCGTGTTTTATCAATCCAAAGGCGAAGCTGTTATCACCTTCCTTACTTTGGCGGGGGCTCATCAAGCCGTAATGGCGCTGGAGGATCTGCGGGTGCAGCGGGAAGTTTTTGGGGATATCAACCGAGCCATGAACTGTGATGCCGCCAACTTGCAAAAGCTGATGAATGCCAGCGACCATCAGATGGAACAGATTGTCCGTTTGATCTCCCATGAGCGCTTTTCCAGCTTACCCTTGTCTCTTCAGGAGATCGCCAAGCTGCGGATTCAGGTGCCAGACGCTTCCTTGGTGCAGCTTGGCCAGATGCTAACCCCCCCTCTGGGAAAAAGCGGCGTTAATCATAGGATGCGACGCTTGATGAAACTGGCGGATACATTGCCAACTGCTTCTACGTCTATCAAGGAGGATGGCTATGATTAAGACAGATTTTCAACTCCAACCTCTGCTTCCTTTTGACCGAGTCAGCGCAGCCCTTCTGGCAAAAACGGCATCGCAATTTGAATCCCGTTTAACCTTGGAGAGAGATTCCATGGTGTTGAACGCAAAAAGCATGCTGGGACTGCTATCGATGCATTCCTTTGGAAATGGTATATTTACTTTGGTGGCAGACGGCCAGGATGAGCAACAGGCTGTGGAGGCTCTGCTCTCTCTGCTGGTACCCTGATCCTACGGAAAACCACTGCGTTGGGATTGGAAATGTTTGATCAAAGCCTTCCCCACTTGATTTTGCTTTTCCATTCCCTGTTTTTCCATGGCTATGGAAACCATGGAAAACGAATGGGAAACGTCGTACCTTGTCGAAGCGTGTTTCCATTTTCAAATATTGATCCTCTCTTTTTCTTGGAAAATCAGAGATGGGCTAGGCAGGAATAAAACGCCTCCTCATCGAAATTTGTATGGATTGCAAATTTTGTCGCGTTTTCTCTTTTCCATTGGTGGAAAAAGGCTTCGTATCCCCTATTTTTTCCATATTGTCCCCACAAGCGTTTTTGATATCAGCCATGATCAGAAATGGGTTTTCCATGGTTTCCATACCCCCTACTACTACTACGGTTATCATGTACTACTACCATAAGGTAGGCGAAGGAGTCCAATATGAAGTTTGAGTGTTCCACACAAGAATTGATGATCGGGCTGGTAAACGCCACCCGGGCCTTGGGGACGCGACCCGCGATGCAAATTCTGGAAGGTGTGTTACTAAAAACAGGGGAAAACGAAATTTTTATCACCTGTACCGACGGGTCTTTGAGTATTCGTGCTCGTGTGAAGGCAACGATCTCTCAAGAAGGAGACGTTGTTCTGCCGGGTAAGCTGTTAACGGAAATTGTCCGTAAGCTACCGGAAGGCGTTGTGTCCATTCAGATGAACGATAAAATGGTGGTGACCCTTAAGTGCTGTCAAAGCCGTAGCACGATTACGGGTATGCCTGCCTCTGATTTTCCCGAAATGAGAAATCTGCAAGACACACACGCCCTTCAACTGCCTCAAAAGCGCTTAAGGGAAATGATCAGCAAGGTGGTCTTTGCCATTGCAGTGCAGGAGAGCCGTCAAGCACTGACCGGTTGTTTGATGGAAGTAACAAAGGATGAGCTTCGATTGGTAGGCCTGGATGGGTTCCGGTTAGCCTTACAAAGGATGCACAACGATTTTCAATTACCCAGTGGAAAAGAACAACTGACCGCCATTGTACATGGACATGTCATGAGCGAGATGAGCCGCATCATGACAGATGAAGAGGTCACCGTTTCTTTTCACATGGATAACACGCATTTGATGGCAGTGATGGGCGACACCACTTTGGTGGCGACACTGCTGGCCGGAGAATACATCAACTATCGCCAGATTTTGCCCGCTGCCTGGCTTACCCGGGTAACAGTGAAAACAAAGGAGTTGCAGGACGCAATCGAGAGGGCTAGCCTGATGGCCAGAGAAGGCAAAAACAATTTGATTCGGATGAACGCCAGCAATGACCGACTCAAAATCACCTCTATGAGTGAACTTGGCGACGTATTGGAGGAGCTGGACATTCATCTGGAGGGTGAAGAAATCGATATTGCTTTTAATGCTCGCTATATCAGCGATGTGATTAAAAATGTGGATGACGAGTGCTGCACCCTCAGTATGAACACCAACGTGAGTCCCTGCGTGATTTGCCCTGTGGAGGGAGATGAATATCTGTACTTGGTGTTGCCGGTACGGGTGTATAATTAACAACGCAACCAAGATCAGAAAAAAGCCCCAGCCGCTAAGGCTGGGGCTTTGGGCATATACCGCAAAGCAGTGGAGAGACTTAAATGTTGCTAGGAAAGGCATTGCTGCTATAAAGCCTCCGCTGGGTGTCCTGGCCGGCTACACCGTCAATGGTGAGGCCATTCAACTGTTGAAACACCAGCACAGCATTTTTGGTGGCTGCGTCGTACACGCCAGTGATATCGCCGTCATAGTATTTCAATTCATAAAGGGTATATTGCAAGTTGCGTACCGCGGAACCAGAACTGCCGCTATCGAGTTTGGCATAGGTGCCGGACTCGGGTGTGCCTCCAAAAAGCAGACGCTGGGTGGTGGGTCCTGCCATGCCAGTGGCACGCAACCCAGCGGATTGTTGAAAGGCGATGATCGCGGCTTGTGTGCCTGCGCCAAAGCTTCCATCCAATGTTCCGCCATAGAGGCCGCGGCTTTGCAAAGCGTTTTGGAGATTGGTGACGGTAGACTTGCTAGTGCCGGAGCTGCTGGAAATGGTGGTATATCCATTGGTGCTGGCTTTTTTGCCATAACTTTCAGGGTTGCTGCTGCTGGAACTGCCCCCCCCGGAGCTGGAATAGATGGCATCCGTGGTGGCCTTTCCAGCCACACCATCCGGGGTAAGGCCATTGGCGTTTTGGAAAGCAATCACCGCTGCCTCGGTGGCGTCCCCAAAGGAGCCATCCGCCGAGCCGCTGTAATATCCAAGGGTTTTCAATTGCTCCTGCAAAGCCCGCACGCCGCCGCCGCTCATGCCCTTGCGCAAGGAGCCTAAATTGGCCTCCACGGAGCTGGCTTTGCGGGCGGAGGAAGAGTAAAGCTTGGCCAACGTGGTGGGACCGGCGATGCCGTCGTCATACATGCTGTTGCGCTTTTGGAAGGCGATGACCGCTGCCTCCGTGGTTTCCGCAAATACCTTATCCGCAGTGCCGCTTAGATAGCCCAATACGATCAGCCGGTTTTGCAGGATGCCTACCTGCTCCCCCGTGGAACCCAGCTTCAAATAGATGTCCGTCTTGCCGTTGGTATACTTTGTGGAAGTGCCGCTGCTACTGGACGAGGAGCTGCTGGAGCTGGAGGACGAGCCGGAGGAGGTTCCGGAAGAAGTTCCAGAAGAAGTTTGAGAGAGGTTGGCATCTTTCTTCTGGATGGCATTGGCGCTATAGATGGCCTCCTGGGTTGCCTTTCCGGCGATACCGTCCGACGTTAGATGGTTGCCCGCTTGGAAAGTCTTCACTGCGCTGGTTGTGCCCGCGCCATACTTGCCATCCACAGAGCCGGTGTAATAGCCCAGATCCTTAAGGCGTTGCTGCAACTGCTTGACCGCTGTGCCTTCGCTGCCGGATTTCAATACGTCTGAGGAAGCGGTACCGGTGCCCGGGGTAGGGGAAACGGTTCCAGCGCCGGTGCTACCGGCGGGTTGCGTCGTTCCTCCAACAGAAATTACGTTACTGGGAGGATCGGTGGCTTGATCGCCCCCAAAATCCCATACGGACCAATCTACCTGCCCTGATGTGGTGGGGCCAGGGGTTGGCGTGGCGGTGGCTACGGGCGTGTCTGTCACCAGGCTTTGAAAGGTCTGCCCGCCAGTGCCCAGGGTTAGACCGTCATTGTCATCCACAAATCGTTCCGGTTCAAGAATACAGCTGCTTAGAATCACTGCGGCTGCCAGCAGCAGAGCAACCAAAAAGGCACGCTTCCACAGGCGGCGGCTAGCTGTTGGAATCCTTTGTGTATGCTGTTGCTTTTTCAATCTCAACGCTCCCTTGCTATGGCGCGCATCCCTGGGCACCATGTCAGAAGTTGTCTGGGGGATCTCAATCATCATACGCAAATACAATAAACCCGTTTCATTGTACCCGCTAAGACATCAGAAAGCAAGAGCGTTTTCCTTGCTTTACATGGATTAAACGGATAATAATTTAGTTTTGTTCCCATTTACGCAATATTTTTGTCATATTTTAGAAAGTTCATATTTGTAAAAACATAAAATTGAAAAAAACTGCGCGAAAATCCGTGGCTTTGCAGGCAATCGCAGAGAGGTCAGATTTCCACCAGGGAGGAGGAACTGGAAAATGCTGTACCCAGGCTTAAAGAAAACAACGCGGTTTCGCGAACGGGCTTCCCGGTGCCAGTGGCCAAGGCTCGCCGGTAAACTTCCACCTGATGGCGATAGATCGGCCAGAGCGCTTCTGGCGAGGATACACTGTCTGTTTTGAAATCCACCAATACCCACTGATCCTCTTCCAGGAAACAAAGGTCAATGACTCCCTGCAAAATGCTTTCGCATAGATCCGGGGCCAGCAGGTTAAAACTCCATTCTCTGTGAATCTCTTGGGAGGCCAGGGCACGCCGCCCCAGCGGGCTGGCAAAGAACATGGCCAAGGAGGATACCTGCAACAAGCCCATCTCTTCCACTGTGAAAGAGCCCTCTTGTACCAGGGAAAGCAGTTGAGAGGTGATGCTTGCCTCCAAGGCCTGGAGGCAGTCCGCCTCCGGCTGCAGGCAGGCTTGAAGGGGCGCCAAGGACAACAGGGAGAGCGCCTTGTGGGCGGCAACCCCACGCAGGAGGCCTGTTTGAGGCTCGTTTTGTCGTAGATACGGTGGTAAGGCAGGCAGATCGGCCAGTTGGCGCGGCCGAGTAAGCGGCAAGGGTAAGCGTTTGATTGCCACGCTTTCCGCTTCCCCTTCCTCTAAAGCGAAAAAAGCGGACTCAGCAGCCAAGGAAGCTTCCGCTTCCAGGCTGCGACAATAGGCAGTGACCCCAATTTTGAGTGGAGCGGGGAAAAGCAGGGAAGCGGCAATAGGTAAGGATGCGGACGGGGCCGCCTGTGAGCGCTCTTTGGCAACGCTTTCCAGTAAGCCATGGAGCCTCTCTGTTCGCAAAGCCGCGTCCTGTTTGCCTTTTTCCTGGGGCGTGATTTCCTCCTTTCCGGAAAGGGTTGATTTATCTAGTTCATTGTGGAAAACGACCCTCCAAGCACCCTTTTTATGTGGAAAAAATGTGGACTGTGTGGACAAATAGGATTCCGGTTTCGTTTCCCTCAGCGGCTCTGTGGAGAACGAGTCATCCTCTGAAATCGTTATTTCATCATGGGTTTGCAGTGTTTGCCAAACCCACTCCAGCATGCTTTTGGAGTCCCAGACCGCATAGGCGCTACCTGGCTGGTTTTCCACAGGAGGCGTTGGGGCAGTTTCCATCTTTTCATCCACCTTTTCAGAGGGCTGTTCCACCCATGGCGGCGCGGCCAAGGCGTTGCCACAGCCCAGCAGATAGAGCCGATCCTTGGCCCGGGTCATGGCTACATACAGCACCCTAGCCCGCTCGGCACGATCCTCCATGCGGGCTCGTAGATCAATGGCGCTGCCCAGCAAGGTGATGCGCTTGGTTCGGGCAAGAGGGTTAATATAAGGAAGAGCGACCCCCAGCTTCGCGTGCATCCGCAAGGACAGTTTTCTCTTTGGTCTTTGCAGGTTGCCACCCAGGCCCATCACAAACACCACGGGAAACTCCAACCCTTTGGATTTATGGATGGTCATGATACGTACCACATTCTCCCAGGGGCTGAGGATAGCAGGACTTTTATCGTCATGTACGCCGCTTTGGGAAGTGAGGGAGCTGAGAAAATCGTGAAGGTCTCCCCCATGCTCTTCTACATGTGACCGGGCACGGTCGCAGAGCATCCGCAAGTTGGCTTGGCGAAGCTTGCCTCCCGGCTGGGCGCCATAGAAGCCATACATGCCGCTACGGCTGAGAAAGGCCCATAGATATTCATCCAGTGGCATGCTTTGCTGTAAAAACCGTTCCTGTTTCAGATCCGCTAAAATCTGGCTGCAGCGTTGGCACAGGGAGTCTTGGGGCTGAGCAAGGGACGCCGCTATCATCGCCTCCAGGAAGCTGGCCTTGCTCTCAGGCTTGTGCAAGCGAATCTGCCCCAACTCCTCTTCGGTGAGGGCGTACTGGGGTCCCCTTAGCGCCGCCAACAGGGATAGATCATCCATCAGATGATCCAACAGCCGCAGATGTGCGAGGGCTTGTTCCACCTCGGGGCTAAAGCCGGTGCGCCTATCCTCGCAATATACGGGGATGCCTGCCTGGGTCAAAACCTGTTCCACAGCATCCACCTTGCCCTGTGCCACCGGCAGTAAAATGACCATGTCCCGGTACCCCAGAGTTCCGGGATCCTTTCCCTCCTGGTCTAACAGAGGCTGGCCCACCAGGCGCTTGATCTCCTCGGCGATGAGACGCGCCTCCTCTTTGGGCTGGTCGGCAGCTCGGATCTTTTGCGTCAACACATGCAGTTGGGCGGGCGGATCCTGCTGGGAGGATCGGCCAACACGCAGCATAGCCTCTTCATCATAGTCAATCTCTGTCACATTAGCGCGCATCACATGGGCAAAGACTCGGTTCACCGCATCCAGGATGGCCTCCCGGCTGCGGAAGTTTTGGCTGAGGGAAATCTTTCGCTGTGCTGCGCCAGGGTCTGAGGAGAAGCGGGCTTGCTTGTCCATGAACAGGGTGGGATCTGCCTGGCGAAAGCGATAGATGCTTTGCTTCACATCCCCCACATAAAAGCGGCAAAAGGGAGGGCGCGGGGTTTGGTCTCCCGTATCATCATGGCTTACAGGCTGGAGTGCCCGAAGAAGGGCCTCCTGAATTTCACTGATGTCCTGATATTCGTCCACAAAAACAGCGTCAAAGCGACGGGAGATTTTCGATTGGAGGTCTGGTTTTTCCAAAATGGCCAAAGCCATGTGTTCCAGATCGGCAAAATCCAGCAGGTTTCGTTGCGATTTCTGCCACAGGTAATGCTGATCCAGCTTTTGGACAGCGGCAGCCAAGCCCTGGAGCGCAGGCGTCATGGACTGCAAATCCACAAGGGCTTGGTCGGCATTGGCAGGCAGCAGCTTCTGCATTTCATCCGCCCGCTTTTTGTAAGCGTCCCGCGCTTCTTTCAGGCTTTCCCGCAGGGCGATTTCTTCCGGTTCTGTGAGCCTAATGCTGGGCATCCTACCAAAGGATGCGTTGCGAACAGCGGTCATCAAAGAGGATAAATTCTCCTGAGCCGCCTGCCGCAGGAGAGCTAGTTGGTCTCCGTCCTCCTGAAGGGTCTTGGCATAACCATCCCGACAATGGGGATCTGTGGACAGGGCAGATGCCTTGTTCCAAACAGCCCAAGCTCCCTCCAGCAAGATGCGGCAGTCCGCCAGCAATGCTTCAGCCATGAGGCTGTGCTGGAGGTCGTCGATAGAGAAGGAATGAGCGGCTTGCCTGGACAGCCACTGGAAGGGGTGAGGCAGGGACATCAGAAATTTGTGAAGGCTTAGCAGCATATCCCCAATTTCCTCCGGGGTAAATCGGTCGATCAGTGCACGCAGGTCATCTTGGGCCAGCGCCTCCTGGTAGACCTCCTGGAGGGTCTCCTCCAGGGCCTGATGAAGCAGGTTGCTCCGTTGCACATCGTCGCATAAAGATGCCGCCGGATCGACGCCCGCCACCTCGAAATATTCCCGCACCAACTTCTGACAAAAGGCGTGCAAGGTGCTGATCTGAGCATTCTCCACCAGCTCTGCTTGTCGACGAATGGACGCATTGGCTGCGGCGTCCTCCCCCAGCCGGGTTTCCAGGCGCTCTCGCATTTCTGCGGCAGCGGCATTGGTGAAGGTCACCACCAGCATTCGATCAATGGAGTATTCATCGTTGGCGAGCAGCGAAAAAATACGCTCCACCAAAACAGCGGTCTTTCCGCTGCCGGCGGCGGCGGATACCAACAGCTCTGGGTTGCGGGCATAGATAGCCTCTTCTTGAGGGCCGGTAAAGTGCATGGGCTCACCTCGATTCTGATACTGTATTGTACCTCATGCAGGTTGAAACTGTCAAAGCCAGGAAGCATTCGTCGCTGGCTGCAGATTGTTTCACGTGAAACAATTTTGCAAAAAAGGAGCGCTTCAGACAAAATGTTTCACGTGAAACATTTTGGCCAAAGCTTTGTCCGCGAGGGGAGCAGGCACGGTGGACGCCCGCACCTCCCTGACATAGGATAAGCGGAAAGGAAGGGCGCAAGGCCCATTTGCCCGATGGTCCCATCCGTGCTATAATAGTGCTTCACTCGTTATTGCAAAGGAGGTCCCCTATGGCAATCTCCAAGTTTGATTCCGAATCGATCAAACAAAGCATCAAAGGGAAACTGCTGCGCTACAACGGCATCACCGTAACGGAGGCCACGCGGCAGCAGCTCTACAAAGCCGTGGCTTCCACCGTCCGGGACCAGATCATGACCCGGTGGATGGAACATAAGGAACAGCGACGCAGTGAAAAACATAAACGCCTGTACTATCTCTCTGTGGAATTTTTAACCGGCCGTGCGCTAAACTGCAATTTGATCAATCTATGCAGCCAGGACACCTATGCCAAAGCACTCAAAGATTTGGGCATTAACCTGGAGGACATTTTGGTGGAGGAACCGGAACCTGCCTTGGGAAACGGCGGTCTGGGTAGACTGGCAGCCTGTTTTTTGGATAGTTTGGCCAGCCAGGCGGTGCCTGCCATGGGATGTACCATCCGTTACGAATATGGTCTGTTTCGACAGAAAATGGTGGATGGACAGCAGGTGGAATTGCCGGACACCTGGTTGCAAAACGGGAACGTCTGGGAAATCGCCGCGGTGGAGGACACCTGCCAGGTGCAATTTGGCGGTGAGGTAGAGGAATATGAGGAGAACGGCCGCATGGTGTTTCGCCTGGCGGGCGCATATACCATCGACGCCGTGCCCTACGATATGCCCGTCATCGGTTACGACAACCAGTGCGTGAATACCTTGCGCACCTGGAGTGCGCGCAGCCGAGAGCGGATCGATCTGCGCTCCTTTGGCGAGGGAGAGTACATGAAGGCCATGGAAGAGATGCAAATGGCCGAGGTCATTTCCAAAGTACTCTATCCGGAGGATAAACACTACGAGGGCAAGATGCTCCGGCTGAAGCAGCATTATTTTTTCACCAGCGCCACGCTGCAAAACGCGCTGAAATCTTTTAAAAAGCAATACGGGACGAATCTGGATTTGCTTCCGGACAAAGTGGTCTTTCATATCAACGATACCCATCCCGGCTTGGCCATCCCGGAGCTGATGCGCCTGCTGATCGACCAGGAAGGGCTGTCCTGGGAAATGGCCCAGCGGATCACCCATCGTTGCATGGCCTATACCAACCACACCGTTATGGCCGAGGCGCTGGAACGCTGGCCCGTGGACATGATGAAACAGACCTTGCCTCGCATTTTTATGATTTTGGAGGAAATGAACCGGCGCCTTTGCGAGCAGTTGTTCACAAGCTACCCTGATCAATGGGATCGGATTGGGCACATGGCCATCATCGGTTATGGGCAGGTGCATATGGCCAACCTGTGCGTGGCGATGTCCTTCAGTGTGAACGGGGTCAGCCAGCTCCATGGCAAGATTTTGACCGACACCATCTTTCACGATTATTGGCTGCTGGATAAGGGCAAGTTTTCGGCCATCACCAACGGTATCACCCATCGGCGCTGGCTGCTGGAGGCAAACCCTGGGTTGACCGCCTTGCTGAAAGAGGCCATTGGCGACGGATTCCTGAAGGATGCCCAGCAGCTTCAAAAACTGCGCCCCTTTGCGCAAGACGCCGCTTTTCGCCAGAAATTTGACGAGGTGAAAAAGAAGAACAAGGTCCGGTTGCAGCAGCTCGTGAAACAACGGCAGAATATCGATATCGACACTTCTTTTATCTTTGACGTACAGGCCAAGCGCCTGCATGAGTACAAGCGGCAGTTGCTGAACGCTCTGCACATCCAGGTACTGTACAACCGCATCGTGGACGATCCGGGCTTCACCATGCCCCCACGGCTGTTCCTCTTTGGGGCCAAGGCAGCCCCGGGCTATTGGCGGGCCAAGATGATCATCCGCTACATCAATGCCTTGGCCACGCTGATAGAGCAAAATCCCCGGGCTCGGAAAATGCTCCAGGTGGTCTATATCGAGAACTATGATGTGTCTACGGCAGAGGTGTTGATGCCGGCGGCGGAGATCAGCCAGCAGTTGTCCACGGCGGGCAAGGAGGCCAGCGGGACCGGCAACATGAAGTTTATGATGAACGGCGCTGTCACCTTGGGCACCATGGACGGAGCCAACGTGGAGATTTATGAGCAGGTAGGCATCGACAACATTTATATTTTTGGCATGCGGGCGGACACGGTGGAGGCCATGTATCGGGAGGCCACGTATAACCCGATGAGCATCTACGAGACCAACTTCGAAATCCGCAAAGCCATGAACCAATGGCTAGATGGAACCATCTTCCCGGGGGAACCGTTGGCAATGCAGGATCTGTACCACATGTTATTGGTGGGGGATCATGGGGGCATGGCCGACCCCTACTTTGTACTCAAGGATTTTGGCAGCTATTCTATGGCCAATCGCCGTATGGTGGAGGATTACATGCAGCGGGAAAAATGGCTGGAAATGGCAGTGACCAATACAGCCATGTCAGGGTATTTCAGCAGCGACAGAACCATCCGGGAGTATAATGAAAAGATCTGGCATATTCAGCCCATGAAATAAGAAAAAAGACCCAAACCCTTGGGGCAGGTCGATGCATGATCGGCCTGCCCTTTTGCACATACTAGCCGGGAAGCTGTCGCTGTACAGCGCCATAGTATGACAAAACCATGCAGTTTGGATTGCGCGATTGACACAGAAGATTGACACTTTTTTACAATTATGATATACTATAGCAACGAGAAAGCTCGATTTTCCAGGCTTTAAAGGCTTTTTTGGAATCATACTATCCCAGGGCAACGAAGACGAGCCGTGAATGATACGACCTTTTCTCGGTCCCACCGTAGGGGAAAAGAGGGCACGATTCCGTTTGGATTAGTGGAGGCTCCGCAAGTATGCAAAAACAACTGAAAGTGACCTATCATTACAACAGCGGTTTCTCCATACGCATCGGGGGAAAATTGCTGGTTTTTGACTATTGGGAAGGGGAGGGACGCCGCTTGCCCGAGGTGGGCCGGTTGAACCGGCAGATCCTTTCAGCCTACGAGCAGGTCTATGTCTTCGTCAGCCATGCCCACCCGGATCATTTTTCCTCTGTCATCTATGAATGGCGGGAGGATCTGCCCATCACCTATATCGTAAGCGCAGACATGCCGGTTGGCACGCGGGGAAAGCGCATCAGTCCCTATGAATCCATTGTGCTGGATCAGGACATCAGCGTAAAAGCTTATGACAGTACGGATTTGGGTGTGTCCTTCCTGGTAAAAGCCTATGGGATGAGCGTCTTTCACGCAGGGGATCTGAACCTGTGGCATTGGCGGCAAGAAAGCTCCCTGCGGGAGATCGAGGCGGCGGAAAACGCGTTTTATGAAGCCTGTAAACCCCTTAAGGGCGAAAAAATCGACCTGGCCATGTTTCCGGTGGACCCTCGCCAAGGCATGATGTATGATGCGGGGGCCAACCACTTCATCCTCACCCAAAAGCCACGGGTGTTCATCCCCATGCATTGGCAGGACCGCACCGAGGTGGCCATCGATTTTGCCCGCCGGGCCAAGACCCTCCAAACGGAAGTAATCGCCATGACACGGCCAGGGGAGACCGCCACCATCACCTACGGGGAAACGCTGTTGGACATTCATATCATCGAGCCGCCCAAGGACCTGTCAGATCTCCCCATCACCCCCATGCGCAGACCAGAAAAGGTTTCCATGGACACCCATGGGGAAGATCCCTTCGCGGATACAGACTTGCCGGTGGATTTGGACTAGGTCAGGAGGAGCGCCCATGTTTCGCATGATCCACGAGAACCATAATGTACTGGACCTTGACCGGTCATTGGCGTTCTACCGGGAGGCTCTGGGCCTGCAAGAGGTACGCCGCAAGGAAAAGGAAAGCTTTACCATTTGTTTTCTGGCGGATCACACCAACACCTTTCAGCTTGAACTCACCTGGCTGAAAGATCGAAAAGAACCTTACGACCTGGGAGACAATGAGTTTCACTTGGCGTTTGAGGCTGATGATTTTGAGGTTGCCCATGCCAAGCATCAGCAAATGGGTTGCATTTGCTACGAAAATCAGGGCATGGGAATCTACTTCATTGCGGATCCGGATGGCTATTGGCTGGAAATTGTGCCCAAACGGTAGCACAGCCAGCAAAAACAGCGGCGCGTCAGCCGCTGTTTTTTGCTTTGTACCGGGAGGCCTCGTGACCCCCAGGGAAAGCGTGAAAAGTGATCTGTTGAAGAGGGAAAGACCTTGCCCGGGGTTTGAAGGGAATCCAAAATCTAGCTAAAAGGCATTCCCGGTGCTCAGCAAAAACCAGAGATAGTAGCCCCCGGAGAACACATGCCAGCCCAGTAGCGCAAAGCCGATGCCATAGGAAATGCTGCGAAGGGCCGTCTTTTGTCCCTGTAGCCGGTAGGCCTGAAAGGAGTCTAGGAAGCGGGCCAGCATCAGAACCCAAAGCATCAGGGCACTGCTCATTACACCCCAATGGAAGTTGCCATGGCCTTCGCGCATACCCGTCTCCCGGAAAAACATACTTTCCAGCAGGCTAAAAAGCACCGTCAAAAGTGTAATGACCAGCATCCTGTCCTTATACAGACCCTTTTGATAGAAGCAGATCAGGGAATAGAGGGGGAAGGCCGCCATGATCAAAATGCTGCGCAGGGCAAACCAGGCGCTTTCAGCAGTGGCGCCTACCTCCACACCGCTGGTGAAGGGAACCAGCACGCCGGTATAATAGAGATATTGCAACAAAAAATAAAGGACCGCAGGCAGAAAGGCAAGAATCATCTGAAGAAAGAACCGGCTGTTCTTGGGATGGCGGATCCACTCCGCCAAAAAGAAAACGAAGCAGGCGGGCAAAAAGGCTTGCATGAAGGTGGGCTTACAGGCCAGGGACAACATCAGCAGCGCGGCTAAAATCACCACCATATGCCAGGGCAGCAGGGTTTTGCTCCCTTGCTGGGGTAGGCGGCGCTGAAATTCATACCAACAATGGGCGGTATAGGGCACGCAAAGCAGCATGGGCACCGTGGCAGCCACATAGGTGGGGTTATGCCATACTGTGGGGGAGCCTATCCCTTGGTATACATGATTGTTGACGCCGGGGATCAAAAGGCCGGTAACAAACATCAACAAAAAGCCAGCCAGCGTAATCCATCCACGCCGAATGCGATCCTGCAAAAGGGCCGATAACAGCAGATAGGTCAGCATCATGCCGGCAACCTTGCACAGCGCACAGACCAATGAGGCGGCCCATACCAAAGGCACGCCCAGGCGATAGAGCAACGCAACGCATAGGTGCCAGGCAGGATACGCTAAGCGGCTGGTGATGGAGTGCAAGTCCACGAAGTTGAATTCACTGGCAATGGTTGCATGAACCCAAAAATCAGTCTGAGGGAACTGGGCTTGCCAAGCAAACATCAGCAGGGTGACAGCGAAGACCCCCCCATAGGCCAGCAAGCGGGGCCAGCTCCAGGTTCTTTGTTTAAGCAGATCGCGGGATGCCAGAACCGGGTCGATGGATGAGGACATAGGAGGCCTCCTGTCAAATAAAAAAGATGGGAAAACACAAAGAACATTATAGCATGGTGGATTCTAAAAGGCAAAAAGAGGGCAAAAAACTATTTTTCGATGCCTATTGACATAATATAGTTTAGATGTATACTGTTAGCGCACGAACTATTTAAGAGTGAACTTACGTACATCACACAAACGACAAAACAGGAGGAATGGAACCATGAAAAAATTAAACTGGATGCGCTGGGCCATGCTGTTGGCGGGGATCTTGTTCATCGTCATCGGCGTTTGGACGATTTTTACGCCTGTAGCAAACTTGGTAGGCATCGCGCTGATGATCAGCATCATGATGCTGGCCTCTGGTATCTCGGAAATCATGGCATATTTTGGGGGCGATCAGGCAACGCATTCCGGATGGGTATTGGCCGGGGGCATTCTGTCCGTGGTATTTGGCATTTGGCTGATGGTGGGGCAAAACACCCTGGCGATGGCAGCGGTGTTGCCTTTCGTGTTCGCGGCCTGGGTCGCTTCCGCGGGAATGTTGCGGGCAGTGGGCTCCTTCAGCCTGAAGGAAAAGGGCGGCGAGTATTGGGGCTGGGTGCTGGCTCTGGGCATTTTGGAGACCATCTTGGGTTTCGTGCTGATGTATTTCCCGGTGCTGTCTACCGTGGTAATCACCATCCTGCTCTCCGCGCTGTTCATTACCCATGGCATTAATGATATGGCTGTGTTTGGCTCCATGACCCGCGCGCGTAAACTGGTGAAGAAAGCCGAGGCAGTGGCAAAGGAAGTTGTTGATCCATAAGCCATCAAGGGATCAACGAGCAGGGGTGAAGGAAAAATGGAGACCCTAAGTTTGGACCGGCTGGGAAAAGCACTGATGCGCATCCGGAGGGTAAATATTTCCCTCAATTGCCAGGACATCACCGTGGCGGAGTTGCAAGCCATGATTTTGATGGTGGACAACCAGCAGGAAGCCACGGAGAATGTCTTTGCAACGGAGATGGCACAGCAGCTAAACCTCTCCAAGGCATCCTTGTCTCAAATGATGAACTCGCTGGAAAACAGGGGATTCATCCAGCGGACGCTGAACCGGGAAAACCGGCGTAAAATCATCCTAACGTTGACGTCCAAGGGACGGCAGGCTGTGAAGAATGCGCGGGAAGCTTTCTTGAGCCTATTGCAAAACTTGGTACAGGGGTTGGGAGAGGAGAAAGCCGCGCAGCTGACAGAACTGCTGGAGGAGTGCAGCGAGCTATTGGTAGCCGGGGAACAACGGCCTTAGCGCTGCCCATGCCACAAAAAAAGCCCACGCAACCGCTGTTGCGTGGGCTTTGCCAATTACGGCGCCGCTTCTGTTGAAGTGGGGGAGGGCGCCGTTGAAGGAGAGGCAGAAGGAGCGGGGGATGCAGTGGCTGCGGTGGATTCCGGCTTCAAGCTGTTTTGAGGACTGACGGTGGGCTCTGTGGAGGCCTCGGGGCTGGGGGTGGCTTCCTCAACCGCGGGCGTGGGCAGTGGCGTCGTATCCTGCAGGATCGAGGAGGGGTCTACAATCTCCAAAGAACGTAGTTTGTTTTGACCCTGGATGGTACCGTCATAATAGACCGTGATTTGTTTGCCCACCAGTTCCCCCTCGAACCAGGAGGAGGGGAGTAGCGTCAGCCCATCCACGGACACGGCATACTCCTGGTCATCCTCGGTCACAAGGGAAAGGCTGTCTTCGCTGACTTGTTTCACGGTGCCCGTAAGCACGGGCACCACCACATAGCTGGCGTCCACTTGGCGCGGGAAGCTGAGCGCCATGGTTCCGTTATAATACACCGTGATGGGAACCCCGGTGAACACATGGGGATGGTGCTGGGAAAGCCGCACGATGGTATCGCCAAAGAGTTCGTCCCCGGTGAGCATGAGGCTTTCGCCCATCACCTCGGAAACCGTACCTTGGAGGGTATAGCAGCCCAGCCGATCCGCATGGGTTTGGGGAGGTTGGGTCCGCGTCAGGATCCCGTTGTATTTAGCATATACATACATTCCTTCCGTTAAAGGGGTTTGCGCTAGGGTCCCCTCCAGCACGGTCTCCGTATCCACGTTCAGCAACACAGGGCCTTGCGCTATGTCATTAAGCAAGACGCCGCCATCCAGCACCTGATCAATCAAGCCATGCAGCTCCACCTCGGGCTGTCGAACCTTGGTCAGGGGACCAGCGGAAGCCAGGGGAACGTACAGCAGAGTCAGCACAAGCAAAAGAAGCAAAAACCGTTTCATGCTCATATCATTTCCTCCGTTTCAAAAGGGTATCACCGCAATAAACGAATGACGTCAATCAATGTTGCAATCAAAAAGCTACCTAGTTTTGGCAGGTTCACAGAAGCGAGAAGAGATCCACTTGGCTGCTTTGGGGGAGCCCCTGGAGCGAGCCTTGCTGACGCAGCATGTCGATGGTGCTAAGGCCCAAATGCGCACGAATGCGCAAATCTTCCACAGAAAGGTAGGGCTTGTCCAGATTGCGGCTTTCTAAGATGCCGCGCACAGCGGCCTCGCCAAAGCCGCTGATGGCGGTGAAGGGGCAACGCAGGTTGCCTTCTTCTGGCAGGAAGCGATCCGCGTCGCTTCGGTAGAGATCCACAGGGAGCATGCTAATACCGCGTGCTTGCATTTCCAGGAGCATGCGATATGCATTTTGCTCCTGTTTATCTTTCACGGAAAGCTTCTCCTCCCGGGCGTCCATTTCCTGCAACAGAGCCCGGAGGCTTTGCGTGCTCAGCAGCATGCGGGCGGCGTCAAAGCCGTTGGCGCGGATGGAAAAATACGCGGCGTAATACGCCAGAGGATGATACACTTTGTACCAGGCTACTCGAAGGGCCATTGTGACGTATGCTACCGCATGGCCCTTGGGAAACATATACTCAATTTTTTTGCAACTGTCAATAAACCAATCTGGTACGTTTTTTTCCTTCATCGCCATCTCCATGGCCGACGTCAGGCCCCTGCCTTTACGTACAGACTCCATGATATCAAAACTCATCTTGCTTTCCACGCCCACGGAGATCAGATGGTTCATGATATCATCACGGGTACAAATGCATTGCCGCAGGGTGGCGACGTGACAGTCAATCAGATCCTTGGCGTTGTCCAGCCACACATGGGTACCGTGGGACAGGCCTGAAATGCGGATGAGCTCCTCCATGGTGGAGGGCTGGGTATCACAAAGCATGCCCTGCACAAAGCTGGTACCAAACTCCGGCACGCCCAAGGTGCCGGTTTCACAGAGGATCTGTTCCACGGAGACCCCCAATGCCTGGGGGGACGTAAACAGGCTCATGACCTGCGGATCATCCAGCGGGATGGACTTGTAGCCGATACCGGTAAGTTCTTCCAGGCGGTGCATCATGGTGGGGTCGTCATGGCCCAGGCAATCCAGCTTCACCAAAATATCGTGCATACTACGAAAATCGTAGTGCGTGGTGATGGTGTCTCCGGTCACGTCGTCCGCCGGATGTTGCAGCGCGGTGAACTGGTGAATGTCATACTCCTGGGGCAATACCACGATGCCGCCGGGATGTTGGCCCGTGGTACGCTTGACCCCCATGCAACCCGCGGCCAGCCGTTCCTTGTGAGCACGCCCTGCGGGGATGCCCCGCTCTTCCAGATACTTGGCGGCAAAGCCAAAGGCCGTCTTGTCAGCCAGGCCGCTAATGGTGCCCGCCCGAAAGACATACCCCTTGCCAAACAGCGTCTCTACATAGGCATGGGCCCGGGTCTGGTATTCTCCCGAAAAGTTCAGATCAATGTCGGGCACCTTGTCTCCTTCAAAGCCCAGAAATACTTCAAAAGGAATGTCAAAGCCATCCTTGACCAGAAGGCCTCCGCAGGTCTCGCACACCGCCTGGGGAAGATCCACCCCCACAGCGGCCAGCTCCGGCGGGGGAAACTGTACACTGTGGCAGGCGTCGCAGCGGTAATGAGGCGGCAGAGGATTCACCTCGGTGATGCCGCATAGGGTGGCCACCAAGCTGGAACCCACCGAGCCACGGCTTCCCACCAGATAACCATCCTCCAGCGATTTTTGCACCAGCTTTTGCGCGCTGGCGTACAACGTGGCAAAGCCATAGCCGATAATGCTGCCCAATTCTTTTTGCAGCCGAGCTTCAATCAACTGGGGCAGGGGGTCGCCATAAAGCTTTTTGGCATTGTTCCAAGCCATGGTCTCGATGTCCTGGGCGGCGTCCGGCCATAGGGGCTGGAAGGTTTCCTCGTCCTTGGGGTGCTTGGGGAAAAGGCGCAGCTCGTCCACTTGGGCGGCGATGGCCGCCGGGGCCGCGACCGCCACCTGGAACGCTTTGTCCGGCCCCAGGTAGGCAAACTCCTCCAACATTTCTTCCGTGGTCTTGAAATACAAGGGAGGCTGGTCGTCGCAATCCTCATATCCCAGGCCCGCTTGCAAAATGGTTCGATAGATGGCATCCTGGGGGGCAAGGAAATGCACGTCCCCGGTGGCCACCACCGGCTTGCCCAGGGTTTCGCCCAGGGCAACGATGCGGCGGTTGAAATCCCGCAGATGTTCCTGGCCCTTGGCGGTTCCGTCTGCGATCATGAACTGGTTGTTGCCGATGGGCTGAATCTCCAGATAGTCATAGAAGGATGCGATGGCTTCCAGCTCGCTGTCAGGCCGTCCCGCCACCACGGCTTGGAACAGCTCTCCAGCCTCGCATGCGCTGCCAAGCAGCAGACCCTCCCGGTACTTTTGGATGAGGTGCCGGGGCATGTTGGGGTGACGACGGAAGTAGCGCAGGTGGCTGGCGGAGATGAGGCGGTTCAGGTTCACCATGCCTTGTTGGGTCTGCACCAGCAGAATGATATGATGGGATTGGCTCATGCTCTCACCACTGACGGCAGCCTCAATCTGGGAAAATAGCTCCACGCCCTGGTTTTCCAGAAGTTCAAACATTTTTTGAAGGCACTGGGCCGTGGCCGCGGCATCATGCACCGCCCGGTGAGCGTTTTTCAGCGAGACCCCCAGCAACCGGCAGAGAGCCCCTAGCTTATGGCTGGTTTGCTTTGGGAACAACCGCCGCGCCAACGTGAGGGTGTCTAGCGCCGGCGGATGGAAATCCACGCCCATTCGCTGGCACTCCGCCGCAAGCATACCCATGTCAAAGGGAGCATTGTGGGCCGCCACCGGACAATTTCCAATGAAGGTCAGCAGCTGCTCAACGCCCGCTGAGGGTGGCTCCTTGCCCCGGAGCATTAAATCGGTGATTCCCGTGATGTCTGTGATGCGACGGGGAAGAGGCACACCTGGGTCACAGAGAAGGGAGAGCTCGTCCACGATCTGCCCGTTTTCCAGCTTCACCGCGCCGATCTCAATGATCCGGTCGGATGCCGGGAATAGACCGGTAGTCTCCACATCCAGCACAACGATGGGCGAGGAAAGCGGCGCCTGGGGAGCCTCTTCCATGATGGGCACGATATCCACCAAATATCCCTCTACGCCGGGAATCAGCTTGACGCCATGCTTCTTAGCAGCGGCAAAGGCAGCGGGAAAGGCCTGGGTTACGCCATGGTCCGTGAGGGCAATGGCAGGGTGACCCCACTTGGCGGCCTGGGCGATTAACACCGCCGCGTCGGCGGTGGCGTCCATGGAGCTCATGGTGCTGTGCAGATGCAACTCAATGCGCTTCTGGGCGGCGTTGTCCTCCCGCTCCTGGAGGGGAAACTGCTGCATGTCCCGCACGCTGATGGACAGCTCTCCCAAATAGCTATCCATGCGGCATTCCCCCCGCACCCGCACCCGGACGCCGTCTCCCAGCAGCCGGGTCTGCTGGGCAAGGCGGGCCCGCTCCTCATCGGTGGGGGGCACGGGGGTCGCGGCCATGCCAGCGCGCTTCATGCGATATTGGAAAAAGGCCTTGCAGTAAACGGTGCCGGTATCATCATAGAGGGCAAAAGAGCAAAGAACGGTTTCGCCGCCTTTTAGCTCCTTGGGTTCGTTCATGCCGGTGATGATCCCTTCAATGACCACACAGCCGCTGTCATCCTTCAGCTCCGAGATAGGCACAGGGCTGTCTGCAATGGCGCGGCCCTTGATGACCGGGCCCTTGGCGCCGTTAGGCGAAGGCTTGGAAGAAGCCTTGGCAGAGGGCTTGGGGGAAAGCGCTGGGGACATGCCCCCGGCATGCTCATCCACAGGGGAAGCCATCAATGCCTCCTCATTTTCCGCAGGCGCGGGGACGGAAAACCCCCGCTGCTGCCGCATATCCTTCACCCATTCCTCCCGCTGACCACAGACCGTCAGGCCTACGGACAGCCGAAGCCGGAAAATGTCCCATACGGCTTGGGCAAGTTTTTCATCTAAATGATGGCGCTTAAAGTATTCCTGCGCCATGTCGTCAGGACAAGTAAGCAAAATGCGGCCTTGCTCCACATTCCAGCCCACGTCGTGGATCCAGGTGGAAAGGGCCGGGCTTTGGCGCCGCAAAAAGTCGGTCAGTACGGGTTTATACTGGTCAATGTTCCGCAGAAAATCCTCCCCTAGAGTCGGGGAAGCGACACGAAGCGCGATGCCCATATTGGGAAAGACGCTGCGCAACTTCCGCTCAAGGGCCAGGAAGTCCACCTCAGGCACCAACACATCGCTGAGAAAGCTCATATAAGCCTTGTTCAGACTCTTTTTGTACAGCACCCGCTCCACATGAAGCTTGCCTTTCAAGGGAGGCACCGTTTCTTCCAGCAGGCGCAGCAGCTCATGTTTGTTCAAATTGAACCCTCTTTTGCTTTGGCTAGTTCTCGGGCTCGGGCGATGAGCTGGCCGGCCAAGTCCCCTTCAATGCGCCGGGGGGCCGCGGCACGCTCAAAGAGCGCGCCCACCGCGTAATCGTTCGTTTCGCCTCCGTCACCGCCGGCCGCCAGGCCGCCTCCAGCCAGGCCCACATCCGCTTCCCGCGCTTCCCCCGGGCCGTTGACCACGCAGCCCATTACCGCCACGGTGAGCGGCACTCGGACATCCGCCAGCTCCTGCTGCACCCGTTGGGCGATGGCTGTCACATCGATGCCGGTGCGGCCGCAGGTGGGACAACTGACCACATTCACGAAGTTCTTGCGCAGGCCTATCGCTTGTAAAATTTCGATGGCAGCCCGGGGCTCCGGGAGGGGGCTGCCGGTTAAGGAAACCCGAATGGTGTCTCCGATGCCCTGCAAAAGCAACGCGCCGATGCCCACCGCGCTTTTGATGTTGCCTGCGCCTGGGAGCCCAGCCTCCGTCACCCCTACATGGAGGGGATAGTCGGTCTCCTGAGCGGCCAGCTGATAGGCCTGCACGGTGAGGGGAACGTCGCTGGCTTTCAGGGACAACACGATCTGATCAAAACCCGCTTGCTCCAGCAACCGGGCATGGGTAAGGGCGCTGTCCACCATACCACGGGGGGTCACCCCACCTTCCCTGCGGAGGATCTCTTTTTCCAGGGAGCCGCTATTCACCCCAATGCGGATGGGCACATGGTGCGCCTTCGCGCAGTCCGCCACACGGCGTACCTCCGCGCTGGAACCGATGTTGCCGGGATTGATACGCACCTTGGCGACGCCCCGCTCCATGGCGCCGATGGCCAAATCCGCCCGGTAGTGAATATCCGCTACCAAAGGCACGGGGCTTTGCGCTACCAACGCGGCAATGGCGGGCAGGCAAGCCTCATCGTATACGCTGACGCGGACGATGTCGCATCCAGCGGTTGCCAGCTGGCGGATCTGCGCCAGGGTGGCGGGCACATCCCGGGTGTCGGTATTGGTCATGCTTTGCACGGTCACCGGCGCACCTGCGCCAATGGGGACCGGGCCGATCAGAAAGCTGCGGGTAGAGTGCATAAGGCCTCCTTGGGGCTGGCGTTTTTGGGGTTATGAATCATTATACCATGTTTTGACGGGAGCGAAAAGGGAACGGCCGCAGCCCGGTATTCAAAACGAGAGGGTTATGGTAGACTTGAGAGGAAAAAGCAAAGCGGCAAAGGGGGGGAGGAATGATGGCGGATGCAGCCAAAGGGCATATTTTGGCATGGCTGGACGGGGAGGCAATCCCCTACCGGTTTTTTCAGCATCCTCGGGTTTTGACCATTGAGGATTGCCTGTCCCTGCCTTTCATGGACGAGAGCACCACTTTTTGCAGGAACCTCTTTTTATGCAATCGCCAGCAAACCGCATTTTATGTCTTGCTACTGCGCCCCCTCACCCCGTTTCGCACGGCGGTGGTGAGCAAGGCGTTGGGGGTATCCCGGCTGAGCTTTGCGCCGACAGATGCGCTAGAACGCATGCTGCACGTGGCGGCAGGCGCGGTGAGCCCATTGGGGCTGTACTTTGACATGGCCCATGCCATCCTCCTGTGTTATGAACAGGCGGTGCGCGATACGCCGAAGATCGCCTTTCATCCCTGTGACAGCGGCGCCACGGTGGTGTTTGCGCAAGAGGTGTTCTGGGGACGAGTGCTGCCCTTGCTGGGGGTCACCCCTCGCCCGCTCTGATGGAGGGAAGAGGAAAAAACGCAATAGCAAAACCGCCCGGAAGCAACTTCCAGGGCGGTTTTGGATAGAGGGACGAAAAGCCCCTAGGCCCCGAAGAGCCGGGCCACATCCTTGAAGGTGAAAAACAGCATCAATCCCAAAAGCAGAATGTATCCCGTCAAATGGACACCCACCTCGATTTTCTGGTTGATCGGCTTGCCACGGACACCTTCGATCAGCATAAACACCACGCGGCTGCCGTCCAGGCCGGGGATGGGAAACAGATTCACCAGCCCCAGGTTGATGGAAATAACGACCATCAGGTTCAAAAATATTTCCAACCCGCCCTGCTGGGTCTGCTCTGCCACCAGTTGTACCACTCCCACCGGACCTGCGGTTTCGTTGAGGCCTTCTCCGGTCGTCACCAGCTTGCTCAATGCGTCTAAAATGAACCCGCCGGCTTGCACACAGGCGTTCCACGCGGAAGGAATCACTTGGGAGGGAGGCATGGGCGCGGTATGGGTGCGAATGGTGATGCCGATGCGATAATACTCCTCCTCTGGGTCAAAGAAAGGGGTCAAGGTGAGGTGCACCTCCTGACCCTCCCGCAGCACGGTGATGGGCAAGGGGGCTCCCCCGGCGGCGCGGATGGCTTCGGTCACATCGGCAGTGGCGCCATCGGCGATGTCCTTGTCGCCCACCTTCACAAAAAGATCCCCGGCCTTCAGTCCTCCCAAGTCCGCGGGCAGGCCCGCCTCCACGGTGTCAACGTAAGACGTGGTGGGGATGGCGCCATAACCTGCCATAAGGACAATGGCCACCACAAAGGCCAGCACAAAGTTCATCAGCGGGCCTGAGAGGACGCTGAGGATCCGCTTCCATACAGGGGCGAGGTTGTAATTGCGCGGGTCGTCCTGCTTCTCTCCCTTGGGGTCATCGTCGGTGTCGCCGTAGAACATGCAATAGCCCCCCATGGGGATGGGGCGCAGGGAGAACAGGGTTTCATGCTTTTTGCTTTTCCATTGCAGCAACTTGGGACCAAAGCCGATGGAAAATTCCTTCACGGCAATGCCTGTGATGCGCGCTGCGATGAAATGGCCAAACTCATGGACGGAGATCAAAATGCCCAGCAACAGCAAGGCGCTGAGGATGTACAAAATCGTCATGCAATCGGTTCCTTTCCACTAATGATGCGCGGCACAGGCCATAGGATATGCAAGCGAGGGTCGGTTTACCCAAGCAGATGCCTGGCCAGCGTCCGGGCTTTTTGATCCGCGTCCAGCACGTCATTCAGGCTGGCGGCGGGCAGATGACCTAGCTGCTGAAGGCACGCCTCCACCACCTCATAGATTCTCCCCAAGGGCATGGGATTCCCGCTGGTGGATTGTAAAAATTGAGCCACCGCCACCTCGTTGGAAGCGTTGAGGACGCAAGCCGCCGCTCCGCCGGCCGCAAGGGCTTGCCGGGCCATGGTTAAGGACGGAAAGCGCTCCTCGTCCGGCGGCTCGAAGGTGAGTCCGCCCAGGGAGAACAAGTCCAGCTTGTCGCCGCCGGTAGGCAAGCGGCGCGGATAGCCCATGGCATAGAGAATGGGCAAACGCATATCCGGGGTACCCAACTGGGCCAAAATGGCCCCATCCGCAAAGCCCACGCCGCTGTGCACCACGCTTTGGGGATGGATCACCACCTGCACCTGCGCTTGATCCACATGGAACAGCCACTTGGCCTCAATAACCTCCAGGGCTTTGTTGAAAAGGGTGGCGCTGTCGATGGTAATTTTCTGGCCCATCACCCACTTGGGATGTTGGAGGGCTTGGCTCTTGGTGGCGGCGCGGATGGCCGCCTTGTCCCAGGTTCGAAAAGGGCCCCCGGAACAGGTAAGATAAATGCGATCGATGGGATTGCCTGCTGCCCCCTGCAGGCATTGAAAGATGGCGCTATGCTCGCTGTCCACAGGCAGGAGGGCGTTTTCGCCCACCTTTGCGGCGGCTTCCATTACCAGTTGGCCTCCCGCCACCAAGGCCTCTTTGTTGGCTAACAGCACGCGCTTGCCACGCTCCAGGGCGGCCAACACCCCGGAAAGCCCGGCCATGCCCACCACGGACACCAACACGTCGTCGCAGTCGGTTTGAGCGGCGGCGGTGAGCGCTTGGGGCCCGAAGATCCACTGGCAAAAGCGCAAATCCTCCGGGATGTCCTGCAAAGGAGCGGGGATCACAAGGCCTGCCAGCTTGGGCCGAAAGGCACGTACTTGCTTAAAAAGCAACTCCCGGTTGGAGTAGGCGGTGAGGGCTACCATTTCAAATTGCTCAGGGTACTGAGCCGCCACCTGGAGCGCCTGGGTTCCGATGCTGCCCGTAGAGCCTAGTACCGCCAGCTTACGAAGGGAAGAAGCCATCCAAAACCTCCTTATAAATAGGAAAGCCCATTTTCAGGCGGTTCGTCCGAAAATGGGAGAAAGAACAGAGGCAGGTCGCTCCTTAGGCAGCGCTCATGCCAAGCATCAGGATGACCCGATAGCAGTAGACAATAATGGCCACAAAGGAGATGCTGTCCAGACGGTCCAGCATGCCGCCATGGCCGGGAAACAGAT
Organism: Eubacteriales bacterium; assembly: GCA_031556815.1. Classification (GTDB taxonomy): domain Bacteria; phylum Bacillota; class Clostridia; order Christensenellales; family Aristaeellaceae; genus Limiplasma. The sequence goes on along the minus strand of JAVBSI010000046.1, from coordinate 28,407 downwards.
TGCCAAAGTCCTTCACGTCGCAATGGCGTTTCACCATGCTGGCGAAGAGATCCCCCATCTGGCCGGCGATGCCGCCAAAGAGACCTACCAGCATATTGGCCCAAAAAGGGGGCATGACGAAATCTCGGACACACAGCGAAAAGATCCAACCGGCGACCAGGGCGCAAAGCACACTGCCCGCTAAACCGCCGATGGCCCCGGCCACGGTTTTTTTGGGACTGATGGCAGGGCAGAGCTTTTGGCCGCCCACTTTAACCCCAACAAAATAAGCGAAGGTATCCCCGCCAATGGCGATGACAAAGAGCAGCACAAGGAAGAAAAGCTGGAGCAAGCGAGGGCTGGTGCCCACGAGGCCAAAGATGCAGATGGCGGGAAGGACAAGCGTCAGCATGGGCAGCACGCTCATCATGACGTCCACCAGATCCGGGTCGGGCCTGCGCATGACCTGGAGCAGCGCGCAGAAGCTGAGCAACGTGAGGATGGGGATGATGACAGAATAGGAGAAAAACATCACCATGGGCACACTGAGGGCCAATGCGGCAAAAGCCGTCCACCAGACAGGCTTGTGGTTTGCATGAAGCAGGGCGTGCAGTTCTTCATAAATGGCCAGCGTATAGACCAAAAAAACAGCCAGAGCAAAAACCCAGCCGCCTAGCGCCAGCAGTCCGGTTAAAGCCAATACCATGATTCCGCCGGTAATGATGCGTTGTGCCATATCAAACTTCCTTACACGGTTCAAGAATGCTATTTATTCCATTCGCCTTCCATAGCGGCGGTCTCGCTGCTGGTAGGCGGTGATGGCTTGGTGATAGTGGGACAGAGTAAAATCAGGCCACAGCACGGTGGGGAAGACAAATTCCGCATAGGCGCATTGGTAGAGCAGAAAATTGCTGAGGCGCATTTCTCCACTGGTACGGATCAGCAGATCCACATCCGGCTGGTCAGCGGTGTATAGCTGGGCAGCCAAGGCATCCTCCGTGATCTGCTCGGGCTGCAAATGCCCCGCCTGCACCTGCCGGGCCAGCTGCTGGACTGCACGCACCAGCTCCGCCCGGGCGCCGTAATTGACGGCGATGTTCAGCCGTAGGCCTGTGTTTGTCCCGGTGCGGGTCTCCGCGGCAATCAAGGCGTCCTTTTGCGGTGAAGGCAAGCCCTGCTTGTCGCCCAGGATGGTGATGCGCACATTTTTCTGATCCAGCTCGTCGATTTCGCTTTTGAAAAACTCCAGCATCAGGCTCATGAGCGCCTCCACCTCGGCGGCGGGACGTCCCCAGTTTTCCGTGGAAAAAGCGTACAGGGACAGGGAAGCAATGCCGATATCGCTGCTATTGCGGATGATCTCCCGCAGGGTTTCTGTGCCCACCCGGTGGCCCATAGCGACCTTCAGCTTGTTCTGCTTTGCCCAGCGACCGTTTCCATCCATGATGATGGCTACATGGCGGGGCAGGCGGCCAGGGTCCACGGAGGGGGAAAGGGGCAGTGAGGTCACGGCGTCTCCCCCTTTCGCAGGACGGGACTGTCCACCAGGAACCGGGACACGATCAGCCTACGGCCTTCCTCCTGCACAGCTACCACCCGGGTGGAAGCATAGCCCTCGCGCTCTCCCGCTTCGCTGCGCAAGGCATCCCGCGGAGAGGGCTGCTTGCGGGGTGGGGCGGCGGTGGGAATCACATCCACATCCCGGATGCCCGCCGCCGTTAGCAACGCCAAAGCCGTTTGGGTGGGAAGCCCCAACAGGTATTCAAAGGTTTGTTGCATAGGCCCTCGTAACGGAGGCTTACACCTCCATGATTTCCTTTTCCTTTTGGGCTGCCAGCTCGTCGATATTCTTGATGGCGGCGTCTGTAGCATCCTGCATCTTCTTCTCCGCCTTGGTCTGATCGTCCTCGGTGATGGAGCCGTCCTTTTCCAGCTTCTTGAAATGCTCCATGGCATCCCTGCGGATGGAACGGATCGCCACCTTGGCATCTTCCGCGCCTTTGCGCACCAGCTTGCTCAGCTCTTTGCGGCGCTCCTCGTTTAGCTCGGGGATCACCAGGCGGATCAGCTTGCCGTCGTTGCTGGGGTTCAGGCCCAAATCGCTCTTTTGGATGGCTTTTTCCACCATGGGGATGGCCTTTTGGTCCCACAGGCTGATGAGCAGCATGCGCGGCTCCGGAGAGGAGATATTGCCCATCTGGGGCAAGGGCGTCTGGGTGCCGTAATAATCCACGGTGATGCGCTCCAATAGCTGCGGATTGGCACGGCCCGCCCGCAGGCTGCGTAGCTCACCTTGAAAAACGGAGGCTGTCTTTTGCATTTTATCCTTTGCGGTGTTGATAACGTCTTGATACATCGGTAGCCACCCTTTCTGAATCCATTGAAATCGCTGGGATCATTTTACCCTGTTTTGCTGGAAAAGGCAAGGAAAAGCGCGCTTATGCCTTATTGCAGAATCCACTTTTGCGCTTGGGCCAGGGTGGAGGCCACATAGGTGGCGCCATGATGTTCCGGCTCCGGTCCACCGCCTAAAAACAGGATGCTATTGACATGGGCGGCCTTGGCCGCGCCGATGTCCGCCGAGACGCTGTCGCCGAGCATAATGGCCTGGCGGGGATCCGTGACGCCGGAAAGCCTCATGGCCTCCCGCAGCATGTGTGGCTCAGGCTTGGGATGACCTATTTCCTCGCTGATCACAAACCCCGCGAGATACGGCGTGATGGCGCATCCCGCAAAGCGGCTGCGCTGTACGCGGGATAGCCCGTTGGTCACCAGGTAGATGGGCATATGCCGGCTGACCGCCTGGCAGAGCTCCACCGCGCCGGGAAGCATGATCCGCTGCTGGCCCAGGGCTACCACATAGGCCTGGCTAAGCGCGGCTGGATCCCCGGGTAAGCCCAGGGCGCGCAACAAGTCCTGGAAGCGCTCCACCCGTAGCCGGGCCTGAGTGGTCTCCCCGCGTTCAAATTTTTTCCAATGGCTTTCATTAATGCCGCTGTACAGGGTCACCACGTCCTCATTCGCGGGCAAGCCGCTGGCGGCTAGCACCGAAAGCAGCGCGGCCCGCTCTCCCGCCAGAAAGTCAAAGAGCGTTCCGTCGGCGTCCGCCAGCAAGAGTTGGTATTTCAAGGGAAACCCCTCCTTTGGTATGGGTATGAAAACCTGGACTTCCCTTAGCATACCACAAGGGGGACACCGGGTAAAGAAGCTTGACAGGCGACGGCTGACTCCGTATACTGTCAAAAAGGTCGATAAAGCGTGGGTTTGCAGAAAAAACCTGGCGGAACGGGGCGGGGATGGGATGGAAGAGATCAACAGGGCGGTGGTGGAGACATTTGTCGCCAAAAGGCTGCTGATCCCCGTGCGCTATGGGAAGGATGCGTTTTTCCCGGCGGATTACAACATGAATCTGTACCGGGGATGCAACCATGGCTGTCTCTACTGTGATACCCGCAGCGAGTGTTACCGCATTGACCGGTTTGAGGAAATCCGGGTGAAGGAAAACTGTCTGGCCATGCTGGAGCGGGAGCTGCGCCAAAAGAAAAAGCCCGGGGTGGTGAGCCTGGGCGCTGCCAGCGATTCCTACAACGCGCGGGAGAAAGAACTTTGCATCACCCGGCAAGCCCTGTTGTTGCTTAAAAAGTACAGCTTTGGGCGGGCCTTACCACCAAGGGGACCCTGGTGGTGAGGGATGCGGCACTGCTGGCGGAAATGGGAAGGCAGGCCCCGGTCTACGTGACCTTTTCCATCACCACCACCGATGAGGGGGTAGCAAAGGCCTTGGAGCCCGGCGCGCCCACGGGGAACCAACGCTTTGCCGCCATGGAGAAGCTGGCTCAGGCCGGGGTATTTACCGGCACTTGGATTTCTCCCATGGTGCCCTTTCTGACGGACAGCCCGGAAAACCTGCTCTCCCTGGTGGAAAAAACCAAGGAGTGCGGAGGCCGCTTTGTGATCTGCCATTTTGGGATGACCCTTCGTACCGGCAACCGGGAGTACTTCTATGCCGGGCTGGACAAAGTCCCCCGCTTTGCCGGGATCAAGGGGAAGTTTGTGAATGCCTTTGGGCTGGAATACCAATGCACCAGCCCCAGGGCGGAGGAGCTATACCCTCTCTACCAGGAACGTTGCGATCAGCTGGGGTTGCTGCACGGCTTTGAGGCCATCGACAGGGCGCTGCGGGAGGCTAGCCCCACGCAACTGTCTTTGTTATAATCCATGGTTCTGATGTCCGGGATGGAAGGAGACAAGCGTTTGAACAGCTTGCACAAGACGAAGGAACGGGCTTTTACGTCCAAGATCAGGCGGCTGGGCTGCGGAATGCTGACCCTTTGGCTTTGTTTGGGCAGTCTAGGCGCGGCCCCCTCCGGGGCGGCTGCTTTGCTGATGGCCGAGACGGAGCCTCCCGCGTTTTTCGAGGATGATGAAAGTCAGGAAATGACCTACCAAGAGCTAACCCGCGAAGATGCGGAGCTAGGCGCGATCGTGGATGATCCGCTGCTGGGTGTGCGGGAAAAACTGGACCGGATTTTGAAGAGCTACGCCACCATGGGGGGCAGCATTGCTGTGATTGAAAACGGAGCCATTACCTTTACCCATGTCTATGGCCAGCGCCAGCGGGACGGAGAGGCAGTGACCCAGGAAACGCTGTTTCAGGTGGGCAGCATCAGCAAAATGGTGGCGGGCATGGGTGTGATGCAGTTGGTGGAGCAGGGGCAAATCGATCTGGATGAGGATCTGGGCAAGGCGCTGGGCTTTCCTCTGCGCAACCCCCAGTACCCGGACACGCCTATCACCTTGCGCCAGGTGATGAGCCATACCGCGGGCTTGCGGGACAGCGGGTATTACAGGGAGGCCTTGGCAGGAAAAGCACGCCCCTTGCCGGAGCTGTTTTCTCCCAGCCGGGCGTCCTATCTGTTTTTGAAAGACGTTGAGGCAGGCGCCCGGGAACAGTACAGCAACTTTGGCGGTGGCCTGGCGGGCTGTGTGATCGAGCATCTGTCGGGACAAACCATCGATGCGTATATGAAGGAGCACGTGTTTGCGCCTCTTTCCATTATCGCGGGATATCAGGCGGCCCAGCTACCGCAGGGCGTGCCCCTGGCGGATATGTATGCCATGCCTGGGCGGCGGGCGACCAAGGTTTTGCTGGAGGATCCCACCAACATCACCCAGCCGGACTCCCAACGGGACTACTACTTCACGGCGGGAAAGCTGATCATTTCCGCGCCGGATTTGGCGAAGCTGGTGATTGCACTATGCGACGGAGGCATGTACCAGGACGTGCGCATTCTAAAGGAAAGCAGCGCGGCGGAAATGAGGACCCTGCAAAACCGCCGGGGCAGCGTCACCGGCCACAGCGGGCGGGGACTGTACATGAACATCATCGTGAATGACCAGGTGGAGGGACGCACCATGTACGGACACGGGGGCAAGGCAAATGGGATGCTCTGCGCCGCCTACTTTGATCCCAGGGACCGCACCGGCGTAGTGATGCTCACCAACGGCTGCAACAACCGCAAGGTCTATCGTAACGTGGGAATGCTGGGCCGGGCGGTGATGCGCATTTGTTACCAGGAGTTGATCGAGCCTACCCATGTGGCGGAAGATCCGTTTTTGGTGGAATAGAGCAAGACGGCTTGCATCAAAGGCGGGTCTGCTTTATAATTAATACGTTAATTTGGATGAAGGCTGTTCGCAGCATCGGGGGTCCCGGCGAATGCCTTGCAGTAGGATAAATGCAGATGATGAAAAAGATAATCACTGGATTACAAAATGCAATGAACCACTTGTGGGATAGGCTTGGGAAGGGAATGCGCGCCAAGCTCATCCGCATTTTTTTGGTGGTGAAGGTTATCCCACTGATTTTGGTAACGCTGTTGGCCTGGCGTCAGATTCAAACGTTGGGCACGGTGCTGCGGCAAATCGCCGTGGGCGATTCCACCGTAGCCTTGAACAACAGCGCCACGGAGAATATCGAGCGGCTTAGTACGGATACGGCCCGCCAGGTAGCGGAATTTCTCTACGACCGGGATAGTGACTTGCTGTTTCTAGCTCGCCTGACACCCAGTCAGGAACTTTATCAGGCGTTTATGGATCAAAAGACGCAGCGGCTGGTGAAGCAAGGGCATTGGGCTTTGACGCAGGATGAAAGTGCTTGGATGAATACGGACAGACCCCCGCAGGAGCTCGGGGGCGGGACGTCCACCAATGGGGAAAACAATGACGAGAACAAATTTCAATACCGCCCGCCGGACCAGTTTGTGTATGAGAGTGTGCCTCTGTACGACGAGATCACCTTTGTTGGCTTGGATGGCATGGAGCAGGTGAAAGTGGTGGCGGAGCATTCCCCCAAGACCCATTATCCTTTGAGCCGGGAAAAGCGGGACGTGAGCCAAAGAGCCAACACCTATGTCAAGGCTGAAACCTATTTTGCCGGGGTACAAAAGCTCACACCAGGGCAGATCTATGTGTCCGACGTGATCGGCGCATATGTGGGCAGCAACTTCATCGGCATGTATACCCCTGGGACGGTGGAAGACGCCGCGAAGACCCGGGGATATGACATCCCCTATACGCCGCAGCAGCAGGCTTATGCCGGGAAAGAGAACCCCAATGGGCAGCGGTTTGAGGGCATTATTCGCTGGGCGACCCCTGTGGCGGATGATAATGGCCAGGTGATCGGCTATGTGACCTTTGCCCTCAATCACGATCATATCATGGAGCTGGTGGATCATATTACCCCGATGAGCCAACGCTATACAGAGCTTCCCAGCGCCTATGAGGGCAACTACGCCTTTATTTGGGATTATCAGTGCCGCAGCATCTGTCACCCCCGGCATCACTCCATCGCCGGATATGATCCGGCCACTGGCGACCCGCAGATTCCATGGCTGGAGGAGAGCATCTACCAGGATTGGAAGGCCAGCGGTGTTCCAAAATGGCAAGAATTTATCAAGACCGTGCCAGTTTTTGACAGTCAATCCCGCAGCAAGAAACCCTCTGCGGAGCTCACCCGCCAGGGGCTGGTGGGGCTGGATGGTCGGTATCTGAACAATGCCCCCCAGTGTACAGGCTGGATGGATCTGACCCAGCAGGGGGGATCCGGTTCCTTCTATATTCTATGGAGCGGGCTTTACAAGCTCACCACTGCCGCGGCTATCCCCTACTATACCGGCCAATATGCCCCCAGCCAAGAGAATGGCTTTTCCCGTCGGGGCTTTGGCTTTGTGACCATTGGCGCGGACTTGGACGACTTCAACCGCCCCGCCGTCTTGACGGCTGCCAAAATGGACCAGGCAATGGACGAAAACCTAAGTGAAACGCTCTGGCGGTTGATTGCTACTACGGCCGCCATCCTCCTCCTGGTGGTGCTGATTGCCATTTGGTTGGCATCCTGGCTTACCGGGAACATCACAAATTTGATTGAGGGCATTTCTCGTTTCCGGTCAGGCCAGCGGCAATTCCGCTTCCATGCCACCAAGAAGGATGAATTCGCCACACTGGCAGACTCTTTTGATGAAATGGCCGACAGCATTGTGGCCAGCGTGCAACACCCGCTGTGCATCATCGATATGCAACAGTTGATTATCTATATGAACCAGCAGGGACTGACGTTGCGCAACAAGAAGCTGGAGGATGTGGTGGGCACCCCCTATGGCGAAGACAGCGTATATCCCGAAAAAACGGTCTATGATCCCATCCTGGCTTTGGAAGAAGGACGGGAAGCGGAAGTGTTCTACCAGCAAGACAGGCAACAGTATCTGCGGGGGGTGGCAAATTATTTCCTCAGCAAGGACGGCCGCAAGCTGGGCTACATCGTGGAGACCAACGATGTGACGGAGATGGTATTGGAGAAGATGAAGACGGAGGAACAGAGCGTGCTGCTGGGCCAGATCTTCTCCGCTTCGCCGGACTTGATTTGGTACATGGACCGGGAGGGCCGCTACCTGGCGGTTAATCCGCGCTTTGCAGCCTTGGTCGGGCTTTCGCCGGATGATTTCGTAGGCAAGAAGGCCCGGGATGTATTTTCGGCTGAGATGGCCCGGGAATTGTCCGGCCACGATCGAAAAGCCATAGCGAGCAAGAAACCTTATTATATGGAATCCTGGATGGAGTTCTTTGACGGCCACAAGGAAATCTTGGATACCGTTCTTACCCCCATCTATGAAAGCAACGGAGCTTTGTCCGGCCTGCTGGGTTTTGCTCGCAACGTAGATGTGCGCGTCAAGATGGAAAACGAACTGCGCAGCACCCAGATTGAGCTGGAAAAGGCCGTATGCGATGCAAACCAAGCCAATCAGCATAAGGGTGAGTTCCTGGCGCGTATGAGCCATGAAATTCGCACGCCTATGAATGCCATCATTGGCATTGCCAATATTGTGCAGCGCAAACTGGCGGATGAGAAGGGCATGGGCATTGACCTTGGCGAGCTGAAAGGACATGTGGGGCAGATTGAGGCTTCATCGCAACACCTGCTGGGCCTGCTGAACGACATCTTGGATATCTCCAAGATTGAGGCGGGAAAGATAGAGCTTACGGAAGAAGCGATGGATCTGCCCAGGCTGGCCAAGACCGTGGCGGGGATCATCCGGCCCCGGTGCGAAGAAAAGAACATCACCTTCCGCACGGAGTTTGACAGCTTTGATCCCCACACCTTCGTCAGCGATTCCCTGCGGCTGCGGCAGGTGCTCATTAACCTGCTGGGCAACGCCGTAAAGTTTACCCCGGAATGCGGTGAAATTGCGTTTTCCATCCAGAAGATGGCGCGGGAAGAAGGGCGCACCCAGGTGCGCTTTACCGTGAAGGACAACGGCGTGGGCATCGCGCCAAAGATCCAAAAAGGAATCTTCCAACCCTTTGAGCAGGGCTCTGCCCAAGGGGATAGCAAGATTGGCGGCACCGGGCTGGGCCTGGCCATCAGCAAACGCATTGTGGAACTCTTTGGAGGGAATATTGAACTGAGCAGCGAAGCGGGAAAGGGCAGCACTTTCAGCTTCGTCCTTTGGCTGCGCGAGACCGATCAGGCTGAGGGCCAGCCGGTGGAAGCCGCCAATGTGGAAGGGCAGTTTGTGGGCAAGCGCTTGTTGCTGGTGGACGATGTGGAGTTGAACAGGGTCATTGTCAAGGCCATGCTGGAGAACACCGGCATCGCCATCACGGAGGCCGCGGATGGTTTTGAGGCCATCGAAAAGTTCAAGGACTCCCCCGGATATTTCTTTGACATCGTGCTGATGGACGTGCAAATGCCCGAGATGGACGGATACCAGGCAGCGATGGAAATCCGCGCATTGGATCGCCCGGATGCGAAGTCCGTAGCCATTGTAGCCCTGACGGCCAACGCCTTTAAGGAGGATATTGCCAAAGCGCTGAACTCTGGCATGAACGCCCACCTGGCCAAGCCCGTGGAGATGGAAACCATGCTGGGAACCTTGAGCCGGTTCTTGGTGGGCCAGGGATAACGGGCTGCCATATCCCCAAAGCCCTCCCTCCTTGGGAGGGCTTTGGGGAGCAGGCGAGGCCTCATCGCCGAAAGGAGAGTACCCATGGAGAAAAAAACCTACGGCTTTGACACCCTGCAGCTTCATGCAGGGCAACCCCCGGATAAGGCTACCGGCGCCCGCGCCATGCCCATTTATCAGACCACCAGTTACTGTTTCCCCTCGGCGCAAGAAGCGGCCGGGGTCTTTGCCGGGCAGGTGGAGGGCTTCACCTACACCCGCATCGAAAACCCCACGGTGGCAGCCCTGGAAGCCCGTATGACCGCGTTGGAAAGAGGCGCGGCCTCAGTGGCCTTTGCCAGCGGTATGGCGGCGGTGACGGCGGCACTCTTTGCCCTCTGCGGCCATGGGGATCACATCGTGGCCATCTCCACGCTGTATGGGGGTACCCACACGCTGCTGTCCAGCCGGTTGCCCCAGATTGCGGGCATCACCACCAGCTTTGTGCACCCGGATGATTTGCGGGCGATGGAACAGGCCATCCAGGGGAATACCCGCCTCCTGTATCTGGAGACGATCTGCAACCCCGCCATGAACATTCCGGATTTTGCGGGCGTGAAGGCCATCGCTCAGAAACACGGCATTGCCCTGGTGCTGGACAACACCTTTGGCATCCCCCCCTTGTTTGATGCGAAGGCCGCCGGGGCGGACGTGGTGATCCATTCCCTAAGCAAGTACGCCGGAGGTCATGGTACCAGCATCGGCGGCATTGTGGTGGACATGGGTTGCTTCGACTTCACCACCGGACGTTATCCTGCCTATACCCACCCGGATGAGCAAAACGGCGGGGTGGTATATGCTGACCAACAGGCCCCGGTGGCCACCCGGTTGCGGCTGCAGCTGGTACGAGAGTTGGGCGCCTGCCTGAGCCCCTTTAATGCGTTTTTGATCCTCCAGGGCCTGGAAACCTTGAGCCTGCGGCTTCGGCGCCATTGCGACAACGCCCTTACGGTGGCGTCGTTTTTGCAGCGGCATCCGGCGGTGGCCTATGTGCATTACCCCATGCTGCCCGGCGACCCCTATCATGACCGGGGGAAACAATACCTGCCCTCGGGTGGGGGGGCCGTCATGAGCTTTGGCATCAAAGGCGGGGTGGAAGCGGGCCGCTGCTTCATCGACCATCTGAAACTTTTCAGCCTGCTGGCGAACGTGGCGGATGCCAAAAGCCTGGTGATCCACCCGGCCAGTACCACCCACGGCCAGATGAACCCGCAAGAGCTGGCAGCCGCGGGCATTGCCCCGGAGCTTATCCGCCTGAGCATCGGCTTGGAGGATCCAGCCGATTTGCTGGCGGATCTGGACAACGCGCTGGCCGCATCCCAATAGGGAGCAGAGGAGTGAAACAAAATGCCCGTTAAAATTCCAGACGCGCTGCCTGCCACCCGGGTGCTGACGGAAGAAAACATCTTTGTGATGACGGAAAAGCGCAGCGCCACGCAGGACATCCGGGCGCTAAAGATCGTCATCCTGAATTTAATGCCCACAAAGGAAAAGACCGAGACCCAGTTATTGAGGCTGATTGGAAACACCCCCTTGCAGGTAGAGATCACGCTGCTGCGAACCGGCAGCTACCAGAGCCAGAACACCGACGAAAGCTATTTAGACACCTTTTATCGGACGCTCACCGACGTACGAGATGAGTATTTCGACGGGGTTGTTATCACCGGCGCACCCGTGGAAAAGCTGGAGTTCCAGGATGTGGCCTATTGGGATGAGCTGAAACAGGTGATGGACTGGGCGGATAGCCATGCTTTCAGCACGCTGTACATCTGCTGGGCGGCCCAGGCAGGGCTGTTTCACCATTATGGCATCGGCAAGCACCCTCTGCCGGGCAAGCTCTTTGGCGTGTTTGAAACCTGGCTCACCGACCGGCGAGACAAGCTGCTGCGCGGTTTTGACGATATCTTTTGCGTGCCCATGAGCCGCCACACCGCCGTGGACGAGGCGGCTGTGGCTGCCTGCCCGGAGCTTATCGTGCTGGCAAGGAACGATGAAGTGGGTTTGGCGCTGGCCCGCAGCCAGGACGGTAGGCGGGTTTTTGCCACGGGCCACAGCGAGTATGACCGGGATACCTTGGCCAGGGAGTACTACCGGGATCTGGAAAAGGGATCGCCCATCGATTTGCCTCAGCATTACTTTCCCGGGGACGACCCGTCCATGCTGCCCCGGCTGTGTTGGCATGCCCATGCCAACCTGCTGTTTGCCAACTGGCTCAACTATTTTGTATATCAGGAAACACCCTTTGAATTATCTACCCTTCGCGGGAGGGCCCAGGAAAACACGAAATAACCGGTTCCTTGCAGGGGAGTAAAAAAGGCTGCGCTGTGGTGAGGGACATCCCGCAAGGCGCTGAACAAAGAGGGTCAACAAATGGCCAAACCAGCAACAAGGCCCATTGTGGGTTTCGGGGGAAAGAAGCATGAACGCCAAAGGGAAAATGCTAATGGAGTTATGGGGCAAGCGGCTCATCTATCTGGATGGAGGCATGGGCACAATGCTGCAAGCGGCGGGGCTTGCGGGAGGGGAGAAGCCGGAAAGCTGGAACCTGCTTCATCCTGAAAAAGTAAAGGAAGTACACCTGGCATATTTGCGGGCCGGGTGCGACATCGTCACCGCCAACACCTTTGGGGCCACCCGGGAACACTTGGGGGAGGAGGCTGAAGGCCTCATGACCGCAGGGGTGAAGCTGGCGGTTGAAGCCACACAGGAAGCAGGCCATGGCTGGGCGGCCATTGACATCAGCAGCCTGGGCCGGCTGATGCAGCCCTATGGAGATATGGATTTTGAGGAGGCGGTGGGGCAGTTTCGGGAGGCTGTGCGGGTTGGCCTAGACGCTGGAGGCGATCTGGTGCTGATTGAAACCATGACGGATCTGCTGGAAGCCAAAGCTGCGGTGTTGGGGGCCAAGGAGGCGATGGCAGAGCTGGAGCCGGACCGGTTAGCGCCCATTTTTTGCAGCTTCACTTTTGACGAAAAAGGAAGGTTGCTCACCGGCGCGGACATTCGAGGAGCAGCCGCCATGCTTTGTGGCCTGGGGGTGGACGCGGTGGGCATGAACTGCGGCTTGGGGCCCGCCGCCCTGATGGACAACGCCCGGGAACTGCTGCGCTGGTGCGAAAAACCAGTATTTATCAGCCCCAATGCCAGCCTGCCCGTGGTGAGGGACGGCGTGACAGTCTATCCCACCACATCGGAAGCCTTCGGCCAGGAAATGGCGGCCATGGCCGCGCTGGGGGCCGAGGGGTTGGGGGGCTGCTGTGGCACCACCCCGGCGCATATCAATGCCATGGTTCGCGCTACCCAAAAGGCCCAGCCAGAGCCTCGGAAAAAGAAAAACGCCTGTGTGATCTGTGGGCGTTCCATGTCGGTGGCGCTGGGAATGGGGCAGCCCTTGCTGATTGGCGAGAGGATTAACCCGGCGGGAAAGCCGCGGCTGCAGCAAGCACTCCTGGAAAAAGACATAGACGCCCTGCTGGATGAAGCCCTGGAGCAGGTGGAGGCCGGGGCAAATGCCCTGGATGTGAATGTAACATGGCCTCAGGTGGATGAAGCGGCCATGCTGCGGGAGGTGATCCCCGAAATCCAGGCGGTTTGCGGGGCCCCTTTGCAACTGGACACAGCAGACCCCATCGCCCTGGAGGCGGGCTTGCGGGTGTATGCCGGCAAGCCGCTCATCAACAGCATATGCGGGACCAAGCAGGTGATGGACGAGGTATTGCCGCTAGCGGCCAACTATGGTGGGGTAGTGGTGGCCTTGCTGCTGGATGAGGAGGGCATCCCCGCCACCGTGGAGGGGCGGTTGGCCATTGCCCGGCGCATCATCGCGGAGGCAGCCAGGTATGGCATCGCCAAGACGGAGTTGTTGTTTGACGCGCTAACCCTGACGGCATCCACCAATGAGCTGGCGGCTCGCATCACCTTGGAGACCGTGGCGCGCCTCCAGGAGGAGCTGGGGGTCAAAACCCTGCTGGGGGTGAGCAATGTGAGCTACGGCTTGCCTCGGCGACCCTTGCTGACAGCCGCCTTTACTGCCATGGCCATAGGCAGAGGGTTATCCGCTGCGATCCTGAACCCTTTGGACCAGACTGTGAAGGAGATATGGGACGCGGCCATCGCGGTGAGCGGAAGGGACCCAAGCTTTGGCAACTACCTGGCAGCCTATGGCGGAGAAGAGGCGCTTGCGGCCGCGCCCCAAGCCATGGCTCCGGGGGAGGGCGCCGCCGCGCTGGCGATTGTTCAAGGACAGGCCCAGCAGGCCTCCAGTCAGATTAAAGCAATGCTGGACAGCGGGAGGGACCCCCTTGGACTTGTGGAAGAATGCATCATGCCGGCCCTTGCCCAGGTGGGAGAAAAGTACGAAAAGGGCGGGTTGTTTTTGCCCCAGCTGTTGCAAAGCGCCCAGGCGGCCGAGGCTGCCTTTGCGCAGATTCACGCGCGGCTGCCGGACAGCCAAGGGGCGGCTGGCGGAACAGTGGTGCTGGCGGCGGTGCAGGGAGATGTGCACGATATTGGCAAGAACATCGTGAAGGTGTTGTTGCAGAGCCATGGCTTTGCTGTGGTGGATCTGGGCCGGGATGTGGCGCCGGGCAAGGTGTTGGAGGCGGTGAAGCAGACCGGTGCTAAGCTGGTGGGGCTATCCGCACTGATGACCACAACCATGCCCGCCATGGCGGAAACCGTCGCCCTGCTGCAAAAGGAAGCGCCACAGACCCATGTGATGGTGGGCGGCGCGGCGCTCAGCCTGGAGAATGCACAGAACATGGGAGCCGAAAGCTACGGCAAGGATGCCATGGCCGCCGTGCGGCTTGCCCAGAGGTTTTGCGTGGAGGGGAAGGAAACCTCTGCCGGATAGCGAATAGGAGGAGAGATGTGTTTCTGAGACCTCATAATAACGAATTGATACTGCCATCATGAAAGAAGGACAAAAATGAGCGAATCCAAACAACCAAGCCAGGCCCCTCTGGAGGTTCCCCAGGAGGCCAAAACCCAGCTTACCGGTAAGGAATCCGCCTGGCAGGCGCTGAAATTTACCCTGTTTTCCATCTCCGCAGGGATCGTCCAAATCATCAGCTTTGAGTTGCTGTTCACTATGCTGCGCCAGCGATACTGGATCTCCTACGGCATTGCCCTTGTGCTCAGCGTGCTGTGGAACTTCACCTTCAACCGGCGCTATACCTTCCGCAGCGATATGAACGTTCCTCGAGCCATGATGCTGGTGTTTCTATACTACCTGGTGTTCACCCCCCTGTCCACTTGGGCCGGGCATGTATTGACTGAAGGTGGCGCCGATGGGACCCTGGTGCTCGTGGGAACCATGCTGGTTAACTTTGTGACGGAGTTTGTTTTCCAGCGCTTTGTGGTCTATCAAAAAAGCATCGACACAAACGATATAGCCAAGCGGGCCAAGGAAAAACAGCAGCAGGGCAAATAGCGCCGCATAAGCCGTCCCTTCCCAGCCCAAACTAGGCTCCAAAGGAGGGGACGTTGATGACCCAAGGCAAAGGCCGCAAACCCAGGCTCGTGCACCCCGACCCCAAAGAACTGTGCAACATGGCCCGTATGGCCGATGAGGAACACATCGATGTCCTGGGCAGCTACACCGGTACCGGCTCGGAGGGGGAGGAACCCCAGCAGGACGCGGACGATCTTTGATCATTTTCAAACCGGATCAATAGGAACGCTCGGAAGAGAGGCTTCCGGGCGTTCTTCTTGTTTGCTGCCGATTTTCACCCGCGCGCCTCTTCTCGCATAGTCTGGTAGGTGCATTGCTATGCACGGAAGGGAAGGAGCGCGATGATCACCGTATCGCAAATAGTGTCGGCCTTTCAGGAAATCATTGGCTGGCCCTATGCTTCGCCCGGCAGCAATAACGAAAAGGGCATCGATTGCTCCGGTGCGTTTGTACGCGCCTATCGAAAGTACGGGCAAAGCATTTACCACGGTTCCAACCGCATTGTCCGGGTGTACTGCAAGGGCGTTTTTCGAATCAGCAGCGCTGGCCAGCTACAGGTAGGCATGGCGATCTTCAAATCCCGGACGAACACCGCCAATATGAAAGCGGAATACAAGCCTGGCGGCAAGTATTACAACCCCGCCCTCCCGGAGGATTTCTACCACATTGGCCTGGTAACCAGCGTGAACCCCCTGAAAATCATCAACGCCACCACCCCGGTAGCCCGGGTGGATACCAAGCTTTCTGCTTGGAGCCACGCCGGGAAGTTAAATGCGGTGGACTATGGAACACCAGGGCCCAACCCGGACCCCACGCCGGACCCCGTACCGAGCACCGCCATCGTCACCGCCCCCAGCGGCGGCACCGTAAACCTGCGCAAGCGACCCACCAAAAGCTCTGTTGTGCTGGTGCGGGTGCCCTTGGGGCAGCAGGTAACGGTGCTTGGCGCGGTGGATGAGACCTGGTGGAAGGTGAAGTATCAAAAAACCACGGGCTATATGATGCAAGAATTTTTGAAGGCGTCATAACCTTCGCGGCCGGGCAGGAAGAAAAGGAAAGACCTGTCCGGTTGTTTTTTCATTGTTTTTTGAAAAACCCCTCTTGCGATTTGGGCGGAGTTGTTGCATAATAGGGCAAGTGGTCGGAAAACAACCCATAGGGCAAAAATCGTCCCGCATCGAAACCCAATCAGAGGGGAATCCTGCTGAAACAGCGTCACACATAAAGGAGGGAAACCATGGAGCGCGTTTATAATTTCTCCGCAGGCCCGGCGGCCATTGCCCAAAGCGTACTGGAAAAGGCCCAAAGCGAGCTGGTTTGTTATCGGGACAAGGGAATGAGTGTGATGGAGATGAGCCATCGATCTCCCATGTTTGAAGAAATCTTGGCGGAGACCATCGCCATCTTCAAAGAGCTGATGAGTGTGCCTGTGGGGTACGACGTGCTGCTGCTTCAGGGTGGCGCCACCCAACAGTTCTCGGCGGTGCCACTAAATTTGATGACGGGCAGCGGCAAGGCCGATTATGTGGACAGCGGCAACTTCGCCCACCTGGCGGCAGAGGAGGCCAAGCGTTACGGCTCGGTGAACATCGTGGCCTCCAGTAAGGCGGACAACTACGCCTATGTGCCCGATGTGGATCAAATCCCCTGGAACAAAGAGGCCGACTACGCTCACATCACCACCAATAACACCATCTACGGCACCCGCTACATCAAGTTGCCGGACACGGGCGCGGTACCGCTGGTGGCGGACATGAGCAGCAACATCCTCTCCGAGCCCTACGATGTAAGCAAGTTTGACGTGATTTACGCCGGAGCCCAGAAGAACATTGGCCCGGCGGGGCTTTGCGTGGTGGTGGTGCGCCATGACCTGCTGGGCAAGGCCAACCCCCTATGTCCCAAGCTGATGAACTGGGGCGACCAGCAGAAAAATGACAGCATGGTGAATACCCCCAACACCTATGGCATCTACATGGCCAAGCTGGGCTTTGAGTGGCTGCGGGACCTGGGTGGTGTGTCGGCTATCTACCAGCAAAACCAGGAGAAGGCGGCTTTGCTCTATGGCTTTTTGGATGGAAGCAAGCTCTTCAAGGGCACCGCCCAAAAGGAATATCGCTCCTTCATGAATGTGACTTTTGTCACCGGTACCCCTGAAAAGGACGACGCCTTCGTGAAATACGCCAAGACCCAGGGACTGGTGAACCTGAAAGGCCACCGGAACGTGGGAGGCATGCGGGCCAGCATCTACAACGCCATGCCTGTGGAAGGCGTGAAAAAACTGGTGGACGTGATGAAGGCTTTCGAACTTCAGGGCTGACCGGGCGCCTTCCCGTTCATTTGATTCTGAAAGCATCCTGTGCGGGCGGCTGCGATAGAGGCATGCCTCCACAAAAAAGGAGAGAAGCGGGCTATGTTTAAGATTCAGACCCTAAACGCCATATCGGATATCATTCACCAGCATTTGAGTGCGGAAAACTATGTAATTGCCAAGGAGGAGCCGGTGCCGGACGCCATCTTGGTACGTTCCGCTGATATGCATGCCATGACCTTGCCGGACAGCCTGCTGGCCATTGGCCGGGCGGGGGCAGGCACCAACAACATCCCTATTGACGAGTGCAGCAAGCGGGGCATTGTGGTGTTTAACACCCCAGGCGCCAATGCCAACGCCGTGGCGGAGTTGGTGATCTGCGGGTTGATGCTGGGCAGCCGCAATGTGGCCGGAGGCATCGAGTGGGCGCAAGGCCTGAAGGGACAGGGCGAGGCAGTGCCAGCCCTGGTGGAAAAAGGCAAGGGCCAGTTCACCGGGCCGGAAGTGAGAGGCAAAATGCTGGGGGTGATTGGCTTGGGCGCCATTGGTGCCATTGTGGCCAACGCTGCCAGCAACGGTCTAGGTATGGACGTGATCGGCTTTGACCCCTTTATCAGCGTGGAGAGCGCCTGGTCCTTGAGTCGCGCGGTGAAGCGCAGCAACACCATCGACGATGTGCTGGCCCAGGCGGATTACATTTCCCTCCATATTCCGTTGTCCGATAAGACCCGTGGGATGATTGACAGCGCCGCTATTGCCAAGATGAAGAAAGGAGTTCATTTGCTAAATTTCAGTCGGGCTGAGCTGGTGAACGCACAGTCCTTGGCAGAGGCGCTGGAAAAGGGTGAGATTGCCAGCTATGTGACAGACTTCCCCACCCAGGAAGTGCTGGGCATGAAAAACGCCGTCCCCATCCCGCATTTGGGAGCCAGCACCCCGGAGAGCGAGGAGAACTGCGCTTCCATGGCCGCGCAGGAGCTGCGGGATTACCTGGAGTTTGGGCAGATCCGCAACAGCGTAAACCTGCCGGAGATTTTGCTGGGCTACAGCGAGGGCATCCGTTTGCTGGTGATCCATGAGAACGAGCCGGGTATGGTCAGCGCCATCTCCGCGGCCATCGGCGAAAAAAAGATCAACATCAACAACATGCAAAACAAGAGCCGTAAAAACATGGCGGTCACCGTGCTGGAACTCAGCGAGATGCCAAGCGAGGCGATGCTCCAGAAGATACAAGAGATCGCGGGCGTGATTCGCCTGAGGTGTTTCCAGGAATAAAGGATGGGTTACGCAAGAGGTTCAGGCCCTCGCCTGAACCTCTTTTTCCGCTTTTTTCTTGGCCGCGATCCCCGGATGGATGCCCGCGCGGATTACCTCCATGATGCGTGGGGTTTGCTCCGCCAGGGAAACCTGCGGATCATAGGCTACCGGGGCCGCCACGCGAAAGACCCGGTTTTTATAATCGATATAAACCGGATAGAACTTCAACGTCAGATCCAGCTGCTTGTAAGCCATGGGAGCCACCTGCAAAAAACCGGAGTTCAATGTGGTGCTGTGTGATTGGAAGCCGTCGGGCTGCTCGGCAAAAATCACCAGACTGTCACCCTGGCGCAGGTAGTCGATGCTTTTGCGAAAGGTCTTCAGAACCCGCATGTCGTGGTACACCGGAACGCCGGGCACACTGCGCAAAATTGGCGGAATGATCGCCGCCGCGATGTAGGGCAGCGTACGGGTCAGCAGCGGCTCCCAAAAGCTGCCGGGCTTCCACCAATAATCCTGCCGTACATAGGCAGGCACTTCCTTGGCATTCATCATACCCGCGTTCATCCAGGGGTGAAGTTGCTCTCTGAGGGGAAAGCGAGCGCATATTTCGATAGGACCAAAAGCGCCTGCATGGTTGGGACAAAAAACAGCCGGCTGGCCGTCAAACTCGGTTTCCCATACTGTGGTCATATTGGAGGTAAACCCGCGTATCATCATGCTGATGAATCGATATAGATTGTGCGCCATGAAATCTCCTTTGCTGCTTTGATGGTTATCAGGACGAATCAAAAAAGCCTATGCCCGCAAAAGGGCCATGTTTTTTATAACATATGCGGGGATGGATGTCCAGTAGGATGGAAATGACAGGGAAACAAAAACAACAAACGCGGGAGCGGCCAACCTGGCCGCTCCCGCGCGGAGTAGTACCCTGGGAAGATTACTGTGCGGGCTTTTCCGGGACGCCCACGATGCGACCCTGGCCGTGGGGATCTGTATACCCTTCGCCCACGGTACCGCCTAGTTTTTCGATGATGTAGTTCATCAGCACCTGATTATCCAGCATGGCGTCCTCCAGAACCAGCTTGTTATCCTGGAACATGGTGAAGCCATCGCCGGCGTTCTTGATCATATAGTTGTGTGAGGCCATGGTGTAGGTTTTGGCCAGATCCAGGGGCTCATCTCCCACCATGACGTTTTGAACCCGATACTCGCCTTCCACGCCCACAAACAGGCCTTCATCCGTTAACTTCACAGAAGAGGGGAGATAAGTATGGATTTCGTAGGTGAGGCCCGCTACCTGCAGGAACCCGCCGTTTTCCTCAGGCACCACCCGCGCGCCCATTTCCAGCGCGTCCAAGATCTCCTGGCCAGTGGCTTCCACCATGCACAGCTCATTGCCAAAGGGATGGACTTTTAGGATGTCATTGTAAGTCACGTCCCCAGCCTTGATGCTCACCCGGATGCCGCCGCCGTTTACAAGGGCGATGTCCGCGCCGCTCATCGCCTGGTAGGCATCGGCGCACAGATCACCTAGGTTGGTCTCCGCGTTGCGAATGATGCGCACCGCGGGATCCGTGCCGGGCTCTGAGATGGTCAGCTCCACCTCACTCTTGGCCACCACCTTGGCCAAGGTCTCCTCAAACTGGGCCTGGATGCCGCTGATGAACTGCGCGGTATCGTTGTTCCAGGCCAACTGCTTGGAGGCAAGAGCCCCGGTGATAAACTCCGCCGCAGGGCCGGTCCAGCTGAGCAGCTCTGTGGACAGCTTTCCATCCTGGGTGATGCGCAGCACGCCGATGTTTTCAAATTTGGTGCCGGTGGAGGTAAGAAGCACATCCTTGCCGTCCTTATTCTTCACCTGTTCCATAGGCAACACGCTGTGGCTGTGTCCATCCAGCATCACATCAATGCCGGTGGTATTGAGGATCACATCCGTGGACATCCAGGGAGCGCACTCCGCTTCGATGCCCAGATGGGCCATGGCCACCACATAGGTGGCGCCCTCCGCCCGGGCGGCGTCCACGGCCTTTTGCACTACATCATACAGGTCTTGTCCATTGTTGCCCTGGCTGAAGCCGTAGATAAAGTTGCCGGCGTCATCCTGGAAATAGGTGGGGGTGGAGGAGGTAAAGGTCTTGGGGGTGACGATGCCCACATAAGCCACCTTCACGCCTTCATAGTCGATGATTTTGTAGGCGTCAAATATGGATTTGCCATCTTTGTCGGTAAAATTGGCACAGATATAGGGGAATTTGGCCAACGTGGTCAGTTCCAGAAAACGATCCATGCCATAGTCAAACTCATGATTGCCGGGGATGACCACATCGTAGCCCATCTGGTTCATGATATCGATGATGTAGGATCCGGTGGACAGGGTACCGATGGGTTCACCCTGGATGGCGTCGCCATTGTCTACCAAAGTAACGTGGTTGTCTGCGGCCAGCAGATCCCGGTAGTAGGCCAAGCCCGCATAGCCGAAGTTTTGATCTACCCCGCAGTGAACGTCGTTGGTGTACAATACAACAATGTCCTTGGTGAGGGCCGTCGCCTCCGCCATGGCAGAGCCTACGCCCAGCAGCAACGAGAGGACAAGAAACAGACCGAGCAGTTTTTTCATACTTACAAAGCCTCCTCTATGTAGTTGGGTTACAAAGCATGTTTTTATTATATCATAAATTGGAAGAATTATCACCTTATAAATCAAAGAGGCCGGGAATGACCCCGGCCCCGTTCTTGTGTGAATAAAGGAACTTAGCCCAAGGCAATCCAGGGCATTTTTTGGCCAATGGGCGGCAGGTTGAAGGTGTTGGGGTCGACGCTGGCGGGCAGGGTGATCTGATCCGGAATCTGGCCATAGGCAAGATTCGGCGGAGACAACAGAATATTCAATGCGGCAGCGCCGGCCTGGCTCGCTACAAACTCCGGGGCAATGTCGCCCACGGACAGCAGCGCAAGATAATACCGGCCCTCAGGCAGATAGGTTTGGGTCACGGGAATGCCATAAAGACCCGCCGATTCCCAAGCGGTGCTTTGGTCAGGGCTCTGCACCAGCAAATTCCCCGCGCCGTCATAGATCCCAACCAGGCTTTGGCCGGCGGTCAAGTTGGTGCCACCGTTGGAAACCCCTACAAAGAGCTGGTTGACGGTGATGGGGCAGCTGAGCTCGATCCGAGAGAGATAGAGCATGCCGCTGGATGCCTGCATGCCAATCCCATCAATATCCCGCGGGTTGAAGTTATACGCGGCAAAATTATAGTCCTCGTTGGTGAGAGGGCCATTGTCGATTTTGACGCGGGCTAGCTCATACCTGCCTTCACAATTGACACGCACGAAAGAGCAGCATTCGTCCTCGTCGGGCCTGGGCACGCAACCACACCGGTCAGGATGGGGATGAGGAGGGCGGCAATCGCAGTTGCAGCAGCAAGCGTAGCCTTTGCGTTCTTTTTCCTCAAACATATCAAACATAAAAATTCCTCCGGCTGTATCGTTGCCCTTCGGCGCCAGGGCGCAAAAATCCCATGACGGGAAGGGCACACTTTAACTCTATGCTCACAGACAAGGGGCGTGCGAAGAGAGAGTTTGCAGCCCAAAAGGGGACGCTGAAGGGCGCGAAGGGAAGTGGGCGTTCAGAGGCAACGGAGGCGAGCGTGTACGTGATAGCGCGGCGCGCGGCACCGGAGAGCCGGATCAAAGATAACAAACAAAAAGGGACGCGCTGCTGCTCCAAACGGAACACACACCGCATCCCTTCGCAAGGCGCGCTGCCTCACGGCCGAGGGTCCTTATTTCAGCAGCTCTTCCTCACGCTCGCGGAAATAGAGCGTTTCAGAAACCAGGCTGTCTTTCAGCGCGGCAGGGTGCTGGCCGTACATGATGGCATAGGCGTCACGACCCGGTCCCAGGGGCTCGCCAGTGACAAACCGGCCTTCCTGGTTATAACCCATGAGGTACAGCGCACGGATCACGGTGTCAATGTCCATCATACCGTTCCCCAAGGGAAGACGGTTGGAGTCCTCCACATGCAAGTTAACCAGCGCATCGCCGGCGGCCAGGATCGCCTCACCGATGTGTTTTTCGCCGCAGAGCATATGAAAGATATCCCCATTGATGTGCTTGACGCCGGGATGGTTCACATCCTGGATATACTGCTGCGCGGTTTCGATGGTGTGGCACAGATTGCATTCCGCGCTATTGATGGGTTCGATAGCGCACTTGACGCCTGTTTCCACAAACACATCCGCCACAGAGCGCAACGTCATGACGCTGCGGGCATAGTCAGAGCTGTCATAAGGAGCGGCCATGCCCACAACGCCGGGCACAGTGAGCATGTATGCGCCGCCTACGCTTTTGCAAAAACGCGTTTCTTCTATTATATACTCCCGTGCCGTCTGGCGGACAAAATTGTTATTGGTGGACAGGGCGTTGGTTGGCGTGAAAAACCCGCAAATGCCGGAAACCTTGATGCCGTATTTGTCCAGGATTTTTTTGGTTCCGTTGATATCCGCTTGAAAACCTACGTCTTTTCCGCCATAGTCTCCGCCAAGCTCAATGAACCCCAGGCCAAATCTCTTGAGACGATCACAGGCTTCCTCCAGCGTTTCCAACCCAAACACCCATGTGCTGAAGGACATATCCAACCTGCGTTTCAGTTTTTCAGGGTGCTCGGCTTTCAGCTGGTCAAAACGATACTGGATGCTTTGGTTTTTTTCCTCAAGTCTTGACAGTTTCATTGGATACCCTCCTTATTTTTCGACACGTAGGCGCATGGAACTGATGGCGATGGAGAACAGAATCAATACACCGAAAGAAATCTGTTGCAAATAGGGGCTCACCTTCATCAGGTTGAGCGCGTTGAAGATCACGCCGGTGAGCAGAACGCCGCAGAAGGTACCCAGCATGTTTCCCTTGCCACCGTTAATGGGCGCGCCGCCGATAATCACGGCGCCGATGGCCTGTAGCTCCATCCCGGCGCCTGTGGACGCCTGGGAGGCGCCCAGACGAGACACCAGCATAACCACCGCGATGCCGATCATGATGCCGCTGGTGACAAAAAACATGATTTTATTCCAGCTGACGCGGATACCTGCCAGGTAGGACGCCTTTTGGTTATTGCCAATGGCAAACACCCGCCTTCCAAACTGGGTGTACTTCAGCAGCACCGATATGGCGGCATAGCCGGCAAGGCTGACAATGAACAATAAGGGAATCGTATTGAACACATAGGTTCCGGCAAAGTACTCCATCTGATCAAAGATGGTAGCATTTCCACCGCCTGTGATGGTAAGGCACAGGCCTGTATAGATGCTGGTGGTAGCCAGCGTAATAATAAAAGAGGGGGCTTTGAACAGAACGGAAAGGATGCCATTGAATGCCGAGCAGGCCGTTGCCACCAAAATCGCCACCATAATGCCGATGATATCCGGTTCCCATCTTTTGAGCGCCAGGCAGGCCATCGTTCCGGCAAAACCGATGATGGAGCCCACGGAAATATCGAAGTTGCCGGAAATGATCAGCACGGTCATACCGGCAGAAATCAAGCCGAGGGTTGAAATCTGCGAGAGTACGCCCTTGATGTTGTCGATGGACAAGAACCTGGGATTGACGCTTTGCGTCACGATACCAAGCACGAGGATAATCGCGATCAGATAGAAGGATTGCGATGTGATGATTTTTTTGATATAGGGCCGTTGCAGCAGTTTGCCCATGTCCGTTCCTCCTAAGCTATTCCAAGATACAGGCTCATTAGTTTTTCTTCCGTTAAGTCGGCGGGGGTTGTTGTATGGACGAGCTTGCCTTCCCGCAGGATACAGATGCGATCGCTGATGGAAAGGATCTCAGGCATGTCGGAGGATACCATGATGATGGCCTTCCCGGATTTAGCCATTGCCACCATCAATTTATAGATTTCTTCTCTAGCGCCAATATCAACGCCTTTTGTCGGCTCGTCAAATATGATGATATCACAAGAGCTGAGCATCCACCTAGCGACGATGCACTTTTGTTGGTTTCCACCCGACAGCCGCTCGATCTCCTGATCGACGCCTTGCAGCTTCAGGTTCAGCCGCTTCACCATTTGTTCCGTTGCGCTTTTGTCAGCTTTTTGGCTGATAACTATTTTTCGCTCGTTGCGCACCACGCATACGTTTTCAAGCACGCTGCGGTTGAGGAACATGCCGTCGCCTTTGCGGTCCTCTCCCAGCATGCAGATGCCATTGGAAATGGCCTGACGCGGCGAGGTGATCGTGACCTCTTGGCCACGCAGAAAAATGCGGCCGCTTTGCCTCTTGTCAACCCCATAGATCAGGCGCATAAGCTCCGTACGGCCAGAACCGACCAAACCGCCGATCCCCAGGATTTCACCCTTGCGCAAAATAAAGCTGATGTTATTGACCATGGGAAGGTTGGTCATGTTTTCAACCCGTAAGAGTTCCTCGCCAACCTCAAAGCGTTCGCGCTCGAAAAAAAGGGAGCTTTCCCGACCCACCATGGCGGAGACGATGTCTTCACGCGTCACTCGGGCGGCCTCGTAGCAGCCCACCAAATTTCCGTCCTTAATGACTGAAATGGTGTCTGCCAGTTCAAATATCTCTTCAAGGTAATGGGAGATATAGATAACGCCCATTCCTTTCTTCGCCAGTGTTTTAACCGTATTCATCAGCATCTGGGACTCGCTTTCGCCCAGGGATGCGGTAGGCTCATCCATGATGATAATCCTTGCCTTCCGCTGGAGCGCCTTGGCAATCAGAAGCATTTGTTTTTGGGCGGGGGTAATATCTTCCACCATATCCCTGGGTGAAATATCCAAATTCAGTTCATCAAGCAGCTGCTGCGCGGCATCAAGCTGCTGCTTGCGCTGCACAAAGCCCGCGGCGGTATGTTCTTCACCCAAAAAAATATTATCAACCACGGTAAGCGTTTCCACAAGATCCGTATCTTGGTAGATGGTGGATATTCCGATGGTGATGGGAAGGCGGGGATCAGAAAAATCCCACCGTTGCCCAAAAGCGTTGATGGTGCCATAGTCCGGTTTGATGGCCCCGGAGAGAATTTTGATAAAGGTGGATTTCCCGGCCCCGTTTTCCCCCACAATGCAGTGGACCTCCCCCTCATTGAGGCAAAAGTCCATGTTTCGCAGGACGGTGACCCCGGCATAGCTTTTGGTGATGTTGGACATCTCCAGCAAAAGTTCTTTCCTTGGCATTGTACACCTCAGCATCTGTCTACAGGAATTCGAGCGCGCGGGGGTACGCGCGCTCGAATTCAAGTTGGAATCCCAAATGGCTTAGTACCACATCAACTCGGGATAGAAATCCTTGGTCAGCTCGACGAAGATCGGATCCCGGTGCCAGGGACTGATGACCTTGGGATCGGGATTTTCGGCATCCTTCTGCAGAACGCCAGCAATGGGAACCATTTTCTGCTCGTTCTTGTAGTCAATCTTGCCCATGATTTGGCTATACAGCATGCGGAAGCAGATGTAGCCTTCCAGTCCGGGGGAGCTGGAGATGGTCATCTGGAGATCGCCATTTTTTACCATCTCGATGCCCATAGGCTGGCCATTCTGGGTGATGACTTTGTAAGGGTTGTTGAGCTTGCCGGCATTCTTCAGCACGCGGACAACAGCGGAGGCCATTTCTTCCTGCATGACGAAGATCGTCTCAAACTCCAGACCGCCGTTGATCAAGTCTTCCGCGGCGGCGGCGGCCTTGTCGGGGTTGTAGTCGGCATCGCGGATGTCAATCAGCTTGTTTTTGCCAAGCTCATTGCTTTTGTCTTCCATGCCCTTGTTCACATAGATGCAGGGATAGTGCTCAAAGTTGCCGGTAATGATGACGAAGTCGCCCGTGGTGTTGGCGGCCATCCACTCAGCGTACATATGGCCCATTTCTTCCCAGTCGAAATCAACGCAGCCCATGAAGTCGGAACCCTTGCCCAGCGCTTGCCCGACGCTGTCGGGAACGATCACGGGGATGCCCTCCGCGCTGAGCTTCTTGGCGGCCAGCGCAGCCCCATTCTCGTTGAAGGAGAACATGCACAGACCATCCACTTTTTCAGTGATGCAAAGGTCAATGTTGGCCACTTCTTTATCCACGTCATAATCTGAAGAAAGGACCAATACCTCCGCGCCGATCTCCTCGGCGCCATACTTGAAGCTGTCTACGATTTCAGCGTACCAGTTCGCGTCTAGGGAGGGGATGATAAACGCAAAGGTCAGTTGATCGCCAGCGGGTGCTTCTGCCAAGGAAGGCACTGCGCATACGACCATAGAAAGAACCAACGCGAGCGCCAATAGCTTACAGATTTTTTTCATTACGAGTCCTCCGTATGCCGCAAAGTAGCGGCATACACCCCTTTCTTTTTTGGTCTTTTGGAAGCCTGTTGCTTTAACAGGATACGTTGGGGGTTATGGGCCTACATGCGCTATCAGTACTGAGTACGTTTATGATAACACACCTTAAAACATAAATCAATGTTTTTTTTTGCATTATTGATCACTGCCCTTTTTCCCCAGTGAGTTGTATTTCATGCCGAAATGTGTTATTTTATTCTAAGGGACAGGGAAACGCAGAAGATGAAAGATCCTCGCGCACCAAGGATTTCCAGAACACAACAACGCACAACAATGAACATGAATGGGTGATCGCATGAATTCCACGGACCGCAGACTGAAGATCTACGATATTTTGCAAAAACAAGAATCCATTGAGGTGGGAGAACTTTCCTCTCTGTTTGATGTTTCGCCCATGACCATTCGGCGGGATCTTGCCATTTTTGAAAAGCAGGGGTTGTTAACGACCACCTATGGGGGGGCGTATCTCAACAAAGCCGCCGTCCCTTCGGTATCGGTGGCGTCCAATGTTTCTGCGGATGAAGATACCGTGCGCGGGATTGGATTGGCGGCGGCAAAGCTGTTGAAAAGCGGCGATAAAATTTTTTTGGATTCAGGCGAAGTGGCGGGCAGCTTGATTTACGGGCTGGCTGGACTGCGGCTCACCGTCATGACAAACTCACTGTCCGCAGTCAACATGCTTCGCACCTTTGCCAATATACGGCTGGTGATGATGCCCGGCGACTACCGCGAAGAACTCAGGGGCTTTTTAAGCAGTTCAACGATTGCCTTTATTCGGAATTATAATTTTGATTATGCCTTTATTGAAGGAACCTGCCTGGACCCCAATGCGGGGCTGACGGCGCGCAACGAGACGGAGGCGCAGTTTAAAGCAACGGCAATCGACTGTGCAAATTGTAGCGTTGTGATGGTAAAAAGCGAAAACATCGGACAGATTGAATTTGCGCAAGCCGTCTCCTTGCGAAAAATAACCTATGCCATCACGGATGAGGGCGTGCTGCCAGAACAAATCAGCGCGTTGGAAAAACGTGGAATTTCGGTTGTGGTGGCAGTGCAAGCGGAATAAGGCATACGCAACAAGGCCATCGTAATGAAAAAGACAGGGCGCATGCGCGCCCTGTCTTTTTGGATTTCCTGTCTCCCAAACGCTTTGGGAACGATTACTCCACTGTGAATTCGCCTTTGTCGTTCACGTCAACCTGAATGCTCTGCCCAGGGACGATCTCTCCGGCCACCAGCGCACGGGCGATAAGGGTTTCCAGCTTGCTTTGCATGAAGCGCTTCAAAGGCCGGGCGCCGTACACGGGATCAAAGCCTGCCTCTACGATGGCCTCCACGGCCTGGTCGGTGAGGGTCATGGTGATGCCCTTGGACGCCAGCCGCTTCCCCAGGCCATCCGACAACAAGCGCACAATTTTGGAAACCTCGGCTTTTTCCAGGGGTTTGTAGAACACGATGTCGTCGATGCGGTTAAGAAACTCTGGCCGAAACTGAGTTTGCAACAGCTTCATGACGCTGCTTCGGGTTTCCTCGGGGATCGCGCCGTTCTTCATCCCCT
>JAVBSI010000008.1:0-10547 GCA_031556815.1 Eubacteriales bacterium | reverse complement strand
TCCAACTCATAAGGTTTTCCGATATCCCCGTGGAAAGCATGGGCATTGGCGGCGCAGCCGCCGCTGCAGTAGAAGCGCGCCCAGCACGCGCCGCATTTCTCTTTGCTGAGAACATGGTTGCTCTGGAATGCTTGCTGAATACCCGTATCAAAGCTGCCCTCCAGAACGTTGCCCATACGCATACCCTCCCGGCCCACAAATTGGTGGCATGGGTAGATATCGCCTTCCGCCGTCACCGCGACGTATTCGTTGCCCGCCCCGCAGCCGGTCCATCGCTTTTTAAGGCAGGGACCACCGGTGAGGTCCACCATGAAATGAAAAAAATTGAACCAGCGCCCATCTGCCCTCCGCTTCACGTACTCCCTGCCCAGCTTCTCATACTCGGCAAAAATCGTGGGCAGATCCTCCGTGCGGATGGCATAAGGGCGGCTCTCCTCCGCTACCACCGGCTCGATGGAAAGCTGCTCAAACCCCAGATCCGCCAGGTGCAGTACATCCTTTGCAAAGTCCAGGTTGTAGCGGGTGAATGTGCCCCGCAGGTAGTAACGCTGCTGGCCCCTGCTTTCCACCAGCTTCTTGGCCTTGTCTATCACCAGGTCATAACTGCCCTTGCCGTTTGGAGTGGGGCGCATCCGGTCATGGACCCCTTTTCTTCCGTCCAGAGAAATCACCACATTGTCCATCTCCCGGTTCAGAAAGTCGATGACCTGGTCATCCAGCGCAATGCCATTGGTCGTGGTGGTGAACTTGAACACCTTGCCGTGCTTCTTTTCCAGTTTCCGACCATAGGCCACCACCTCCCGGATTACAGGAAAATTCATCAACGGTTCCCCACCAAAGAAATCCACCTCCAGGTTCTTTCGGCTGCCGCTATGAGCCACCAGCCAATCCAGCGCCTTTTCCCCCGTTTGGCTGGACAACAGGGAGCGGTTTTGCATGTGGAACTCGCCGGTGTCCGCAAAGCAGTACTGGCAGCGCAGGTTGCAATCATGGGCCGCGTGCAGGCACATGGCCTTCACCACACCCGCATCAGCCACCTGGACATCACCATAATCATCATCGCTGTTCAGATAGCCCATATCCATTAATTGGCAAAGTTCCGCCACCGCTTCCTCGGCTTCTTTCCTTGGATATTTTCCCGCCAGCTGTTCCACGATATCCGCACTCCTGCCCTCCAAAATCAGGGAAAGCGCATCAAAAGCGATTGCATCCAACGCGTGCACCGCGCCGCTGCCTACATCCAGCGCCATGGGCTTGTCCAAGGCGTGAAACAAATGAATCATCGTTGCGCCTCCCTTTTTTTGTGGGCTTGGGTGGCATAAAAAACGCCGCATCGCCAGTCAGGCCAATGCGGTCGCCTTCTCATTTTCAGGGGATTATTTGCCAAAAGAATGGTTCAGCTTTCCCTCGCGACCCGCTAAAATTTGCTGGGTCTCTTTATGAGCGCAAGACTGATTGGCAACGGTACAGCTGGTTTTGCAGGCGCTCTGGCAGGAGCTTTGGCACTCGCCGCAGCCGCCACGGGCCAGCGATTCACGCAAGCAAGGCTTGGAAATGATCTGAATATGCTTCATGTGTATCCCTCCATGTAAATTCCTATCCGGGGTGATTATACATCAACGGCCCCGAAATTTCAATGCCGAAGGCCGAAAATGTTCTATTTCTTTAGATTGCCCAAGATCATCCCCGCGATGCCACCCCCGGCCACGCCCATCGCCAGATCAGCCAGATACGCGGAAAACGGCAGCTGCTGACCGGAGAGCAAGGCATACAGGCCCACACCTAGCCCCATGTAGACCAGGCCCAGGCCCGCCCCATGCAGCAGTGCTTTTTCACCCCCGCGGCCCACAAAGACCCACGCCCCCGCAAAAATGGCTCCCAGCTTGATGACCTGGTTCACCACCCGGATGACCCCGTCGCTGGGCCGCAGCCACTGCATCAGCAGTGCAAACAACAGGATTCCCACCACTGTGACGCCCACCGCGGTAAGCAACCCCCGCAAAAACCGCACCCAAGTGCTTCTTTGATACGTGCTGGCCCGCCTGCGGGTACGACGCGGCGTGGCGGCTTGATAGGTCGGCATGAAAAACCCTCCCTCGTCCCTTTGCTTTGGTATAAGCTATGAGGGATAAGGGAGGAACATGCCGCCCATCAGCAGGCATCCGCCGCTTTTTACGGCAGCCTCGGCCAGACTAGTTCAGCGCTTCGCTGTCGTTTTCCACAGGCCCCTCTTCCACGCTACGGATAGCCCAACGGGCAAAGATCAGCTTTACATTATCCTTGCCCACTGACAGCTCCACGGAGTCGTCCTTCATGACGGTAATGGTGCCATAGATGCCGCCGATGGTGCAGATGCGGTCGCCCACTTTCAGGGCCGCCAGCATGTCCTTCACCTTTTTGTCTTTTTTGCGTTGAGGCCGAATCAGCAAGAAATAGAACACAGCAAACATCAACACCATGGGGAGGATCATTCCCAAGATGTCACCGGTGCCTCCGGCAACAGGGGCCGCCCCGTCCGCAGCCGCAGCACCGGCGGCGGCATCGGTAAGGCCTACCAGCATGCTAGAAAGAATTGTCATTTGAATTGAACCCCTTTCCAAAATCGGTTATTCCGATTATATCAAAGTGCCGAAGAAATAACAAGAAGAATTATGCAAGGCTCTCCTGGGTCTGATGATTGCGATTGGGGCCCCGCAGCAAATCCCCGGCGGCCACGGCAAAAGGAAATGTCATCCGCAGCTTGGTTCCCGCCACACCGGCGGTTTGGATGGCCTCCCCAGTGTCCGCCAGGCGCAGGCTTTTCACCACAAAGGGCTTGCTGCCATCAGGGGTCAACGCTTCCAGGTGATCGCCTACATAGAAGCGATTCTTCAGCATGACCTGGGCTTCCTGCCCTGGCAGGGCATCGGTCTGGATGTCTCCCACGTACTCCATGGTCTGCTCAAAGCCGGCCGCCCCGGCGGCAGGCTCCGGCGCGCCAAAGAAAAACCCGGTATTGCTGGGGCGGTGGCTGGCCTTTTGTAGCTCCAACATCAGTTCGGGCAATGCCCGCCGATAGGCTGCCTCCCCCTGGCTCTCCAGCAGATCCAAGGCCCGCCTGTATGCGCTGACGACGGTGGCAACATAATAGGCGCTCTTCATGCGGCCTTCGATTTTCAGGCTGTCAACGCCCGCCGCCTTTAGCTCTGGCAGATGTTCCATCATGCACAGGTCATAGGCGGAGAGCATATACGTGCCTCGTTCGTCCTCCAAGACGGGCCAATATTCCCCAGGGCGCTTTTCTTCCACCAGGTGGTATTGCCAGCGGCAGGGTTGGGCGCACTCCCCCCGATTGCTGCCGCGTCCGGTCAGGGCGTTGCTGATCAGGCAGCGCCCGCTGTATGCCACGCACATGGCCCCGTGGACAAAGGTTTCAATCTCTAAGGATTGCGGCAGACTTTGGCGCATAGCGCCGATGTCTGCCAGGCTCATTTCCCGAGACAGCACGATCCGCTCCGCGCCAACGGCCCGATGGAAATGCAGCGCGGTGCGGGCGTTCATCACATTAGCCTGGGTGCTGATGTGCAGCCGCAACCCCGACACCTCACCTCGCAGCATCAACGCTGCGCCCAAATCGCTCACGATCGCTGCATCCGCACCGGCCGACGCAGCCTCCCGGGCAGCCTCAAGCAACCCGGGCAGATCGCCCTCCATGGGCAATAGGTTCAATGTCACATAGAACTTTTTGCCCAAACCATGTGCGTAGGTAATGGCTTCTTCCAGGACCGGGCCGTTAAAACTCTCCGCAAAGGCGCGCAATCCGTAGCCTTTCATCCCGCCATAAACCGCGTCGGCCCCAAAACGGAGGGCTGCTTTCAGCTGCGCCATCCCGCCAGCAGGGGCCAACAGCTCCATTCGTGCAGCCATTGCTACATGCCCCGTTCCTGATCGTACGCCTGCCACAGCGGTGCATAGATGTCCACCGCCCGCTGATGCTCTTCCAATGTCTTGCTGAAGTGCAGCTCGCCTGTATCCGGGTCTTTGCTGCAAAAATACATGTATTTTTCCGCCAAGAATACCTCATCTGGATACAGCGCGGCCCGGATAGCCTCTGCCGAGGGATTACAAATGGGCCCCAAGGGCAAGCCTTCATACAAATAAGTATTGTAGGGGGATTCAATGCCCAGGTCGCTATTTCGCAAGCTCATGCGCCGCTCACCCGTGACGTAGTGTATGGTTACGTCGCTTCCCAGCTTCATTTTGCTGCTCAGCCGGTTGTGAAACACGGCGGAAACCTTTGCAAAATCAGGATTTTTTGCCTCTTTCTCGATCAGGGAGGCCATGGTGATCACCTGATCCATGGTCATGTTTACCTCAATGGCCCGCTCTTGCCATTCATAGTTGAACACCTTGTCCGTCTGGTCCAGCAGCTTTTTGAGGACTTCCGTGGGGCTGGCCGAAGTATACACCTCGTAGGTATTGGGGGAGAGATATCCTTCCAGCAGATACTTCCGCTCGTTCACCCGGTTGGTTTTCAGCTCTTCCTGAATAAAGTAGTAGTCCGCCAGCCCATCCCCTGTGCGGCATTGCTCCAAAAAAGCCACTTCATCCTTAATCACGCTCTGCTCCTTGAGTTTGGCGGCGATATCCCCAATGGTCCAGCCCGGTATCAGCGTTATTTTAGTAATCATCGGCTTCCCATCCCCTGTGGTAAGCTTCTCTGCAATGGCAAACATGTCCATATTCTTGCTGAGCATATAGTCCCCGGCTTGGATCTTTTGCCCCAATCCGATGAAATCACAATAATACTTAAACACGGAACGGTTTTTCACCAACCCCTGCTCCTCCAGATGGTTGGACACTTTGGTCAGGCTGGAACCATTATCGATGGTAAAGGGTATCTCAGTAGCGTCGTTGGGATCGATGGGGCTTAAAAACTTGTCGTCGATCACGCCATAAAGGCTGGATAACAAGCCAAAAACCAGCACCAGCGCCGCCAGACCGATGAGTATCGGCCGTAGCACATGCCAAAGGCCGCTGTACCAGTAAAATCCATATTCTCGTTCGTCTCGGAGCGACTCATGGTCATACTCCTTCATCGGTTTGTTTCTGGCCAAGCCTCTCCCTCCTTCTTTCGGTTTTGGCCGCCCGCATCACAGGCCAGGCACATCCAGCTCCAGCCCGGCAGCGCTAGCGATCTGTTGGAACACATCCCCCACCAGCTTCTGTACCCGAAGCTGGGCCAATAAATATTGGGCCACCTCATTGTTCATATACAGCAGGCTGGAAAGCTGAGAAAACCGCTGCACCGCATCCTCATCCGCCTCCTTGCCCGCCATGGCCGCCATCTGCAACTGCGTTTGGGTCTTTTGGTATTCTTTCAGCAAGGCGCGGTTGGTCTCATTGCCCATCACCGCCTCTTTCAGCTGCTGATATTCCCCATATTCTTCGCTCTCTTGGATGGCAGCTACCAGCCGGTTCGTGGCCGCTTCAATGGCTTCCTGTGGCATGGGCTCCCTCCTTTTCAGGCAGTCTCTCCAGGTAGTATACCTCAAAAAAGCAAAAATTTCATGCCTTTTTTGCGTCCACGGCGGGCGGAACTCGTAAATCCTTTTCTCCCTCTCATAGGGGGCAAGAGGGCCGCATATCCTCCCACAAGCGCAGATTCAAGGAGGGCATCACCGTGAAGGAAAAACCATTCAACCTATACCACGACATTGCAGAGCGCACGGAGGGCGATGTATATATCGGCGTCGTGGGCCCTGTGCGCACAGGGAAAAGCACTTTCATCAGCCGGCTTATGGAGGAGCTGGTCCTGCCCAGCATGGCCCAGAACCCCAAGCGAGCTCGAGTGGCTGACGAGCTACCGCAAGCCGGCAGCGGACGCACCATCATGACCACCCAACCCAAGTTCGTGCCCAGCGAGGCCGTTACCGTCACCCTGAGCGACCAAGCCACCGTACGGGTACGCATGGTGGACAGCGTGGGCTATCTGGTAGATGGCGCGCTGGGCACCGAGGAGGATGGCGCCGCCCGCATGGTGCACACCCCCTGGTTTGACCACGACATTCCCTTTGAACAGGCGGCGGAAATAGGCACACGCAAGGTCATCACCGACCATGCCACCATCGGCCTGGTGATGACCACGGATGGCAGCATCACCGAGCTTCCTCGGGAGGTGTATGTGGATCCAGAAGCACGGGTGGTGAATGAACTCAAGCAACTGGGCAAGCCCTTTGTGATGGTGCTGAACTCCCGTCATCCAGAGGAGGAAAAAACCCAAAGGCTGCGGGAAACCCTCAGCCAGCGCTACGATGTGCCCGTGCTTTCGCTGAATGTGAAGGAAATGCAACTGCCGGACATCCAGAATGTCTTTGAGCAGGTGCTGTTCCAATTCCCGCTGCGGGAGATTCGCATGGAGGTGCCGGGCTGGCTGCACGCCTTGGATGAGAACCACTGGCTGATCCAACATGTACTGGAGCGCATTACCACTGGCGCCAGCCACATTGGCAAGATGAGGGACCATGGCATTTTTGCCGCTGCCTTTGCGGATTCCCCCTACTCAGACGGGCTTTCCACGGAGGGTATCGACCTGGGCCAGGGTCGGCTCACCTTTTCCTTGCCGCTGCGAGAGGGGCTGTTCAACCGGGTGCTGGGCGAGGAATGCGGCGCTGAGATCCGCGGGGATGCCCACCTGCTGCGGCTTATGAAGGAGCTGGTGAGCGCCAAAACGGAGTATGATCATGTAGCCCAGGCGCTTCAAAGCGTACGGGAGACCGGCTATGGTTTGGTGACGCCATCCATGAGCGAGCTCACCTTGCAGGAGCCGGAGATTGTGCAGCAGGGCAGCCGCTTTGGCGTGAAGCTGAAAGCCCATGCGCCTTCATTGCACATGATCCGGGTGGATATTGAGACTGAGGTCTCTCCGGTGGTGGGTACGGAGAAGCAGAGCGAGGAGCTGGTACGTTACCTGCTAGACGAGTTCGAGAACGACCCTCAACGCATCTGGAATACCAACTTCTTTGGCAAGAGCTTACACGAGCTGGTGCGGGAAGGGCTGAGCAACAAGCTGATGCGCATGCCTGCCGATGCCCAGGAGAAGGTGCAGGAGACCCTCTCCAAAATCATCAACGAAGGCAATGGCGGTATGATCTGTATCTTATTGTAATTTTCCAAAGCGTAGCGCCTCTGCTTGTTTGGGCAGCAGAGGCGCTTTATTGGTTGGCGGCATTACCACAGCTTCACCAGTTCCACATTCTGAAAATAATGCCGGATAATCTCCTTGGCTTTCTTGCCCTCGGCCGCCATGCCGTAAGCCCCCCACTGGCTCATACCCACCCCGTGTCCATAGCCCTTACCCTCCATGAGCACACGATTCCCTTCGATGGTGATTTGGGTGAGCATGGTGGATTTCATCTCCGTGCTGCCAATCGCAATGCGCAGTTCCGCAGCGTTTACTTCCTGGTCGTCTACGGTCAGGGTGAGGGCACGCCCACTGTCTCCCTTATCACCGATGGCAATTTTGCTATTTCCCGCAAGCTTGACGGATTTCCCCTGTTGATTGCAAGCGTCCGCAAATTTTTGCAGCGGAAAAGAAGCTTCCCATTGCTCTGCCTCGGCCAAAGGCTGCGCATCCTCCACGCTGTCTGACGAGGGCTCATCGCTTTGAATCACCCGGGTGTAGGGCGGTTCCGCCTTATCCCAATTGAGCCCCTCCTTGGCCTTAGCGGTCATCCCCCCGCTGTGGGCGTGGAACCAGGCGTAGGGCAGCTCTCCTTCACTGGACAGCACCACACCCTGGGTGTCCCTTACCGCCTGCTTGATGCGCTCATCCACGTCCTGGCTGTTGTAGGCCTGCGCCTCCTCAATATCCGTGGAGATATTGGCGTTCTCGTACTTGCTCTGCTTCTCCTGCACAAACTTCAGCACAAAGGTGCGAGCCAAGATGGCTTGCGCCTTAAGAGCTTCCATGGGCCAATCCTTCTCCATTTCGCCCGCCAGCACGCCCCGCAGATAGGTCTCCACGTCCATTTCCTTTACCTGCTTGTCATCCACCACATACACGGAGAGAACCGGGACGCCGTCCGCGTTGTCTTTTAACTTGTCTTGGGGCCAGCGCACCGCGTTCCTGTTGATATTGTTGGGCGTGGAAACCGGCGGCTCCACGGTTTCCGCCGTGCCGGCGCATCCCTGAAGCAATGCCAGCAGCGCCATCCCCAAAGTCAGCAAGCCAGCGAACTTTTTTCTTTTCATACCAAAAGCCTCCTTTGGCGCTAGCGTGCCCAAAGGAGGCGAAATGGCCTCATGCAAAATGCGGCAAGCGCTTGGGAAGGTTATTCCTCCACGGCGTAACCAGTTCTCGCGCTCTTACCCTCTTGCCGCAGCACATTCTCCTTGTTTTTCCCAATATACACGTTATACAGGTCATCCGCGGTCATACCCGCGTGCAGACACATGCTTACCAAAAAGTGCAAGATATCGCTGAGCTCCTCATGAATGGCCGCCTGGTTCAATTCCCGGGGATTCTTCCACCACTTGAAGTTGACCTCATCCAGCAGTTCCGCCAACTCGGAGATCATGGCCAAGGTCAACTTCTGGATCCATTCCTCAGGCGTGATGTCCTCCAGGCGTCGTTCCCGGCACAGCTTGTCCTGAAACCCCTTTTGCAGGGTAAAAATCTGCTCCAGCTTATCCATGGTGGGCCCCTCCGATCATTTGTAAAAACATCTTCGCCTTTTTGCCCACCACGGCGGCGCTGGGCGTAGCGCCAAGGACGCCTGTACCAATACGCAGCACGTCCTCCATGGTCACCTTGTCGATCTTTTCCAGTTGAACCTCCGGGTCATTGACCCGATTAAGCAACAGCAGGCTACGGCCAATGCTCTGCATCCGCCCACTGGAGCTTTCCAGCCCCAGCACAAAGCCGCCCCGCAGCTGTGCCTTTGCGCTGATGAACTCCTTTTCGCTCATGCCATCCTTTAGCAGCAAGGCCATCTGCGCCTCCATTTCCCGGATCACGGTCTCCCCGTTCTCCGGGGTGGTGCCCGCATATACATTAAACACCCCCAACCCGGGATAGCTGCTGGGGTAGGTATAGATGCTGTACGCCATGCCCAGTTCCTCACGGATACGCTGGAACAGGCGGCTGCTCATGCCTCCGCCTAGCACATTGTTGAACACCGACAGCGGGTACAGATCATCTTCGCCCAACGGAATACCCGGATACCCCATACAAATATGCAGTTGCTCCGTGTCCTTCTCCCGTGCCTTGCGGCCGCTTTGAACACTTTGCACTTCTGTGGGAACGCCCTCCATGGCGGCGTGCCCTTCCACACCCGTAAAATCGCCAAAGTACTGTTCCGCCAGACCGAGAAACTCGTCCCAATCATAATTGCCCGCAATGGCCAACACCATGGAGCCAGGTACATAGTGCTGCCGCCAATAGCGCTGGATATCCTCCCGCTGATAGCCACGGATTCCCTTGTTGGTACCCAAAATGGGGCGTTTCAGTGAACCGGAATGCTGCACCTCGCTCAGCAGCTCGTACACCAGATCCTCCGGGGTGTCCTCCACCATTGCAATCTCTTCCAGCACCACGCCCCGCTCCTTTTGCAGTTCCCTCTCATCAAAGGCAGGGTGCAGGGCCAGATCACTCAATATATCCATTGCTAGAGGAAGATCCTCATCGATGACTTTTGCGTAAAAGCAAGTACAATCTTTGCTGGTAAAGGCGTTCAGCTGACCGCCCACCATGTCCATTTCCTCGGCGATGTCCCGGGCGCTACGCTTTCCCGTGCCCTTGAACACCATGTGCTCGATCAAATGGGACAGGCCGTTTTCCTCAGCCAGCTCATTCATGGAGCCCACTTTCACCCACACGCCCACCGTGCAGCTACGCACATGGGATAGCCGCTCCCCCACCAGCCGGAGGCCGCTCCCTAACGTTTTTTGATCAAACATATCCCTATTCCTTTCTCTTTTGGGCATGCGGCATCCCTCCCTGGCGGTAGGGTGCGCCGCTTTGTCCCAGCCCATGCACCGGCTGGAAACAAAAGCCGCCGCCCAAGGCGCGAAGCCTCTGCCGGCGGCGGCATGCAGGTCGTCCGCCTGCTTTACGGTTTAGTTGCGGTCGTTGCCACCGAAGGGACGACCATCCCGGCGAGGCGGGCGGGCCCGATTGCCCGCGCCATTGCCCCGCGGCGCGTCGCCACGGTCTGCGCCAGAAGGGTATGCGATGTCGTTTCGAATCAGGTTTACGCGGCCCTGTGCGTCAATCTCGTTCACCTTTACTTCGATCTCATCGCCAATGTTCATCACATCTTCCACCTTTTCCACCCGATGGTCGGCCATCTTGCTGATGTGCAGCATGCCGTCCTTGCCGGGGGTCAGCTCGATGAACGCGCCGAAATTCATAATGCGCACCACTTTGCCCAGGTATACATCGCCCACTTCCACGTCCTTGGCAATGCCCTCGATAATCTTGCGGGCCTTGGTAGCGGCGGCTTCATCCGGAGTGGCGATATAGACGCGGCCGTCATCCTCGATGTCGATTTTCACGCCGGTCTCCG